>CAZZWA010000017.1:0-18511 GCA_964657555.1 uncultured Microcoleus sp.
TTTAGCTATTTAGTAGCAGGGCAAATCATGACATCTTGGCGCGATCGCTTCAATCGGTTTACTGGTAAAACGCGATTTGTAGTCACTCGATTGTTTATTCATCTCGC
Source organism: uncultured Microcoleus sp. (assembly GCA_964657555.1). GTDB lineage: Bacteria > Cyanobacteriota > Cyanobacteriia > Cyanobacteriales > FACHB-T130 > CAZZWA01. The sequence goes on from CAZZWA010000017.1 coordinate 108, forward strand.
AGGTGCAGAGGTGGCACCGCTATTGGGGATTCTCAATCGCGCTGGTAGGGAAGCAGTCGAATCAGACGGAGAGCTTAACGTTCTGGGAAAAGGACTGGTTGAGATTTGCCAGAACTTGTTACAATATGACGCTTATTGGCTATCGGTAGCAAATGAAGGCGATGTTTTCTGGGATGAAGGCGGAGCTGGAGACTATGTAAATGTGTTGTTTACCGACTCTGCTGAACGCTATCTGAGCGAAACAGACTATGCCACATCTAGTTCAGAGAAAGATGAACCGTTATCTTTGCCGCTCACTCGTAACTTAGTTGTAATGATTACGGTTGCTTATCAGGGTGAAGAACCCGCGCTGGAAGGCGATCTCGCTAACGTCAGTGCCCTAAAAGCAGGTTTAAAAGCTTTAATTAACCTGCACTATCAAGAAAGACTGCGAGCTATTCAGGTTCACTTTTCTCCAGCACGGTTGGGCGATCAATTGACAAACGACCAATTGTTGCTGAACTTTCCAGAACTGATTCCTTTGTAAATTGTAGTGGAAGAGAGTGAGACATGAGCTGTTAAAAATTATTTCTTAAAGCTTGTAGGGTTGGCTATCACTCACTCTACATATTATTGTGTCAATCTAGTTTACACTTAGGCTCTGGCTGTCAAGAGAGGGCTGTTAGGCTAAAATTTCCTAGTTAAGGAATTAGAAAAGGATAATAGATCCCAACTCTCTAGTCTCATGGTTTTCTCTTAGTCTTTACCTCTTTTAAAATCCAAAATCAATATCACCTGTCTATGTTACGCAAATTAGCAATCCTTTCTATTTCCCTGGTATTGTGTTTGACTACATTTGCCTGTAGTTCTCCTACCCCAACACAATCTCAGAATCCACGCTTCAACACAACATCGGCTCAAAGCCGGTTACCTGAAGGGCAATACTCGGTGCAACAGGCTAGCTACAATGATGCTAATGGAGAATACACTCTTATGTTGCTCAATACTCCATCAGGCACTCCCCCGGTTTTTCACACCACTAATTTACAACTAGCTCGTCTGACAGATGCAGATATTGCCGCAGGGAAGAAGAGTTATCTGAGTGTTAATAACGGTCAGGCAGCCCTATATTTGACAGAAGACTTCAAAGTTGAATACGTTCACAACGTAACCGAAACTCGGACTGACCCTCAAACTGGTGAATCTCGACCAGTTGTGGTGCGTCAGGAATCTAACTTCTGGGCTCCTTTTGCGGGAGCATTGGCTGGTCAAGCTGTGGGTAACCTGTTATTTAGACCTCACTATTACGTGCCGCCAGTTTATCAATCAGGAGGGACTATGTTTGGCTATGGTGGCTATGGCAACACCTATGGCCAAGCAGTAGAGCAATACCAAACTCGTTACCAAGCTCCCCCACCGGCGGTAAGAAATCGTCAAACCGTTCGGACAGCTGGTCGCTTCAACTCGCCTGGATTTGAGGAACCAACCACAACTCGGAGAGTGCCAACACAGTATGGTAACAGATCTAGTGGGTCTGGCTATGGTTCGAGCACTCTACGTCGATCTGAGGAATCGACTCCTTACAAGAAAAGCCCAAGTAGTTTTGGCAGTAGTGGGCGATCGCGCTCTTTCAGTGGAAGTCGCTCTTTCGGCAGCAGACGGCGTTAAAGTTTAGAACGAAACACATCAGCCATAATCAGGGAGCGGTGTCGCTCTCCCTGATTTTTTACTTGTAGTAGCTAGTTACATCATATAACTAACTAAGTACTGATCTTGTCCAAGAGCTTAAACTGATGATGCCCTCATTTTTAGAGGGCCAAGAAACGGAATACGCCCTCTGTCCACTTGGCCAGAGGGTTTTTCTACAAGGATAGACACTAATTAAACTTCTGTAACAGAAAATCTCAATGAGGAGTCACAGGAGATGATACAACGCCCATAGCTTCAAGCTGTGCTGCTACTCGCAAGATCAGAGCTTCATCATAGGGTGCTGCAATCAACTGCACTCCTAAGGGTAGAGCCCCAGAGCGGTGAATCGGCACAGATAAAACAGGTAAGCCTATAAAGGACAGGGGTTGGGTGAACCTTCCTAAATTAGGGCGAACCAGCATTTCCACACCATCAATCACTATCTTTTCTTGACCGAGTTTTGGAGCAACACAAGGCGTGGTGGGAGCTAAAATCACGTCCACATCGCGAAAGACTTCTCGGACGCGATCGCGATACCAGGTGCGAAATCGTTGTGCCTGGATGTACCAAGTGGCGGGAATCATCGCCCCAGCTAGGAAGCGATCGCGAGTAGCGGGGTCAAAATCTTGGGGGCGCGATCGCAGATTGGCCAAATGCAGATTAGCACCTTCGCTAGCGGTGATCACATAGGCGGCAGCACGGGCACGATGGGATTCTGGCAGGGTAACGCGCCGTTTGACACCCAATGCTTGAGCCACTTGTGCCACAGCCTCCAAAGCTTCCGCTTCAGCCCCTTGGGCAAAGTAGCCATCAGCGATTGCAATTCGTATACTATCAAGACCTTGAGATATTTGAGGCAAACAGGGTTCTGGTGGCAGCTCCGTACAAACTGGATCTCTGGCATCTCCCCCTTGTAAGGCATCAAACACGGTAGCAATATCACGGACAGAACGAGCAAAAGAACCGATGTGGTCAAAACTAGTGGCAAACAACACCACACCAGCCCTTGATAAACGACCATAGGTTGGTTTGAAGCCAAATATCCCACATAGGGAAGCAGGAACGCGAATCGAACCGTTGGTATCAGAACCGAGAGTCAGAGGTACTAAACCAGCAGCAACGGCAGCAGCAGAACCACCAGAAGAACCACCAGCACTCCGAGTCAGATCGTGGGGATTATGGGTGGAACCATAGTGAGAGTTTTCGGTGACAAACCCATAAGCATACTCATCCATGTTGAGCGTACCAACTAGCACTGCACCGAACCGTTTCAGTGTCGCTACCGCTGTGGCATCTTCAGTCGCTGGGGGGTGAGTAGTGTTAATTTTTGAGCCCGCCAACGTTGTCAAATCGGCTACATCAAATAAATTTTTAACAGCAAAGGGTACGCCAGCTAGGAAAGCTAGCTTTTCACCTTTGGCAATTTTCTGATCAACTTGCTCTGCCGTGGCTAAGGCTGTGTCAGATGTTACTGTTGTAAAACAGTTTAAGGCTTCATTGTGGGCCGCAATTCGCTCTAAGCTAGCAGTGATAACTTCTTTAGCACTGACTGCTTTAGTGCGGATGGCGGTGGCAGTGGCAACAGCATCGGCTTGCTTCAAATCTAAGGTCATGGTTCAAACACTGGTGCTGCTTCGATGGTGTCTGGTAGAGGGAATTCATTAACGAGCTGCGCGATCAGTATAACTCTCTCAAAGTTCTCGATCACGCCTAGTCGATGCTCTGGGTTAAGTTGCAGATCGAGCAGCATAGCCATCTGGTCAACATACTCAGATGAGTCCAAGGTTTTTTTGTCCATTATCTACTATCGATTATCCCTTAACTGAGAGATGATCCGAGCCAGAGCGAAGTCTTGCTTTGTCAGTCCTCCCACATCATGGGTTGTCAGGCTGAGTGTCACCTGATTGTAGACAATCATAATATCTGGATGGTGCCCAGCCCTCTGAGCTGGCTCAACGAGGCGATTGACAAAGCTGATTGCCTCAACGAAGTCTTTAAATTGAAAAGTGCGGCTGATTTGCTTGCCATCAGTGCGCCAACCAAGAACAGTTTTTAGCTGTGCAGAGATTTCTGTTTCGCTTAGACGTCCTGTCTGGTTGGCGGGGACATCAGCAGCGTTGCTGCTGCTTGCCAGTACCAAGACAGTACTAGCGATAGTTAAACTCAACCGTATTCTCTTCCAAAGAGTTTTTGGCATTGATTTTCGTCTAGTTTTTTTTGCACAGATGCACTTTCTGCACAATACTATTAGCTTAGTGTAAGGTTATACCGGCCAATTTCTCAATCTATCATTATTGAACGAACTGCTTATGTTCAAGTGCATTTCAACCTATTGGATGTTAGCTGTCGGTTTACTCTTGCTGCTTAGCTTCGGTTGCAGTCTCGAAACTCAAACTATCTCTACAAGTGTTCATCTTACGCTTGGTAATCCCAGCAATGCCGTTACCAATATCACTAACGAAAAAAACTACCTAATGGAAAAGCCACAGTATGCGTTGTCTTATAACAACATTAACAAAACCCCAAACTGGGTGAGTTGGCAACTGAATAGGTCGTGGTTAGGCAACACCCAGCGCCAGAACGATTTTCGTCCTGACGACACACTTCCCAGTGGCTGGTATCGGGTAACACCAACCGACTATATCAACAGCGGCTATGACAAGGGCCACATGGCCCCTTCAGCAGATCGCACAAGGAATGAAACAGATAACTCTGCAACTTTCCTAATGACAAATATTATTCCTCAAGCTCCTGATGACAATCGAGGCCCCTGGGAGCAGTTAGAAGCGTATTCTAGAGACTTGGCAAATCAAGGCAAAGAACTCTATATTATTTCCGGAGGCTCCGGACAGAAAGGGCAGCTGAAAGATAAAATCTATATTCCAGCAAGGACTTGGAAAATTATTGTCGTCTTAGATAAACCTGCTCAGGGCATCAGTGGAGTGACCAGCCGCACGCGGGCGATCGCTGTTGATATACCTAATGCACCTGGTATCAAAGAGAACACCTGGAAAACTTACAGAACTACCATTCGGAAAATCGAAGCGGCAACTGGTTACAACTTTCTATCGAATGTCCCTAAATCTATTCAGAATGTGATTGAAAACAGAGTTGATAGTCAGTAAATGAAGTTAATTACGAAAACTAGACCATCAATGAGACACAGCACATGAATGGCAACTGCCAGGATCGTCAATTCATAGAAACCGGGAGATCGCCTCTCGGTAGCGTTGAGCTACCAGCTTCATTGCAACGTGCCAGATGTAAGCGATTAGCCCTATACGGAACATCTGTCTTAACTTATAGCCTAGCCGCAGTATAATCACTTTTATCTATCAATCTAAAAAATTAAGATATTTGATTTTATCCTTCAAATTGCCTACATTGTTATAAGTACTCAGTTGAATGAGGAAAGCGATCGCGATGAAGCAGGCTTCAAGGCACAAGATACGTCAAGGGAAGGATAGAGCTTGACTATGAATCCTTCCTCGCAGCGCAAGTTAGATGTTTTGTCCCTAGCAACTTTGCTGGTTTCTGCCCATTACGGCTTGGGATTCCTCCTAGGAACTGCCGAGCAAGCGATGACTAATGGCGTTGCTGGTAGTCTCTATACTGTTTCTATTAGCTTGGGCACGCTCGCTGCGATCGCCTTAGGGAAATTTTACTGGACAGAAGTTGAGCAAATCTGGACAATCCTGGGAAACCGCTACGGCAGGCTGGTCAAAGTCGGTGTTGGGATCATGTCATGGACATCCCTGATTGGCATTGAAGCAGTTCAGATCGTCGCCGCCGCTTCTATTCTCAAATTGATAGGAATATCGGCGCTTCCCAGTATGATTGCTTTGATGTTGTTATTTTGGGTTCTCTCTCTGCTGCCAGTGGAAAGAGTCAGCTGGATTTTTCGCGGGCTACTCTTGGTCAATATCCTGGCACTAGTCTATGGGCTATGGATGTTGAACGGCTTACCAAATTATGGGCGATTGCCCCTAGAGTTTGTTTTCTCACTCAACCGAACTACTCCATCTGAAACCATTGGCGTTTCCCTCTCCACCATTCTGCTGGTGATGATTGACATGAAGTGTCAGCAGTATCTGGTTCAGGCGAAAGATATCCGCACTGTTTATCTTGGTAGTGTTCTTGCTGGCCTGCTGCTGATGGTTCTAGCTTTTCTCCCTTCTGCTGTGGTGATTGCTGCGCAACACGCAGGTATTCTACCTCTAACTCTTGGCGGGAAGGAAGTCATTCCCTATATCTTGGCTTGGGTTGGCGGTGGACCAGACCAACTTGGAGGCAGGCTGCTGATTGTAGCTTTAGCCGTGCCAGCCCTTGGTCTAGGAAGTAGCGTGTTGCGGATACAGACCAAAACTGTTTTCGACCTAGAAATTGTTCCCCAATCCTATAGGAATTACGTTTTAGTCGCCGGAGTGAACGCCTTGATAGCTTTGGCAGTTGCTCTCAAAGGCGGCGAAATTATCAACCTAATTTTGTATTTTTACGCTGCTTACCTGTGGGCAGTGTGCATACCTGTGATTGCCTATCTGCTAGCTTATACAAAGGTTTATACCTTTTCTCGAAGTAGTGTCACGCTATCTTTAGTTTTGGGTTGCCTATCAACTTCAGCAGCGTTGTTAATTACCTTTTTACAACCAGATGCCGTAATTTTGAACAGTGCAGAATTGACTATCATGCTCTTGGGGTTAGGGTTTAGTAGCTCCGGCTTACTTTTGGGTCAGCTTGTAGAGAAATATCTGATACCAAGTCGGGGCTCATTGGTATGGAAAAGGTTGCATTTTTCCACAGTGAGTGCAGCTAAGTTGGTCTTTGCATATAAGAATGATGCTACCAAACTTGATATGCTGCAATACTTTTCGGATCAGGTCAACCCAACCTCCCAACCTCTTTTAAATTCAAAATTTAAAATTCAAAATTCACAATCATCTACTCCCCCAGATCGCTGCTAAACTACAGCGATGCATTCAATTTCTACCAACACATCCTTGGGTAAACGAGACACTTGCACGCAGGCACGGGCAGGTGCTGTTGCGGCATCAAAATATCGAGCATAAACTGCGTTCATCGCCGCAAAATCGTTCATGTCTACCAGAAATACAGTGGTTTTCACCACATTCTGGAAGGTCGCACCAGCCGCAGCAAGTATAGCTTCGAGATGAGCCATGACTTGTTCTGTCTGCTTGGTGATATCTCCTGTCCCGACAATCTCACTAGTGCTGGGGTGGAGGGCAATTTGACCAGCCACGAAAATCGTCTGGCCAGTAGCGACAATGGCTTGATTATACGGTCCTACTGGTGCTGGTGCTTTATCTGTACGAATTACTTTGCGAGTCATTGCTTTCGGGTTGCCAATTTTTTGAGCGGCGGCTTCTGGATCTAGACTTCTCCATCCCGATTATCTTTTAAGAAAAGGATGAGATCGCATTCCTGCTTCGGGTAAGATGCGTTAGGCGCTTCGCCGTAACGCACCTTATGTTTCGCTAATGCTTGCATCAACCGTTGTATGGTTTTCCCAATCTGTCTACAAAGACTTTGTCCGGGAATGGCAGACGACCTGGATTCAGACGTGGTTCTGCTGCATACCCAACAGGCACAAGCAGTGCGATCGCTAAATCCGGCTCGTTAGCAGCACCGATCACTTCCTTAACTTTGTCCTCAATCCAGCCATTCATCAAACACGTAGACAAACCCAGACTTTGTGCCGCTAATACTAAATGGGTAGCGGCAATCGTGGCATCTTTAATAGCATACTCACGATTCTTGTCCTGCAATCCTGCGTGAAACTGAGGGATAGCAGTTTGGAAATAGTTCACTGTTCCCTCTGTCCAAGCACCATTCTGAATTGCCTGGTTATAAATCGGTGTTAGATCTTTTTTCCAGCCTGTGGCATCAGCAGCAAACACAAAGGTAACAGGAGCTTCAACGATCTGTTTTTGACCCCAAGCCGCTTCTGCAAGAGCAGCTTTTTGAGACTCGTCCTGCACAAGAATTATGCGCCAGTCTTGGATGTTATAACTACTGGGTGCAGCCACAGTCAATTCAACAAGTTGCCTAAGCAGTTCAGGCGCGATCTCTTTCGATTGGAAACTCTTAATTGAACGACGCTGCTTAATCGCTGTTGGCACATCCAATGGGTTTGTCTGTAAGTTTTGTTCTTGAGTTAATGCCGTCATCAAGTTCTCCTATTGTATTAATGGTGGTTATTTTAGAAAATCTTCAAGTCGTTAATAACTTAGCAATTTTATTCAATCCTGCCAATTGGTTAACCTTACAGCCAACTAGCATATTGAACAGGTAATGTTGCTGTTTCTTTCTGATGCAACTCTTGGGCAGCGCGATAGGGCCAATATGGATCGCGCAGCATTTCTCTTGCTAAGAGTACAATATCTGCACGCTGATTGCGAATAATTTGATCGGCTTGCATTGCGTTGGTGATGAAACCTACAGTCGCTGTAGCAATGTCGGCTTCTTTGCGGATCTGTTCGGAGAAGGGAATTTGCCAACCTGCACCAAAGGGATAATTTTTATAATCGGGAGAATTGAAACCGGAACTACAATCAATCAGATCTACGCCCTCTGCTTTCAGTTTTTTAGAGAGTTCTACCGAATCTTCAATCGTCCAACCGCCTTCTACCCAATCCGAACAAGATAGCCTGACCGTTAAGGGCAGGAGATCAGGCCATACTTCTCTGACAGCGTGAGTTGTTTCTAGCGCAAATCGAATTCTATTGACAAAACTGCCGCCAAACTCATCTGTGCGTTTGTTTGATAGCGGTGAGTAAAAGCTATGTGCTAAGTAACCGTGGGCAAAATGCAATTCCAGCCACTCATAACCTGCTTCAAGCGATCGCACTGCCGCTGATCGAAAGGCGCTTTGCACTTCCCGAATATCTTTCGGCGTCATTTCTTTAGGTATCCGCCATAATTCATCTCCAAAAGCTATTGGACTTGGTGCCAAAGTCTCCCAACCGCCCTCTTCATCTTTAAGCGAATGATCGCCTTCCCAAGGACGCGCTGCGCTTGCCTTTCTCCCGGCGTGTGCAAGTTGAATTCCTGCTACAGCGCCGTGCTGTTTGATAAATCGGTTGATGCGCTGGAGTGGTTCGATGTGCCTGTCTGACCAAATCCCCGCATCACCAAGAGAAATGCGCCCTCTTGCTTCGACAGCGGTAGCTTCGGCAATGATCAGTCCTGCGCCACCCACAGCACGAGAACCAAGATGAACCAGATGCCAGTCTGTAGCTATGCCATCTTCAGAACTGTATTGGCACATAGGTGAAACACCAATGCGGTTGCGTAGCTTCACGCTTTTTAATTGGTAAGAGTCGAATAAGTGCGGCAAGATTTTATCCTCTTCGTTATTAAGGAGTAGGCAAGCCGAAACATTTATTTCTTTCACTTATCACTTGCTACTCGCTCCACTTAATTCAATAGTTCGGTTAATCCGAATCAATAAACTATAGTTTGATTCACGCCACAATGCAAGCAGGAAGAAGTTCATTAGTCTGTGTGATTAAATATCTCAGGTAATGCTAAGACACGCGAGGGCGTATCCCGTAGTGCCGATAAAGCCAATAATCTTGCAGAATCTGGTTGTGGTCAAAGCAAAGTTCAGGTGGAATCCGCCAAGATTCAAATATTCCCAATCCCTTGGCATCATCCCCCGCCTTGGGTTCGCCCATTGCTGTGGCGAGCAACACAATGCTCAGAGTGTGCTGGCGCGGATCGCGATTGGGATCGGAATAAACATGGAACTGCTCAACGAGCTCTACCTGCAAGCCTGTCTCCTCCTCAGCTTCCCGCCGTGCAGCCATTTCAGCGGATTCCCCGTAATCAATAAAGCCGCCGGGAATTGACCAACCAAGGGGTTGATTCCGGCGCTCAATTAGCACTATTGGTCGATGCGGTCGGTCCACCAGTTCGATGATGATGTCAACCGTAGGAGCTGGATTTCGGTAAGTCATATTAAATATCTTGCCCTAAATCTGGTTAAGTACAGAACCCCGCCAGAAAGCCACTGTGCTTCTATCTGGGGGAGGGATGGCGGTAGGGTAGTTCATAAAGAACTGCAATGAACCATAAACAATCAACAATGAACGAGAATCGCCCTTTCAGTCTGAGGGGCAATACCGTTCCATGGTAAATTTCGTGTAATTCGATTGCTCTAATAGGCGGTTAGTTATGCCTTTTCCCAGATCCAGTGGCATTTTGCTGCACCCCACTAGCTTTCCCAGCCGATTCGGTATTGGTGACTTAGGTTCAGAAGCTTATCGCTTCGTTGATTTTTTGCAGGAGAGTGCCCAACAACTTTGGCAGGTTTTGCCTTTAGGTCCTACGGGATTTGGGAATTCTCCCTATATGTCTTACTCAGCACTTGCTGGCAATCCTCTACTGATTAGTCCAGAACTGCTGCGTGATGAGGGATTACTCAGCGAAGAAGACTTCATCCACCTGCCAGAGTTTCCTGGCAACAAAGTCGATTTTGAGCAAGTGATTCAGACGAAAATGCCCTTGCTCAAGAAAGCATACGAGAACTTTAAAGCCAAAGCAACCCAATCCCAGCAGAAGCTATTTGGTGAGTTCTGCGATCGCAAGGCATCCTGGTTAGACGACTATTCTTTATTTATGGCCCTCCGGGAAGCTAATGAGGAAGCTAGCTGGTATACCTGGGAACCGGCACTTGCTAAACGAGAGCCCGAAGTCTTGGAGCAGTGGCAAAGACGGCTCAACAGTGAGATTTTTTACCACAAATTTTTGCAGTTTGAATTCTTCCGTCAGTGGTCACAGCTGAAGATTTACGCTAACCAGCGGAATATCCAAATCATTGGCGATATTCCCATCTATGTTGCTCACAACAGCTCTGATGTTTGGTCAAATCCGAAATACTTTCGACTGGACAAAGAAACGGGCGAACCAGCACTCATGGCAGGTGTCCCCCCAGACTACTTCAGCGCCAACGGGCAATTGTGGGGCAACCCAGTCTACGACTGGGATCAATTGCAGATTGATGACTTCTGGTGGTGGGTGCAGCGCTTTGAGGCGATGCTGGATTATGTAGACTTGATTCGCATTGACCACTTCCGAGGATTTGAGGCTTATTGGGCTGTAAAGCAGGGCGAAAAAACTGCCATAAACGGCAGGTGGATTAAGGCTCCCGGAGAAGCTTTTTTTGAGATCCTCAACGAGAAGCTGGGCAAGCTACCCATCCTTGCAGAGGATTTGGGCACCATTACCCCAGAAGTGGAGGCGCTGCGAAACAAGTTTGAATTTCCAGGCATGAAGATCTTACAGTTCGCCTTTGGTTCCGGGGCTAGTAATCCCTATTTGCCCTTCTGCTACGAACGCAATTGCCTGGTTTACACAGGCACCCACGACAACGATACGACGGTTGGCTGGTTTGAGAACCTGTCAGACTACGAAAAGCAGGCTTTCCTTGCCTATTTGGGTTGCACCAGCCACGACGGCATCCACTGGGATACAATCCGTTTGGCACTCAGTTCTGTGGCGAATCAGGCAATTATACCCCTGCAAGATGTTCTGGGATTGGGGAGCGAGGCTAAGATGAATGCTCCAGGTCAAGGAGAAGGAAACTGGGAGTGGCGCTACCATTCTGGTACTTTGACAAAGGAAATTAGCGCTCGCCTTAGATCGCTGACCGAAATCTATGGCCGCAGCTCTAGCGGGGAATGATGAGTGATATCAAATCCGGTTAATTGCCCTTAATATAGTTATTGGCTTTTTGCTAATGGCTACTAGCTAATGGTAAGCATTCACTCAATTAGTAATTAGCGATTAGCAATTAGCAGCTCTACTCAAAACTTATCGCTACTGAAGGGTCAGGATTTCTTGGAATTGGCAGCAAAAGTGACTTCCTGTTCTTCACCTGGAGCCCCCAATTTCTTTGCCTTTTCATTATTGAAAGCAACCAGCACGCCACCTGCATTATCAGCTCGCACCGTTAGTTGCTCATCCGCAACCCAAGTAAGCTGAGTTCCTGTAGGCAACTCCCCTTCAAACATAGTCTTTCCATCCGCTACGACACGAACCCAGGAAGCGGCTTTGATTGTCACTCCAACGCGTACTGGCTTGCCAACTTTATCATCCTTGCTGGCCACTATTGAACTCAAAGTTCCCAACTTTTCTAATGGTTGCACCTGAAATTGATTACTTTTGTTAGGCTGCGTTGTTGATTGGTTTTTGAGTGAAACACCACTTGCTTCAAGGGTAGAACGAGTCATCAGGTAAGACAGGCCATTTACTGAGCCAATCACAATAAATACATAGAGCAAATAAAGATGAATTGGTCGCAGTTGAGTTCCTGTCCAACGATACCAGGAAGGTCTCAAAGAAGGCAGAATTGTCCTCGTGGGAAAAGGCTCAGCGAACTCTGCTCCGTTCAAACCCAGTGCATCAGCAAATTGCTTAAGAAACCCCTTAACGTAAATTGGCTCTGGTAATTCATCTCGCCTACCGTCCTCAATTGCTCTCAACAGACGTGCTTGAATCCGCGTTTTGGCTGCCACATCCTCCAGGGAAACCGACTGTTCCTGGCGCACCTGGCGAAGGTGAGACCCTAGCTCTTTCAGCTTTTCAATTTGTTCTTGCTGAATACTGAGTGGATTCTCCTTCATATACAGCCCTCCTTAACGTCTGCTGGCACTTCTATTGATGTTAGGTTGACTTGGTCTTGGAGAAAATGAATTTCAAAATCTTTGAGGTCACGATATTGTCCGGGTTTTAGCTTTGTGGAAGGTAGTTGCAGCAGAATGGGACCAATGGCAGTGCGATGGAGATGTACTACAGGATAGCCTAGCTGCTCTGCGACTCTCCGAATCTGGCGGTTTCTACCCTCTCTCAGAACAACTTCTAAGAGGGTTTGGGAATCGTGTTGCTTGATGATTTGGACTTGAGCTGGTAGCGTCTTTCTACCAGAGAGAAGAACCCCCTGACGCCAAGCTTGCAACACAAACTCTGGTGGATGCCCCTGTACCCACACTTGATATGTCTTAGAGACACAATGACGAGGATGAGTCAAGACAAATGTGACTAATCCGTCATTTGTCAGTAGTAGCGCACCCGTTGATTGGGTATCCAGTCGTCCTACTGGATGAATACCTTGGCCTTCCCGGAGTTCCGGAGCTAGTAAATCAAGAACGGTGGGACGCTTCTTCGGATCTCGACAAGTTGAAACCACTCCAGCTGGTTTGTACAGTAAAAGGTATATAGATCCAGGACGTTTGCCTGCGTTGACTGGGATGCCATCGACTTCGATTTGGTCGTGTTCTGGATTCGCTGTTTGCCCCAGACTCACCACAGTCCCATTTAGCCGCACGCGTCCTGATAGGATCATTTTCTCAGCTTCACGCCGAGAGGCAATACCCCATTGGGAAAGAATTTTTTGCAGCCTTTCTGCCATAAGTTTTAGACGTGCAGCTCTAATCGCGAAGTAAACATGCCTCTTTGAGGCTATAACTCGGCTAAACTATGTACAAATATTACAGCAAGAAGGAAAATCATTGACTCCCAAGCAAAGCAGGATTATTAGCAGGGTGTTATCACCAGCTGTGTGGCTGTGGCTGCGAGCACAAGTATCGCATGTGGAAGATCTACAAGTTGAGATCGAGGGAGGCGATCGCCAAATCCTCAAGGGTTATATACCCCGCGTGTCTCTAAAGGCTCAATACGCAGTCTATCAGGGATTGCACCTAAGCCAAATTCATTTGGTGGGAGAAAACATTTGCATAAACTTGGGTCAAGTGCTTAAGGGCAAACCCCTACATCTGTTAGAACCAGTGCCAGTCAGTGGCACTGTGGTGCTGGATGAGGTGCATCTCAAGGCATCCCTCCAGTCTCCTTTGCTATCCAATGCCTTAACTGAATTATTGGGTACACTTCTAAATCGTAGCAAAGCCAGGGTGGCCTCCGCGTTGAGTGATGCTGTTCGGGAAACTTTAGAAAGTCAGCAAATGAGCTGGGACAGAGTTGCTATTGATCAGGATACCCTGACAATTGGTGGTACTTACACAGATGTGGCTGGCAACACCAAACCAGTCGCGATTCACACCAATCTGCATCTGGATAGCAGTCACCAACTGCGGCTTGCTCCCCTGCAAATCCAACTGTCGCCACACTTGCCAGCATTTAACTTAGATGACTTTAACCTAGATTTAGGTTCAGAAGTTGCCCTTGAGGAATTAACGCTGACTCCAGGACGAATTGTTTGTTGTGGTGGCATTACAGTGATTCCTTAAAAAGAATGAACAATTCTGGATTTTGGCAGCTTATTTATTAATTTTCTGTGTTGTTTGCTCAAAAAACTGAGAGTGTATCTGTGAATGTTCAGCAAGCCTCTCTGACAAGAGCTTAATTGCCTGTTTATTACTTTATCTAGAAAATATTTGTCAAACTTTTATATATTCTGTGAGTCTTATGAAGACTGTATAAGGCTTGGCTACTTAGCCGGAGTTACGTGCTAATATTTAGTTTAGATACAAACGTCGGGGCAATCTTAATAACTTTATAGAGTGAAATCTCTCAGCGTGTAATTTTTTTGTGTTTTCCTCTCCCTAATTGGATTTTAATTGCTACGTTTGTGGGTATAAGCCTAATTAATTAGGTTTTAGATAATTTTAAATATTTATGAAGTTTTAAGACATTTGCCAACTGGCTGGGGTGCATTCAGTAAACGAAGGATGGAAGAGGCTTACATTCATGCTCTGTGAGGACATTTGGCGTCTTTGCTGACTTAATTAGGATTAAGCAGGGGTGTGATCACGAGCGGGCGGATGCAACAAAAAGGATTTAGGTACTACCAATTTTGATGGCAGATATATGCAAGGTAGTATGCGCCTTTGGCATAACATTAAAAAAACTTGCAGAACTACTAAAATAGCCTCTTTAGGGGCATCAAGGAACTACACAGGCAATGAAAACAGGATTGAGAAGAATTAGCTGGTTCGTAGCAATCCTCTTGATGACCACAGTAGGTGGCAAGGAAAGGGCTTTTGCCCAATCAATAAAACCTGCTAACGATGGCACTGGTACCATAGTGACACCCCATGGTAACCACCTTGATATTTATGGGGGAAAGTTATCTGGGGATGGAACGAATCTCTTCCACAGTTTCACTGAGTTTGGCCTCAACCAGAATCAAACAGCCAATTTTCTCTCTAGCCCAGCTATCCGCAACATCCTGGGACGAATCAATGGCGGCTATCCTTCATATATTAACGGCCTCATCAAGGTTACAGGGGGCAATTCCAATTTATACCTAATGAACCCTGCTGGCATAATATTTGGGTCAACCGCTAGCTTGAACGTGCCAGCTTCTTTCACCGCTACCACAGCCAATGGTATTGGATTTGGCTCAGCTTGGTTCAGCGCGGTGGGAAAGAATGACTACAACGCCTTAAACGGAGACCCAACCAGCTTTGCTTTTACGATGAATCAGCCTGGAGGGATTATCAACCTCGGGAACTTGGCAGTACCACAGGAGCAAACTCTCGCTTTACTGGGGGGTAGTGTCCTAAATACAGGGACATTGTCAGCGTCTGGAGGACAAATCATCGTAGCTGCGGTGCCAGGGGGGCATCAAGTGCGCCTCTCGAAACCAGGACATCTGCTGAGTTTGGAGATTCAGCCCATTAACAGCGCTGGGGGACAAAGCGGGGGAGTTGTCCCGCCGGACTGGACATTGCCAATTACTGCTCTACCGCAACTGCTTACAGGTGGTAGTGAAGGTCATGCTACTCATATAACGGTCAACAGTGACGGTACAGTTCAACTGACTGGTTCGAGCACCAAGTTACCAATAGAGGTGGGCACCAGCATTGTTGCTGGCACTCTGGATGCATCAGGCACTGGGTCAAATCAGGCTGGAGGAACAGTGTATGCCTTGGGCAATAAAGTGGCGCTAGTCGGTGCCAAGATTAACGCTTCCGGAACCTTAGGCGGCGGAACTGTCCTAATTGGTGGCGATTTTCAGGGGCATGGTACGGTACCGAGAGCTTCTCAAACTATTGTTAGTAGCGACTCTCAAATTGCTGCTGACGCCCTCCTCCATGGCAATGGCGGTCAGGTGATTGTTTGGGCTGACAACACAACCACTTTTGGTGGCACGATTACTGCACAAGGGGGGGCGCAAGGTGGCAACGGCGGCTTGGCCGAAGTCTCAGGTCAGCAGTCCCTCGGGTTTAACGGGCTGGTCAACCTGTTAGCTCCCTTTGGCCAGACTGGAACTTTGCTGTTAGACCCCAGCCACCTCATTATTAGTAATATAGATACTGCTGGCGACCCACAGTATATTGCAGCTAGTACGTTGGTCAATCAGCTCAACCTGGCTAATGTGTCGCTGCTGGCAGATAACAGCATTGATGTGAACAGTGCCGTTAATGCGACTGGCAATGTTAACAACTACGGTCTGACTTTGCAGGCTCCGACTATTAACTTGAATGCCTCAATTGCTGTGCGGGGCAACCTCAACATGCAAAACAGTACTGGGTTGACGGCAGTGAACCTAGGAAATAATGTTTCTTTAAATACCAGTGCAGCCAACGGCAACATTAACATCAACGGAACTGTTGATGGAAATAACAATCTCACATTGAACGCTGCTGCCGGGAATATCAGTATCACGGGTGCGATCGGTAATACTAATCCTCTAGGCATCCTCAGCATTACCAGTGCCAAAGACGTGAGTGCTACAACTATCAACGCAGCTAGCCTGAGTCAAACTGCTGGTACGGGCAACACCAATATTACAGGAAATGTCAACATCAGCGGGGTTGGTGGCATCAACCTGAACACAAACAAAGTGACTTTTGGCAGTAGTGTCAATGCTGGAGTCAACTCCATAATTCTCTCTGCGGATACAATTAACCTGGGTATATCCACGACTGGTGGCAATGTCACGCTCAAGCCCTTAACAGACAGTAAAACCATAGGTTTGGAAGATGCCTCTCAGAACCTAAACTTTACCAATTCTACCCTCAACCGCATTACTGCCTCTAATCTGACAATTGGGTCGGCTACTAATACGGGTGGCACTAAGATCGGCACCGACAACCCCATTTCCTACAACGGCAATCTCACCTTGATTGGTAAGAGTGATTTAGCAGTTAAGGGTAATATCACAACGACCAACGGCGGCAACCTTAATATTAATCATAGCGGTCAGCTAACCATTGATAAAGTCGCCCTGAATCTAGACGGAGGGTTCAGCCAAACTGGAGCAAGCTTGGTGGCAACATCCGGAAATATTACAACAACTAAAGGAGATATTAACTTTAACAGCCCAGTATTTTTGAATGGGAATGTTACCCTCAAAACTGATTTAGGGATGGGCAATATTGCCTTCAACAGCACTGTAAATGGGAGTAGTGATTTAACGCTGAACGCCGGAGGGGGCAACATCACGTTTGCTGGTGCAGTAGGCAATTTGAGCGGGCTAGGGAATCTCAAGATCGGCAGTGCCAACAACGTCAGTGCCACAAGTGTGAACGCGGCTAGTATTAATCAAGTAGCGGGAAGTGGCAGCACCAGTGTGAGCGGAGCACTCAACACCAATGGTGCAGGCGGCATCAACCTGAGTACGAACAAGGTGTCATTTAGCAGTACGGTGAATGCGGGCAGCAACCCGATTAACCTGGCAGCCGACACAATTAACCTGGGAACAGCCACCATAGGAGGGAATGTCACCCTCCAACCCCTGAGTGCTAGCCAGAGCATTGGTCTAGAAGATGCCACGAGCCACCTCAACTTCACCAACGCGGTGCTGGGAACCATCAGTGCGACGAATTTGACGATTGGGAATAGCAGCAATAGGGGTGGCATCAGCGTGGGTAGCCAAAACCCGATTTCCTACAACAGCAATCTCCAGCTAATTTCTGGAGGCAATATTGCCATCAACAAAGGGCTCGTCACCAGCAACAATGGCAGCTTGAGCATCAACAACGGTGGGACACTGACAATAGCCACGGGTGCGGACTTGAAGTTGGCGGGAGGATTCACGCAAAGCGGGGTGGGTGCAGTGTCAACGGCAGGCAACATCACCAGCAACAAGGGAGACATCAGCTTTGGCAGTCGCCTGACGCTGACGGGGAATATCAAGCTGGACAGCACAACTGGGAGTGGCAACATCAACTTGACGCAGCCGCTGACAGGCAATGGCCAAAATCTGGAGTTGGCGGCGGGTGGGGGTGACATTGCCATCAATAGCGCGGCGGGTTTAGGCACTGTGTGGATTGACAGTGCCAGAAATGTCACGGCTGGCGCAATTACTGCCACCAGCATTACTCAAAGTGCAGGTACAGGCACCACGACTGTTAACGGGCCACTGAACACTAATGGTGTGAGCCTGACTGGCAATAACTTAGTCTTCAATGGGCCAGTCACTACCAAAGTGGGCAACCTGAGTGTCAACAATAGTGGTCTACTGACAATTGCTAGTGGTGCCAATCTGAACGTGGATGGAGCAATTAGTCAAACAGGCACAGGCCCCGTGGTTGCCGAAGGCACAATTACCAGCAACAAAGGGAGTATCAGCTTTAGCAGCCCGGTCAACTTGAGCGGAGATGCGACCCTCAGCACAGGGAATGGTGGCAATATCAACTTTAGCAGCACCCTGGATGGCACAGGGGTGGGAGGCCAAAATCTCAGTTTGGCAGCTAGCGGGGGCAACATCACGTTTGCTGGTGCAGTAGGCAATTTGAGCGGGCTAGGGAATC
>CAZZWA010000017.1:18611-23049 GCA_964657555.1 uncultured Microcoleus sp.
ATGTCACGGCTGGCGCAATTACTGCCACCAGCATTACTCAAAGTGCAGGTACAGGAGTGACGCTGTTTAACGGCTCGCTGAATGTAGCAGGGAATATCAACCTGACAGGTAATAACTTTGCCTTTAAAAACCCTGTGACAACGACTCAGGGTGGCAATCTTACCATTGACAATAGCGGCACTCTCAATTTAGCAGCATTAAACCTGGATGGAACTTTCAATCAAAAGGGTGCAGGAGCGGTCTTTGCCGGAGGCAACATCACTACCAACAACGCCGATATCAGGTTTAACAGTTCTGTTAATCTCACAAGCGATTTTACACTTAGTGCTGGAGTTGGGAATATTGCCTTCAACTCCACCTTGGCAGCTGGCAACAACTCGCTAACTTTAATCGGGGATGAGATTAACTTTAATGATAAAGTCTCCGGCAGCAAAGACCTGAATTTGCAACCATACACCTCGTCAAGAGCGATCGCGATCGGTGGCACATCTAACAATTCCAGTGCTTTAAATCTAACAGCGACAGAACTAGGCTTGCTTCAAAATGGCTTTTCTCAAATCACTATCGGACGCTCTGATGGCAGTGGGGCGATCGCCATTGAGCCCAGCACGTTTAAAGCTCCAGTAAAAATCCAGTCACCCTTGGGCTCAATTGCGGTCAACGGGCTAATTACTGGTACAGGCAATGCCTCAATTACCCTGAATAGTGCCACAACAACTCTGAATGCAGGCATCACTACAGCCAATCAGGATATTAACATCATCGCAGCAGGTGGCATACAGCTTGGAAATAGTGTGCTCCTGGATGCAGGCACTAGTGCAGGCAACATTAGCATAACTGGAGGAATCAATGGCACTAGTCCTGCTGTGCAATCCCTAACCTTGAGGGCAGGTGGCAACATTTTGACTAACGGGACAATTGGTGATTTAGCAGCCCTAAATAGTCTAAATATTAGTGGTAACAACATTGCCGTGGCTAACATTGGTAATGCTACCACCCCTGGTGTTACGAGCACCACTAATTTTACCGCTATAAAAAACATCAGCTTTACTGGCAACACCTACAATGCCCACCAGCAAACCTACACAGCCCAAGACTTCTTCAATATTAACAGTGGAGATCCGACCACTTTTACGTCTAACGGCGGAGCTATCCAATTCAATACTGGTAACCTTAATCTAGCTTCAGGCTCCAACCTAATTATTAACAGCAACAATGGCGATATTTCTTTAGGAACTGTCCGTGGGACTTTAGGTGAAAACCTAACTTTAAATGCAGGAACTGGTACCGCGAATTTAGGAGTTTTAGGTGGCAATCCTGGTGAAATCAATGCAGTTTCTATTACAGCTGATAACATTAACCTCAATGGCAATGTTACAGGTAATACAGCGTTGCTTCAGCCTTGGACAACTAACCGAGATATCACCCTTGGTGGGTCAAATTCAGGGACTTTGAATTTGACAACAGCAGAAATTGACAGATTGCAAAATGGCTTTTCCCAAATCACCATCGGACGAAGTGACGGTAGTGGAAAGATCGCTGTTGTTAATCCAGTAACGTTTCAATATCCCGTAAACATTCAGTCGCCCTCCGGCTTGATCGCAATTAATGCGCTAATTACAGGCATAGACAACGCCTCGATTGCCCTGAATAGCGCGACCACAAATCTCAACTCGGGCATCACCACGACTGGCACTGGTGGCGTCTCCATTACCAATACAGGAGAGCTAACAATTGCCCCTACAGCAAATATCACCCTAGGCGGAACCTTCAAGGTAAACGGCCTAGGTAAAGTTTCCACAGGTGGGAATATTACCAGTAGCAGCGTTGAATTCAACAATCCGGTAAATCTAACTAACAACGTCGAATTCAATACTAGTGGTAGCAACGGCTCCATTACCTTCAACAGCACCCTGGATGGCCCTGGAAACTTGAAACTGACCGCAGGACAGGGCAACATCACCTTTAACGGTGCTGTAGGCAACACGACTCGACTGGGTGACGTGAGCATCAACAGTGCCAATAACGTTGCCGCAGGATCTATCCAAGCTAATAGTCTGACTCAGGGAACACCCGTTACACCCACAACTGGTACCACGACTTATGGTGCATTAGACACAGTAGGTGATATCAACCTGATCGGCAACATCTTCAACTTCACTGGTGACATCAAAAGTAGTAGTGGCTTCACAATTACCAGTGGCGGACTGCTCACAATTGCCCCTGCCACAAATATCAACTTGGCAGGAGCCTTCAATGCCAAGGGTATGGGTAATGTTTCCCTGGGAGGAAACATTATCAGCAACAACATTAGCTTCAAGAATTCCATTACCCTAACCAACAATCTTGTATCTCTTAACACTAGTGGTAGCAATGGCTCCATCACCTTCAACAGTACAATTGATGGCACAATCTCTGGACAGCAAAACCTGAACCTAGCTGCCGGAACTGGTGACATTGCCTTCACAGGAGTTGTTGGAGGCACAATTCCCCTAGGGAACTTAACTATTAGCAGTGCCAGGAATGTGACATCAGCTAGCCCAATAACTGCTGCTAGCTTCACTCAGCAACTAGGGTCTGACACTACCTCACTGGCAGCTTTGAACACAACAACTGCTAGTGGCATCAACTTGAATGGCAATATTTTTAACCTGAACGGTGCCATCAACGCCACCAATGGCGGTGGCGTTACTGTTAATCAGGCAACATCTGTAGCCTTTGGCAGCAGTGTCAACTCAACAGGAAACATCAATCTGAGTTCGGATGAAATTGACTTTAATGGAGGTAGAAATTCGGTAGCAGGTACGGGAAATCTTGTGCTTCAACCGGCGACGCCCAGTCGGGCGATCGCCATCGGTGGCTCAAGCAACACTGTACCAGAGACGCTGAATATTACACAAACTGACCTTAACGCCTTACGCAGTGGCTTTAAGTCCATTACCATTGGTCGAGACGACGGCAGTGGAACTGTCACAGTAGTCAGCCCAGTCAATTTTTCCGATCCGTTGACAATCCAATCTCCGGTGGGAATGGGTTTAATTAACTTGGATGCAGAGATCCTCACTACTGCGAGTCAGGCTTCCGTTACCCTCAAGGCAGCAACAACTAACCTGAGTGCAAACATCACTACACTTGGCTCTGACCTCACCATTGGCAATAATGTGTGGTTGCGTAAGGATATTGAGCTTAACACCAATGGCGGTAACATCATCTTTACTGGCCCACTGAATGGGGGGCACCAGCTAACCCTTTCTCCTGGTAAAGGCCAAGCTTTCTTTAGAGGCGATGTCGGTAACATAGAAAAACTGACGAACTTGATCATTGGTGACGGCCAGAGTGACTTAGTCATCGGGGGCCACGACGCCAGGTTAGCAGGTGACGACAGTTTGGTATTCCGGACAGTGACGATCAATGCCGACCATACTGACTTGTCAGGCACAATCACAACCTCAAACGGTGACATTCTGTTCAATGGTGCTGTGACCCTCGTTGGTGATACAAAGCTCAACACTGGTTTAGGTGCAGGTAATATTACCTTCGCCAGCACATTGGACAGCGACAAAGCTAGCAGCTTGAAACTTTTAGCAGGCAGCGATATCACTTTCAAAGGAACTGTGGGTGCAGGGGCAGGCAGAGAGTTGGGAGACATCGTCATTGAGAGTGCCAAAAATGTAACAGCATTCTCAACAATCACCTCTGCAAGCCTGAAGCAGTCAGCGGGTAGCGGTACCACGACTCTGCAAGGTGACATTACCACCACTGGGAAAGTTGGTGTAGATCTCACAGCAACTGATATTCAGATACTCAGTAGCATCAGTTCTAATGGCAGTAGCGTAAATCTGAATGGGAACTCTGGGCTGACAACGAGCGACATTACCACCAAAGGTGGGGGAATCAGTCTGACTAGCAACGCAGGCTCGATTGATACCACAAGGGGGACTCTAGACTCTGCGGGCGGGACAGCGAAGATTACGGCCAATAATGACATTGCCACGAGTAACATTACCACCCGAGGTGGGGGAATTAGCCTCACCAGCAACGAGGGAGCCGTTAATACTGCCAAAGGCACACTAAACTCCTCTGCTACTGATGGTGCTGGCGGCGCGATCGCACTGACCAGTCAGGGCAATTTAGAAAGCGGAAATTTAACATCTTCTGGTACCACATCTGGTGGTAAAATCACTGCTTCAGCTCAAGGCAACATCGCTACTGGGGATCTCAACGCTGCGGCTACCGATGGTGCTGGCGGTGTGATCGCACTGACTAGTCAGGGCAATTTAGAAAGCGGAAATTTAACATCTTCTGGTACCATATCTGGTGGTAAAATCACTGCTTCAGCTCAAGGCAACATCGCGACAGGAAGGATAGATTCTAGTTCTAGCGTGGGCTTTGGTGGCTCTGTTATTCTGACTAATTCTGACCCTGATTTTAAAACAGC
>CAZZWA010000017.1:23149-24959 GCA_964657555.1 uncultured Microcoleus sp.
TGGGCTTTGGTGGCTCTGTTATTCTGACTAATTCTGACCCTGATTTTAAAACAGCTCCCCAGTATGACATATCCGTTACTTCCATCAATGCCCAAGGTGGAATCAGCGGTAGGGGAGGTACTGTGGATATTACAACAAATAGATATTTGCGCGCATTAGGTATTTTCATAGATCAAAAAGGCACATTATCTAGTATTTCTAGTGCCGGGGGAGTTGGTGGTGGTGCGCTCACGATCCGTAATGGAGGAGCAACACCTTATATGCCTTTTGTTGTCGGAGATGCTACACAGAACGGGACAACGGGTGCTATTACCTCAGGAAATAGCTATAAAAATACCATTTCACCCTTACAATCCTTTACCTATAGCTACCACCAAGGCAACACTCGCATAATTTCTCGCCTACCAGAGCAGAACCTGATACCTTTAGCAGGGCCGATTCAAACACAAATAGTTAGCCCTTTGTCATCGACTACGGTTGACAATCTGGAGGATACTTTCACCTCTAAAGTTAGCCAGTATGTTGGGGTAAGCGGTACCAGCATTACCAAACCAGAACAAGCGTCTGCCTTGCTGCGGAAAATTCAGCAACAAACTGGCGTTAAATCAGCTTTTGTTTATGTAAGTTTTGCATCTGCTCATGGACTGCAAATGGATCGGGACAATGATCGCTTAGAGCTACGACTAGTGACAGGGCAGGATAAAACAATTTTCAAACCAATAGAGGGTACTACACGAAAACAGGTTCTCAGCGTTGCCGCTAAATTTCGCGAGGAAATTACTAGACTCATCTCTAAGCATGGCTACCTAGTTCCAGGCCAGCAACTCAATAAGTGGTTAATTGAACCTATTGAGGATACCTTAAATGCTCAAGGTATCCAAAATCTAGTTTTCATTATGGACTCCGGCTTGCGATCGCTACCTGTCGCTGCCCTCCATAATGGCAAAACATTTCTGGTAGAACGCTATAGCGTCGGGATGATGCCCAGCCTCAGCTTAACCGATACTAGCTACGCAGACATCAAAAACGCTGAAGTTCTAGCCATGGGAGCCGATAAATTCACTGACCAAGAGCAATTACGTGCTGTGCCAGCAGAGCTAGCAATGATTCTCCAAGAGCGACAACAGAGTAAGTCCTTCCTCAATGAGAAATTTACCCTGGAAAATCTGAAAGCGCAGCGCCAGAGAAAGTCTTATAAAATTATCCACCTAGCCACGCACGGCGAATTTAAACCTGGTTCTCCAGGTAACTCCTACATTCAGATGTGGGATAAGAAACTGCGGCTTGATGACTTGCGACAGATGGGCTGGAATAAACCACCAGTGGAGTTATTGGTGCTTAGTGCTTGCCAAACAGCTTTGGGAAATGAAGATGCGGAGTTGGGGTTTGCTGGGTTTGCCGTTCAAGCAGGTGTTAAGTCAGCACTAGCAAGTTTATGGTACGTCAGCGATGAAGGAACTTTGGGGCTGATGACCGATTTTTACAAAGAATTGAGACAAGCTCCGATTAAAGCAGAGGCACTAAGGCGGGCACAGGTAGCCATGCTGAAAGGGCAAGTGCGCATAGAGGGTAATTCTCTTAATATTCCGGGTGAAAAGATAGCCCTGCCGTCTGGAATAAAGCTAGCCAACAGAGATTTTTCTCATCCTTATTACTGGGCTGCTTTCACCATGATTGGCAGTCCTTGGTAGGATAAGCAACAAAAACAAGCTTCTCCCCATCTGCTAAAGTCTAATTCGCATTACCGAATTAATATTCTAGAAGCTCATTCAGCTTCATCTGCTGCTTTCTCAACAGAGCGTTTGCCATT
>CAZZWA010000017.1:25059-26651 GCA_964657555.1 uncultured Microcoleus sp.
ACTATGAGCGATCCAGTCCTAGACGTCCGCAACCTGCGAGTTGAATTTCAGACGGAACAAACGCAAACATTGGCGGTTGATGAGATCTCCTTTAAGCTAGAGCGGGGACAGACTCTAGGAATTGTGGGTGAGTCGGGGTCAGGTAAATCGGTGACATCTTTGGCAGTGATGGGTTTAGTGCCAAGTCCCGGCAAAATTAGTAACGGCCAAATTTGGTTTCGGGGAAAAAAAGATGAGGCAACCGTCGATCTACAGGCTGTGAGTTCAGAGCAAAGGCGTCTCTATCGGGGTGGTGAAATCTCGATGATTTTCCAGGAACCAATGACTTCGCTCAACCCAGTCTATACCTGCGGGTTTCAGCTCACCGAAGCCATTCGGCAGCACCAGCCAGATATTTCTGTGAAACAAGCGCAACGCGAGGCACTTGCCCGCCTTCAAGAAGTTAAGCTTTTACCTAGCGATGAAGAGTTAACAAGAGTGTACCTGGAAGAATTCCGCCAAAAGTCCCCCACTCAAGCCCATCCTACTCAAGTGCAAATCAACGCTCAGATCAACACTCAGAAAATGGCATGGCTGGATCGCTATCCTCATGAACTTTCCGGCGGACAGTTGCAGCGGATGATGATAGCGATGGCAATCTCTTGTGACCCAACTTTGTTGATTGCAGACGAACCTACAACAGCTTTGGATGTCACAGTGCAGGCGACAATTCTAGATTTACTGCGGGAGTTGCGCGATCGCCGGGGTATGTCAATGTTGTTTATCACCCATGATTTGGGCATCATTGCTGAGATTGCTGATTGGGTGGCAGTGATGTATCGGGGAAAAATTGTCGAGTACGGTTCTGCACGACAGATCTTTACCAATCCGACACACCCTTACACGAAGGGATTGTTGACCTGCAGGCCCCGACTGGATCGACGGTTACGGCGTTTACCCACTGTTTCGGACTTTATGGAAGTCGTAACTTTGGATGGCGGCGGCATAGAAATTCGGGAAAAACCAGTTTCAGTAGTAACCTCGACCAATCAAGGGGAGGCAAGGAATAATCAGGCAGAATCTGACCCTTGGCTTGAGGAAGTCAATGCTGAGGTGGTGAGTGAGACAGAGATAGAGCAAAGGTTAGTCCAATTGCAGCAGCAGTCGCCTCTTTTGTCTGTCCGCGATCTTAAGGTCGGCTTCCCAATCAAGGGGATGTTTGGTCAAACCCAGCGCTATGCGATGGCAGTGAATGGTGTTTCATTTGATGTCTATCCAGGTGAAATCTTGGGACTAGTGGGAGAGTCAGGCTGTGGTAAAAGTACGTTGGCACGCACTTTACTGCGATTGATTGAACCGATGAGTGGCAGCATCGAGTTTGGCGGGAGAGACATCACCCGTCTAAGTGGCGATCAGTTGCGGCAATTGCGGCAGGAGATGCAAATCGTCTTCCAGAACCCATTTAGTTCCCTCGATCCTCGCATGAAGATTGGCGAGGCAATTGTGGAACCACGGGTGATTCATGGTGTTGCTAAGAACCGCAAGCAGAATCGCGATCGCGTGGCTGAACTCTTAGAAGATGTAGACTTAAATTCTGAATTGATTGATCGATA
>CAZZWA010000017.1:26751-28515 GCA_964657555.1 uncultured Microcoleus sp.
ATGAACAAGGGTCGAATTGAGGAAATTGGCCCAGCTGAACGCATCTACCGCGAACCTCAACAGGAATACACTCGGCAGCTGATTGCCTCCATTCCCACGGGCAACTTGGAGCGAGTTCGGCAACGTAGTGCAGTTGTGGGCTAACCTAAAAATTTTTAATTCGTAGTTCGCAATTAGGGAACTCCAAGAGATAAATTCTCCAATTCCTGCATCTAACACAGGGAGCAAATTCTGCCTTCCTTGCTCCCCCTGCCTCCCATATTAGGGAATGAGTGACTTCGGACTCTGGACTTCGGACTTCAAACTTGTGGATAAAGCTCGCAGAGCAAATTGGGGCAAAGCGATCATCCGCCGCCAGCGCCAAGGTTCTTGATATAGCCGATAAAGCCATTCCAAGTGATTGTTCCGCAACCAAGCTGGTGCCCTCAATTTGACACCAGCCCAGATATCAAAACTACCACCGACACCAATCCAAATTGCTCGGGGGCAAAGCCAGCGATTTTGGGCAATCCACAACTCTTGCCGGGGAACGCCCAAACCCACCAAAACAATGCTGGGCTCAATTCTTTTCAGGGTTTCTTGTAATTCCTGTTGTTCCTCTAAGGAGATATAGCCATGCTGAGTACCAGCGATCGCTAATCCCGGCACTCGTTGCTGCCACAAATCTGCGGCCTTCTGAGCAACTCCTGGTGCTCCTCCATAGAAAAACCCTGGGCATGATTTTCCTAATCGCCCAGCTTGCCGCAAGAGTGACTCTGCCAATTCAATACCTGGACAACGCTGGCGGTTTTGACCCTGAAGCTTTAAGTAGAGGATAACTCCAGATCCATCCGGAATAACTAGCTCTGCCTGCTGGATAATACTAGCCAGAGTCGGGTTTTGCTCTGCTTGCATCACCATTTCTGCATTCAGCGTCACGACATGACAGCCCCTCCTCTGCTCTAGGTAAGATGCTAGCCAACTGGAATAGTCATCCAATAGGTGAACTGGTAGGCCCAGCACTGGAAACTTTTCGGGTGTTTCATACATCATCAAATTCTCTTACTGCCTCACACCACCTTCCTAGCTTGTCATCTTGAAGCCATGAAGGCTAACTAACCTCTTGGGTGATTATTGTAATGTATTCTCTCTCTCTGGATTGTCGTTACAAGGACATTTCTTCCAAAATGACGGCGAGGAAGCATATTGCTATTCACTGGTTGAACAAACATTCCGGATTTTAGGGAACTAGGAACAGGGAAGATTCGTTTACGTATTTTGCGTATTCAAATTTACTAACTAACAGTCTCTGATTCCGGATGATTCCCTAATATCCTCCTAGACTGTATGCGTCAGCATCAGTGTAGGCTTCCAACTGGCACTTTGTGTCGCTAGGCTAACACAACTTGGATTTTCTGGTTTTTCCCTTGCGGGGTTTTGCCTGTGACCTAGAAGTAGAGACGTGCTGGCAGGACGTCTCTACAGTTCCCGGCAGACGCACGACTCAGGCACTTTCGTTTCCCCTAATAGGGGTACTAATGAGGGCTATCCGCTACGAAATACTTAAACAACTCCAGACAATGCCGGACTTGATGATTTCTTCGGATTGTAACTTTAGCCAGATAGATTGCGCGATCGCCTGCTGGAAGATGGTAGTCATGGTGGTAGGCTCTTTACACGCAATGTAGTTTTCGGTAATGAAAATGGCTACTTTGTGCAATAGACTTCTCCAATCTAGGAAATTCAGTTGGCATAAATAGTCAATGCGCTACCCTGGCTTTCTCC
>CAZZWA010000018.1:0-16762 GCA_964657555.1 uncultured Microcoleus sp.
CCTTTTAATTGAGATGAGTTCAGAAGGAATAAATCGTGCTAACAGCAGATATTTTTCGCTGGAGTTGTTCAGAGTTCATTAGGAAAGAGTACCAATGAACCCTGAACAATCAACAATCAACGGCTCTCGTGAAAAATTTTAATCTCTACCCGCACCAAGTATTCATATAGGCCAATTGGGTCTTGACAACCTTTGCCCTTGTATTAAAAGTATTGAGATACAATCTTCAAGCGTTAGAACAACCGAAAAGTAGGAAAAGTAGGAAAAATTATTTTTTAAAATAATCTTCATAAAACTACTGCATTCTTCAAAAAAACTTTATAAAGATTATCTTTTTTCTCTGTACACTGGTCTAAAGCAATAGCTCCTTTAGGAGAGATTAAATTTAATTAACAACAGACATCAAATAGTTATGAAGATGACTAGCCAACACTGGAAAAAGTTATGACTATCAATTCTCTGATGGTTACGAACATCGTATGTTACGGTGCTCGGCAGGGTCAGGTGGATCTCGATCTGCTTTAGATATAAAGACTTGAGAGCACTTCCACTATTTTGAAAGCTTCACACTTGCCGCCCCGTGCATAATAGCGTTGTAGGTGAACTTAAGAATTTGTCGTTATATTGCCGCTATCAAGTAGCGCTCCCACGAAAGGGAAGAACCAGGCAACTAATCCTTGGTTCGGCCAGTATATCAGATAAGCATAAGTTCACCACGCTATAAAAATCATCAGGAGCATCGGTGTGACTCAGAAAAAACCCTTACTCAACTATATCGATGGAAAGTGGTGTGCCTCAGAAGCTACTAAATTGCTCTCTGTCGTTAATCCTGCAACTGCTCAAGTCCTAGCTTTCGTCCCTTTGTCACTCCCTCAGGATGTAGATAGTGCAGCTAGCGCTGCTGCTACTGCTTTTATTAATTGGCGGCATACCCCGCCAACTGAAAGAGTGCAATACCTATTCAAACTTAAGCATCTGCTGGAAGAACATTTAGACGATTTAGCTCAAACGATTACTCTGGAATGTGGTAAAACCCTGAGTGAGTCAAAAGCGGAGTTACAAAGAGCGATAGAAAATGTGGAAGTCGCTTGTGGGATTCCTATGCTAATGCAGGGTTACAACTTGGAAGATGTTGCCCGTGGAATTGACGAAATTATGATTCGTCAACCCCTAGGAGTGACAGCGATAATTGCTCCTTTCAACTTCCCCGGCATGATTCCTTTCTGGTTTTTGCCATATGCGATCGCTTGCGGTAATACAACCATTCTTAAACCCTCGGAAAAAGTTCCTTTGACCATGCAAAAGGTCTTTGCGTTACTGGACAAGACCGGATTGCCTAAAGGTGTGGTTAATTTGGTAAATGGTGCCAGGGAAGTCGTTGATGCAATTCTGGAACACCCAACTATCAAAGCCATTAGCTTTGTTGGTTCTTCACCCGTAGCTCAGTATGTTTACAGTAAGGCAGCAGCTCATGGGAAAAGGATGCAATGCCAGGGAGGAGCAAAAAATCCCATTATTATACTGCCCGATGCAGATCTGGAAATGACTACGCGAATTGCAACTGATAGTGCTTTTGGCTGTGCGGGACAGCGCTGTTTAGCTGCTTCTGTAGCCGTCACAGTAGGAGAAGCTCGTCATTCCTTTACAGAGATGATCGCCGATGCGGCACAAACAAGATTAGTGGGATCTGGTTTGGATGAAGGTGTGCAAATGGGGCCAGTTATTACCCCTCAAAGTAAATCTCGAATTGAGCAGTTGATTCAACAGGGAGTAGACGAAGGCGCGACTATATTAGTAGATGGACGCAGAACACAGATTTCGGGTTACGAACACGGTAACTTTATCCGACCAACGATTCTGGAAAACGTCAACCCTAACAGTGAACTTGCTCGTACAGAAGTCTTTGGCCCCGTATTAGGTCTGATGCACTTGGAGACAATTGATCAGGCGATCGCTTTAGTAAACAGCGGTCAATGGGGAAATATGGCTTGTTTGTTTACTAGCAGTGGAGCAGCAGCACGGCAGTTTCGTTATGAAGCAGAAGCAGGCAACATCGGCATTAACATTGGAGTTGCTGCACCCATGGCCTTCTTTCCCTTTAGTGGCTGGAAAGAAAGCTTCTATGGAGACTTACACGGTCAAGGTAAACATGCAGTAGAGTTCTTCACTCAAACGAAAGTGGTTGTTGAGCGCTGGCCAAAAAGTTGGTCTCGTCAGTTTTGAATGTAATGCCTAGTCTGATGCTTTCATGACTAGATCGCCGGAATCGCGATCGCGATTCCGGCTGGGCATAACCTACCTGTATCCGTTGATAATATTCGATAGAATTACAACCAAAGAATAGTTGATCACTGGAGATATCCAATGGAAAAAGTTAGCCTGCTGAATGTATCTGTTGACAACATACCAATGGCAGATTTTTTAGAGAAGCTTGCTCAAACTGGTGGTGTGGTATTTACGCCTAATGTAGACCATCTGGTTAATTTACAAAAAGACCAATCCTTTTTTGAAGCTTACAAGAACTCCGACTATCGGGTGTGCGATAGCCAAATATTACTATTCGCTTCCAAGCTTCTAGGCCAACCTATTAAAGAAAAGATTTCCGGTTCTGACCTGTTTCCAGCTTTTTATAACTATCATAAAAATGATGAATCGGTCAAAATCTTCTTACTAGGAGCTGCTGAAGGAGTAGCTGAAATAGCTAAGCAAAACATCAATAATAAAGTTGGTCGAGAAATCGTAGTTGCTACTTACTCTCCTCCCTTTGGATTTGAGAAAAATGAAATAGAGTGTCAGAAAATAATTGACTTAATTAACAACTCGAAAGCTACAGTCCTAGCCATAGGAGTAGGTGCGCCTAAGCAAGAGAAGTGGATTGTCAAATATAAAAATTGTCTGAAGAATGTTAAGATCTTCTTGGCAATAGGTGCAACTATTGATTTTGAAGCAGGTCATAAAAAAAGATCTCCCAAATGGATGAGTGAAATAGGAATCGAGTGGTTACACAGGCTTTTAAGCGAACCTCAACGACTTTGGAAAAGATATCTAGTAAATAGCCTTCCTTTCTGGTGGTTGATTTTGCAGCAAAAACTTGGCCTCTACCAAAACCAGAACTAACCCATTTTAATATTAGAGAGTTTCGGGAGCAAACTTAAGTCAAACTGGGTAATAGGAAATTGAAAGAAAAAAATACAGTCTAACTCTATCCCTGTTTTCCGATTACCAGCCAAAATCGTACTATCCCGGCTTAAACGGGTAGCCTAATTTATCCAGCATGGTGGATCAAAGTGACACCTCCTGGATTTCAGCAAGGCTGGGCAGCCTGTCCTGATTATCCAACGCCGAATTTTTTGGCACCCGCTGACAACGAACTGCAAAGTTGCAGTAGCTACAATAACCCTTTGATTCTGCGACTTGAGGAAAGTCTTCACCAGTATCCTGGTAGCGTTGTAACCAACTAATCAATTGGGTTAACAAGTGAGTTAAATTCTGTCGAGTTTGCTCATGCAGTGCGGTATTATAGGTGAACTTCAGGCTTTGGGGTAAGCTTTGAGACTGAACAAACCAATAGGTCATAGAGATTTGTTCTGGCAAATAGTCGCTGGTTTCTGCTAAGACGTAGAGATATAAACGCGTCTGCCAGTCCTTTTCTAAGGCTCTCCGGTCTTTCGGTTGCAGATAAGTCTTCCAGTCCAGAATGTAGGCGAACTGATCGCCAGCAATTAACAAGTCATAGATAACAGTAAGCAAAAAAGATTGGAAAATCAGGGTGCGGCAATGTTCAGCTTGGCGGAAAGTTTTGGGGTCTGGTGTCAAAATTTCTGGGGCTGCCGTTGCTAAAGCTGTCACCCAGCGTTGCAGTTGGGTATCTTCTTGAACCAGAGACTCTACGGGCAACCCCAGTTCCCTTTGCTGCATCAATAAGTGAAAGCGACTACCCCAAATCTGTCGCTCTTGCTGTTCCGGATGAGTTGGTGAACTTAGTTGGTCAAAATAGATGTGTTGGAACTTGCGGGGACAAGTTTCTAGTAGGTTTAGCTGTCCTTGGGAGAGTCGCAACAAATGAGGCTGGCTAAGATATTCCCAAGAGTTTGATTTATGAGCCAGATTGCTATGCATGCTTTTTCTTACCGAGTTTTAGTCAACACAAAAACGCTGCCTTCGTTACCACGACTAATCCGCAGGTCATTGTCAAGATAGGTGATATCCAGCCAGCCTTGTTGATCGCGGTTCTCGATCTTAAAGTCGAAGCCGAAGAACTTTCTGCCAGTTTCAATTTGCTGGATCAAAACATCTGGCGACTGATAGCCAATTAAACGCTGCAAACCCAAGATGGAACGCTCAAATTTGACCAGAACGCGACGATCTGATACGGGTTCAAACCGGGCGGCAACGCTAACCAACCCTTCTAGATAGGGGAGCCCAAACACTTCAGCAATGTTATAGACTTTGGCTTCTTTAGCTCGGATACATTGGTAAATTTGACCGAGTTGGAGCAATGGCACTTGGCCAATGTTCAGCAGATTGCTACTGGTGGTATAAAGGAGTCGCCAGTTGCCATCTAGTAGATCGATAGCCTCAACTGGCCGTGTGGTGGGGTTGAGGTCTTCTACTTGGGCGACTGCCGCCAGAATTGCTTTTTTGTCAGTTACCGTTGCCAGTAGACCACGATTCTTTCCAGCGATCGCTTCTAAGAGTGCTGCTTTTCTCATTTTCCACCTTGCCCTAATTCTAGTAGGGACTGTATACTGAATAGTTTTTATAACCCGATCCCTTGACAGAGTTAGATATTCAGGTGTTCAATTACAATTCTCTGGGTGATAAACTTTAGTATGCCTAATCCTTCTGACTGAATCATCAGTATGAATCATTCTGCTTTGCGCGAACAACTTTGTCACAGACCAGCGGCTATTATTCCCTTGCAGCAAGAATTTTCGCATCCTCGCATGGGCGGAGTCTACTGGGAGGCTGTTGCCAAGCGACAACCAAGACGAGCACTTCCTCAATCAAGAACCTGAAGAGCTTTAATGATCTGATGGGAGTAGACGATCCCGGCGATGAAATCGATGACGATGATCGTACCGAAATCGATTTGGAAGAATCAACTTAGTTGCATGACACAAGCCGGTGTCCTGATTTGATATTGGCGATCGGGAATTTTAGATTAACTCTTGGACTGAGATCGAAATTTCCCAGCCTATGGTGTGGAGTGAGCAGAGAAACTGTGGACGCTAAATCATTTTCTGACAGGTCTTTCAACCTTTCAGGGACGAGCCTACTCGTTCTATTGGGAGGAACTTTAAGTATTGCTGCCCTAAGTTGGGATGGGACAGAGGCTCAAGCCCAATGGCCAGTTGGATCGCTGACATTGCCGCTATGGCTGTGTGGCATCGTCACAGCTGGGTTGGGCTACTGGGCAGTGCCCTTACTTCAGAAGCTAAAAGCAGGGCAATTTATTCGAGAGGATGGGCCGCAAGCTCATTTGAAGAAGGCAGGCACGCCTACAATGGGTGGGGTGTTTTTTCTACCTCCAGCGATCGCTTTTGCTCTATTACTGTCGGGATTTGCCTCCGAAGTGATTGCCGTATCGCTATTGACCCTAGCATACGCATGGATGGGCTGGCTGGATGATTGGCAAAAAATTCGAGGCCGGTCTAATAAAGGTCTATCACCAAAGATGAAACTGATGCTGCAAATAGGTATTGGCGTCTTATTTTGTCTGTGGCTGGCCTGGAGTCAACCGACAAGTATTACTACCATTGCTTTGCCCTTCGCTTTAGCCCTACCCCTGGGGCTGCTATTTTGGCCTCTAGCTGTATTTGTGCAGGTGGCAGAAAGTAACGCAACTAACCTGACAGATGGCTTAGATGGACTGGCATCTGGGACAGGAGCGATCGCCCTGCTGGGATTAGCTGCTATAGTTGCCCCAACTTCGCCTAGTCTGATGATTTTCTGCGCTTGCATGAGCGGTAGCTACCTGGGCTTTTTGGTTCACAACCGCAACAGAGCCAGTGTTTTTATGGGTGATACAGGTTCCATGGCTTTGGGTGCTGCTTTGGCGGCGGTGGGGCTTGTGAGTAACAATCTTTGGGCGCTGTTCATCCTTAGTGGTATCTTCTTTGTGGAATCAGTTTCGGTGATTGCCCAGGTAGGTTACTATAAGGCAACTAAAGACGCCAACGGCATCGGGAAACGCTTGTTGAAGATGGCACCGCTCCACCATCATCTAGAACTGAGTGGCTGGACAGAAACCCAAATTGTTGCACTATTCTACATAGTTAGTGGGCTTCTGGCTCTGCTGGGTCTCGTGTTCCACGCATTTTGATGTTGTTCCTGAGGAATTCAACGCACTAGCTAGAACAAGGAGACTTTTTACCTAATCAGAACCCTCTCTATCTAAATTATTTCAGGTACATATTCTCGCTTTTCTGTCAAAGATAGTTAGATGCGTTGATCCTGGAGGTGGATGGTAACCAATCCTCCAGACTACACGCCTGAACAGCTGCTGACTCAACTCCCCGCCCTTCGCGATCAGCTATTGAAGCAAAATTTCCTTAACACTTCAAACTGGAGGGAACCCATGGCACGGATACTGGCGCTGGTGGAAGATGAAGCCCAGGCAATCCGAGTGGTAAAGCTGGCACTGGAAGTTAATCGAAGGCTGGGAGTCCAGTTGACAGGAGCAAACCGTTGAATTGGTAAATGCGCTAGAGGTGGAATCATCGCCAGAATACAAGCGCGAGATGTGGCAACCATCCTGGAACTGCTTCTTAGGCTTCAACCATATGCACCATTGGGCAAAAATCCCAATAGTTGTTTCAATCGATGACTTGCACCTTCGTAGCCATGACTAGGCATCTAGTACCATCGCTACCGTCAATTGCGATGATAGAGTCATAAGTCCTAAATTGATCTAACCTCTAAGCTAGTGGAAAGTGACCTTCACCAGAGCTTTTTACCTCAGGTTTCTGTGGTTGTGCCAGTCTATAACGGCGAGGCGGATCTACCAGCTCTGATTAGTTGTCTTGTGGCTCAAACCTACCCGGCTAAAAGAGTTGAGTATCTGCTGGTAGACAATAACAGTCGTGATCGCACTGCCACCTTCCTCCAAGACGCCGCCCGAGAAACCGCTTCCCAAGGAATCAAAATCCGTCCGCTTGCAGAAAACAACATCCAAAGCTCCTACGCAGCTCGCAATGCTGGAATTAGGGCCTCAAAGAGTGAATTTCTGGCTTTCACAGATGCAGACTGCCGTCCTCAGCCTCAATGGCTTAGTTCCCTCATTCAGCCCTTTGTTAACCCAGCAATTGGCATTGTGGCAGGTGAGGTGATTGGCTTGCCAGGAAAAACGCTGTGGGAAAAACATGCGGACCACCAGAATGTTCTATCCCAGCAGCACACCTTAAAGCATTCCTTTTGCCCTTACGGTCAAACAGCTAACCTAGCTATTCGTCGGCAAGCTCTAGAACTTGCCGGTTTGTTCCGCCCTTACCTAGATACGGGAGGCGATGCTGACATCTGTTGGCGGATTCAGCAGCAAAGCAATTGGCAACTGCATTTTGCACCTACGGCGATCGTACAGCACCGACACCGCTCCAACCTTAAAGAATTTCAAAGTCAATGGCGTCGTTATGGTCGCTCGAATCGCTACTTGCACGAACTGTACGGCGTCAGCCTGATGCGGGACATTACAGTGGCCGAGTGCTGGCAAAGACTGGGTCGCTGGCTGGTGAGAGAATTGCCAGTTACCAGTATCAGAGTGATCGCTAACAAAACATCCGCCATCGACCTACTCTCTACACCCCTTGGCCTGATCGGTGCTTGGGCGCGTTCCTCTGGGCAACGTTCCGCTAAACTACCAGAACAAGCAAGGACAATTGAGTGGCTGTCAAAGTCTCAAGACAGTATTTTAGAAGTCTCTCCTGAGGAATAGGCCAAAAAAGTTTCGCTAGAGTGAAGAAAAGTAACGGTGAGTGAACTATACATGCCAGTACAACACTTAAAAGAAAGTAGCGACAAGGAAAACAAGATGTCAGCAAAACTTTTGTTAGTCGATGATGAGCCGGGACTGCGCGAAGCTGTACAAGCTTATCTGGAAGACAGCAATTTTAGTGTTCAAGCGGCTAGTAACGCGCGTGACGCTTGGGACATGTTGCAGAAAAACCCACCTGACCTAGTGATTTCTGACATCATGATGCCTCAAGTGGATGGCTATCAATTTCTCAAGCAGATGCGAGAAGATCCTCGATTCAAGGCACTCCCGGTAGTATTTTTAACGGCCAGAGGCATGAAATCAGACCGCATCCATGGCTACCAAGCTGGCTGCGATGCTTATCTACCGAAACCGTTCGATCCTGATGAGTTGGTGGCGATTGTCGAAAATTTGCTGGAACGCCGCGCGGCTGCGACTAAAGCTTCAGGCAGCAGCGCGGATATTGATGCGATCGCTCGGGAAATTGCGGCAATTCGAGCCATGTTACAACAACAGGGTGGCATCACTCAGACTCCTCCACCCATTCGTATCGACTTAACACCAAGAGAGCAGAGTGTTCTAGATCTAGTTGCTGAAGGACTGATGAATAAAGAAATTGCCCGCCGCCTAGAAACTAGCGTCCGTAATGTTGAGAAGTACGTCAGCCGATTATTTAGCAAGACTGGAACAAATAGTCGCACTGAGTTGGTGCGCTACGCCCTAGAACACGGGTTGACCAAGTAACATCTTGCCTCCACACATTATCAGTAGGGCTGTCATTAGTCATTAGTCATTAGTCTTTAAAGACTATGGGCATAAGGACTAATGACGACTTGCGAAGATTTAGCCAAAAATTTCTCTACGTGAACGTAACTATCTGATCTTGTCTGGGCTTTTCCCAGCTAAAGGTATAGCTGTAAGTTTTTAAAATTAAGATTTTTTACTTTTAGTAAAGTTAAGTTTCAATTACTCATATTAAACTTCGAAATGCTGGTATCTTCAATAGATACACGATACTAAAATAAAAAACGAAAATGTTGAAATCTTCGAGACATCTGGGTCAATCAATCAGCATGGGTATTCTCTTTGTGCTAGCAAGCATTGGCATCGTTGTCCTGATGGTCGTGCAAAGTGGCAGCGTGATGAGTTAAAAGTTTTAATTTTAAGAAAACTTATTCATTGGTGCCGCTCAGAAATGAGCGGCTTTTGTAATGATAAATTTGCGGCTAGCTGAGCGGCAATCAAACAACTCATACAGAAATGAAAATGCTGCCCTCAATATCTTAATTTTAAGCAATGAAATCAGGCAGGCATTATTTTAAATTTAAGTATGGTAGAGCATGCCAGAATTAACGCTTGATTGAGCTGACTGGAGCGTCGGACACCAGTACCTAACAAAAGCTGCAAGTAGGCACAACTTGAAAGTGCGCTCTGAGCCAATGAATCCCACAACTTTATAACATAGTAAAGCTATGGGAGTGTTAAAGGCGCTGTAGCAAACTCAATCCGTGGGTATCGGTGCCGCAGGTATTTAATAAGCCGTAGGTAGCCGTAAGCTCTTTCACCTTTCGGGTTGCCTTCGGACTGGGTTTCCAAGGGTTGGGGTTATTGTAAGCATAGTAGGTTTCGACACCGTCAATACCTATCTCGGCGGCAACTGGAATGAGTTTCTCGGCTGGTAGCTTGTAGCGTTCCGGATGAGCTAAGACGGCTAAACCACCTGCTTGATGGAGGGCAGCAATAACATTAGCTGCCTGGGCATCGCCACCTTGAGGCTCATTACCTTGCAAATAGAGTTGCATCCCAGGGTGTTCTGGGTCAAAGCTATATCCTAAAATGTGGACTTCGGTTCCCAATAGTTTAGAAGTGATTTCTGTGCCAATCCAAAGGTCGGGTAGAGGGTGAGAAGAGAATTGCTGCTGGTTTTCTAGCCAGCTTTGAGCCACCCGGTAGCCACTGACAGTATGATGATCGGTGATGGCAAGCCCTTTTAGACTAAGAGTCACTGCTTGCTTGATCAACTCTTCTGGTTTCATTTGACCATCCGAGCAGATGGTGTGCATGTGGAAGTTATACGAATACGGACAGCTATCTGGTTGAATAGTCTCCCAGACTTGTCTGAGTGCTGATGTATTCTGTGTTGCTGACTGGAGTGAGGCAGAAGCTTGAACGAGATTGGTCGCCATAACAGCCTTAGTAAGTTGTATGCCTTAGTGACAATTGTTAACATTACCTTAGCAAAAGCCAACTAGAATGGCTTAGTTGTGTTCTCCTATAAGGCAGGACTGTAAGTCATAAACAACACCTTGTCGCTTTGTCGCTCCCTCCCAATTTTCTAGCCCCTACCCTTTTGTTCTGCGTTACGAGCTTTCCAAGCCATTTCTAGGAGCTTAGTCCAGCGCTTTTGCACCTGTTTGAGCGTCAATTTGAGGGCTTTAGCAATCTCCTCGTCGCTCTGGCGAGCTTGTTTTAGCTTCAAAATCTGCTGGGATTGTGGAGAAAGTTGAACCCAAAACTCTTCCCATGCGAGAGAAGACATTCCTAGCTTCTGGTCTAGATCTGCTCCCAGCCATTGATGCACCAGTTTCCATTGAGAATTGAGAGCAAATTTTTCCACATGATACTTGAAGCGCTGTTGTAGGTAGTCGCGCTGACGGGGTGTTAGACCCAGAATCTCGTCAATCTCTGGAGCAGCCAAGTCTTCCATTTTTAAGAGCAAGTAATCCACACAATCAGGCTGGTCTTGAGACTCTAAGTATTGTATCAACTCAGCGACGACGCGCTCGCGCAACACTGCATCAGCCGGATCGGTTGTTGCAGAAATCATCTGCGATCGCACTTGCTGCATTAGAGGTGAGCGGCTTTGGGCTTCGGCTTCCTCACTCCTGGCGAACTCAACTGCCTGTTCGATATCAAGGGTTGTTTCCGATGGCAGGCGTCGAGCAAACCCTTGGGCACGCAGCACAATCAGTTGCTGATTTGCCCCATGGGGCATTCTAATGCGACGTTTGGCATACAGCTCAGTGAAAGCCATGTATTCTGCAAGTTCCAACTGCGTACGAGGGGTGTAGTTAGACGCCAACTCGTTTTCCCGACGGAAGGCTTTGAGTGCTTCTGCGTAAAACTCCTGTAGGAAATCCTCAATCAGGTTATAGCGAGCTTGAAAACCTAATTGGGATTGAGGCGTCGCCACGTACCGATAAATCATGGCGCTGAGGTTACTGTGCAGTTCAACGCGACCCCGTTTTGAGCCTAGCTCGTAGTAGGATAGACATTTTTGCAACCTGTGCCGTCCTAAGGAAACCTGCCAGGAGTGAACTTCACCAGAGGTTTGGATGCGCGGGCTCTTACGGCAAATTCGTTCCACCTCCCGAGCCATCCGATTAGCCACAGCCTGAACTCGGCCCGATATCGACCCCACTCGCGATCGCATTTCCTCAATTAACAGCTGGGTGAGAGCCTGCGTGTCAATTTCTCTAACTGGCTCTAGGGCGTGCTGATTTTGATCGTTTGCTGAAGCTTGACTATCAGAATTAACAGTTTGTACTTTCATGGTATTGCGCCCAACAATTACAGTCCTGAAATAACGACACTGGAGAGGTAATCTTAATTAGCGGTGCTATCCACTCGCTTCACCGTCTCAACTGTCTATATTTCGACTGTATGAGGCTAGGGTTACTTATAGGTTTAGCGATGTGGCACTCCCTCAAGCTATTGTTAGCGCCACAGTATTGAGGCAACTTGCAGCTTTTGACTCACAAGCCCTAACCCTTTTTGTATGGGCACTTGAGCGTACCAATCATCCATAAACACCCGGTGCCGATTCAGATGCTTAGAGCCGATTTTGGTGGACGCTCAAGAAACTGGATTAGTTTTGGTTTGTAGTCC
This sequence comes from uncultured Microcoleus sp., assembly GCA_964657555.1. GTDB lineage: Bacteria > Cyanobacteriota > Cyanobacteriia > Cyanobacteriales > FACHB-T130 > CAZZWA01. Next base: position 11,861 of record CAZZWA010000018.1, read on the forward strand.
GAAATCCGTAGCCCCTGACTCGTAGTTCTCTATTTGTTAACTTTCAGCTTTATGTCCCTTGACCTTGGAGGATCGCAGGTTGCAGAGTCAGGAGGTCAGAAGATTCGCGGGTTAAAGGTGGGAAGATTGGTTTGAACCCTCTCACCTTCCCATCTTCAACGTCTCTAACCACTAACTACTAAATGCTAACTGGTGATGCCCAAGCTGCGGCTGCCTCCCAACCAAGACCCTGCCGAACCATTACGGGTTCCTCGCTAGTCAAGTCAACAATAGTGGAAACCTGATATCCCGCTTCCGTGCCATTGTCCACAATCACATCAACCAACTTATCCATTTGGTCAAATAGTTGTGCCCGTTCTAACTGTTGGTTCTGGGGCACCTCACTCGAACTTACAGACTCATCTTCTCCCAGTAAGTGAGCTGAAGTGGAAATAATCGGGTTTCCCAGCGTTTCCAACAGGGCTTGGCAGACTACATGAGCGGGGACTCTAATTCCAGTGGTTTTCCGCTTGGGATTCATCACCAACCGAGGCACTAACTTGGTGGCTGGTAGCAGGAAAGTGTAGGGGCCTGGAATGAGATGCTTCATAATGCGATAGGCGGAGTCACTAACCACAGCATATTGAGCAATGTTGGAAAGAGACGAACACAGGAATGTCAAGGGCTTATCATTAGATAGCTGCTTAATCCGCCTGACACGCTCTACTGCCGACTTCGCACTCAAGTCGCAACCAATCGCGTAAGCAGTATCGGTAGGATATAACATCACAGCCCCATTTCGTAGTGCGTCTACAATCTGTTCTATTCGGCGTGTTTGGGGTGTATCCGGATGGATGGTGTAAATAGTAGCCATGAAATTCCTCAAGCGTTTAACCTTAAATTGGTAGAGCTACTGCAAACGGTCATCTGACGACTAAACAACTGGCACGTAATCTCGCTCTTCCCCTGACCAATGAACAAGCTCGCGTATCTAGAATGTACGACCGGAATTGCTGGCGATATGTGCCTGGGGGCACTCGTAAGTGCTGGTGTTCCGCTGGATTACTTAAGTGAAAAGCTCTACCTCCTGGGAATTTCCGAGGAATACCAGTTACGTGTCGAACCCGTCCACCGTAACGGTCAGCAAGCAACAAAAGTACATGTGGACATACTGGCATTGAGCGCTTTAGACGATGCTGCGACGTTACACAACGAAAACCACCATCATCATAACCAGGAGCCTCACCATAGTAATAACCACGGGCATCATCACTCTCATGCTCCTACCAGACACCTACCGGAAATTGAGCAAATGATTGCAGCAGCTGGGCTGCCCTCACGGGCAGAGGCTGCCAGTTTGGCAGTGTTTCGCTGTCTAGCAGAAGCGGAAGGGGCGGTTCACGGTATTGCCCCAACCGAGGTTCATTTTCATGAAGTGGGGGCTACTGATGCCATTGTAGATATCGTAGGTACCTGTCTGGGGTTAGATTGGCTAGGGATTGACGAACTTTACTGTTCGGCGCTCCCTACTGGTGGTGGCACAGTCAGGGCAGCGCATGGTAGGCTGCCAGTGCCAGTGCCAGCTGTGTTGAAATTGTGGGAATCTCGTCAAGTGCCAGTCTACAGTAATGGTATTGAGCGAGAACTGGTAACTCCGACTGGAGCTGCGATCGCCGTGACACTTGCTACTAGTTTTGGCCCACCACCACCTATGTTCGTCCAGCGCCTTGGCTTGGGTGCTGGATTGCACCAGTTGCCAATCCCCAACATTCTGCGACTCTGGATTGGAGAAAAAAGTCAATCGTCAGAATTAATTCATCCCTCCGAAAGTCCTTATCTGGAAACAATTTCAGTTCTGGAGACACAAATTGATGATTTGAGCCCCCAAGCTATTGGCTATGTGTTTGAGGCACTTTTTACTGTCGGTGCTGTCGATGTTTTTACTCAGTCAATCGGCATGAAAAAGTCTCGCCCTGGGATTTTGTTAACTGTTATCTGCCATCCAGAGCATTTACAGGCTTGCGAAGCTGTCTTATTCCGCGAAACCACTACATTAGGAATCCGTCGCTTCACCCAGCAACGAGCAATTTTGCAACGCTCAATCCAAGAGGTTCAGACAGACTATGGTTCAGTCCGCGTCAAGGTCGCTTTAAGTGGGCCATCTGAGGCGCTCACCATTACCAACGTGCAGCCAGAATATGAAGATTGCGCGGCTCTAGCGAAGCGACATAATTTATCTTGGCGTGAAGTTCATCGGCTAGCGTTGGACACCTGGTATCACCAGCACCAATCCTCTAGATAGCGTTGCCCACTTGCCCTCGGCTGGGACTGGAACTAGGTTTTAGAACGCCTTTTTCTGATTCCCAGTTCCAGATAGTTCATGCCTCGCCCCTGGGGCAATTCTTCATCCCTTTGTTGACTCTTGCTTGCATTTGAAGGACGGGGGATTAAAGGGAGTCGTTATTATTTAGTAGGAACTGTATTTTGTTGATAACGAACAAATCCAGATACAGCATTCGGCTTGGGTTTCAAGATCACAATAATTACCCATTACTTGACGTGATACCTGCTGAGCATCTTTAATCTTTTCTTTTAGGAGAAATTCGTGCTATATGTCAAACTAAATATTCCTCAATCAGTATCCTTACCCATAATTAAAAATCTCTTGGCAGCAGGCAGTGTCGGTGATATCGTCATCTCATAAACAGCAAATAAGTTAACAAAAGATTATGTCTCCCCTATACCCTGAAGAAGATGAAGATAATTTCTCCCTACAGCCGCACCATGGTCAGACAACTTGGATGGAAAAGCTGCGGAAATTCCACAGTCAATTTGACAGTAGTGTTCGTGCCATTTTACGAGATTGCCTATTTCGAGAGATTGATGAAGCTGGCATAGTTATCTTTCAGATTCTTTGCCATAATCAAGCAGTGCAAAAACGGTTAATCCAAAAGCGAGAAAAAATTCGCCAAATGGTTCACTTGATATGGCTGGATAAAATTGACAAAGTGGCATTTTGCATAAATAACAACGATGGCTGGCAATGCCAAGTTTTTGAAGTGAGGAACTCTCGCCTTTAAACACAAATGCAGAAAAAGCAGAAATTTCCTTACCTTGTTGGTTCCAAATGGACAGCGCAGCAAAAAATGTGGGGCTGGCGACACTTTCAAGTCGTTAACCGGAAAAATCAAGGTCAATGGGTGTTTGCAGAAATGGTTGCTGCCTGCGACCCCAATGTCCGGTTCTGGACTAACGCCAAACTGCTAAAAGACTGTTCTCAGTGGCTAGCTGGCTGGCAATCTTTACAGGAACTCGACGAAGAGACATTGGCAAGCCTTGATCAAGAGAACCCAAAATAAGTAATCATTCTCTCGTTATCGCTGTCCTTAATCCGAAATCGCCATGCCTCGTCTAGCAAGCAAAATTGAAGCCATTCTTTACCTAAAAGGCCAACCCCTTGACATTGCCACAATTGCTGAGTATGCTGGATGCGATAAGGATGAAGCCAGAAATGCCCTTATTGAACTCATAAGCGATTATGCTTACCGGGACAGCGCTTTAGAAGTGGTTGAGATGCCCGGAGGTTACAGCCTACAATTACGCTCACATTTTCAAAATTTGGTGGAGAGCTTAGTTCCCCTAGATCTAGGACTAGGAGCCTTGCGAACTCTAGCTGCGATCGCTCTGACTGGCCCACTTACTCAATCTGATTTGGTTAACCTACGCGGCTCTGGAGCCTATCAACACGTTCAGGAACTTGTACAGCTAGGTTTTGTGCGCAAACGCCGACAAGGAGATGGACGCTCCTACTGGTTGCAGGTTACAGACAAGTTTCATCAGTATTTTGAACTAAATCAACTCCCCCTAGCGCTGGATCAGTTAGGCAAAAAGTATGAAGTGGCAAAATTGCCCGATGGTTTAGAGTAGAAAGAAGAAGTCAAATACTTAACAGGCACAATGGTGTTTAACTCTGACTTGTTCGATAGCGCTCCTGAAGATGCACAAGCTAATCAACTGCTGAAATATTTACAGCATCAGCATCCTGATGTTTTAGCGCGAGTTGCTAAATCAGCTAGCCCTGAAATTAAGCAAATCATCTCTCAGAACGTTCAGGGACTGGTAGGAATGCTCCCTTCAGAAAGTTTTAATGTTCAAATAACTACAGATAGGGAAAATTTAGCAGGTCTCTTGGCCTCAGCAATGATGACTGGCTATTTCTTGCGTCAGATGGAACAACGCATGGAACTAGAGGACGTTTTAACCGACTCTGGTTCTATGCCTCGTAAGCCTAGTAGCGGCGACAAATCAGACATTTAGCCAATCTCAGTAGGCTGAGTCTAAAGGTTTTAACCTGTTTGACATTCTTCCTAACCGCGAAGGGTAAAGGGACGGTTTCGCAGGTGCTTTATAGAAGTTTTAGAATACCTCGGTTTGACATAACTGAGGCGATCGCATAGAAGATTTACTTTGAGCGACGGGATTTCTCTATTCCACTGTCTTCATATCAAGTCTGCCTAAATGTTGTCATTCTCAACAGGCGTTTGGGTGACGCAATATGTTGCTACGCTCCGTCACTGTAAAAGTGTAGTGCTCTCCCCTATCCAGTGAAGAAAACCCTGTTTTTTAAGCATAGAGCTTATATTGTAGAGAAAACCTCACCTAGTAAGGATTGTAGCTGATTAATCAGGGAAAGCCGAGCGCACTAGATATGGGAGAGTCTTCACTGGACTTGATCTCCCAGTTTTAATTAGCCACCAGCCGCAAATGCGGCCATGATTAAGATAGAAAGTAACAGACCAGGAACGAGCATCAGCACTAAAGTGAACAGATCATGGGTGGACATAGCGCTTAACCTCCTTAATGTCTTATCTCTACTTATAAGCTATCGAGCTTACCTCTTCAATTAAATATTCATAAAAGTTC
>CAZZWA010000018.1:16862-28285 GCA_964657555.1 uncultured Microcoleus sp.
TGTGGGTAGAGCAAGATTGCTCGCCCCGCCACTTGGATAATGGGTAAAAAATCAATTACCAAAATCCCCATCTTGCAAGTGGTGTGGGGATTTTCAACAGATTCAAAACCAGGCTTTGTGCTTTAGAGACAGATCAGGGTATTGACAATTGTCAGCGAAGGCGCAGTCACAAGCGCTGAGCGCATTGCGGCCTCATCTGTAAACGTTGAGTTCAACATCCGCCCCTCATACACAAGCCGCACCTTACTGTCCTGAAACGGCCAAGGAGATACTGAGATGAGATTGGGGTCATTATCGATAGGAGTCAATGTCAGTGTAGTTTCACCTTCTGCCGTGGGTACATGATCAATCTGCTGCTCATCGTAGATTCCGTGGCACACAGCAAGTGAAAAAGTATCCCATATACCAATCAGCTTACGGTTACGCCCAATTGCCTCTGGCGTCATATACGGTTTATAGTGCGGGTCATCTTGCAGGTTGGCAATTAGCTGCGCTTGAAAAGCATAGTCGTCATCTAAAAAGACTTTTACGATCTGGCTAGACTCTGGTGAATTCTCCCAGTTCTTAAAACGCTCATACAGTCCTGTTCCGTGTAGTGAAACCAGCAAAGCTACATACCGACTTGTTGGGAATGCCAGATGTTTGGCATTCGACCAGATCCCTACATGTACAGCAGTAGATAGTTCTCTAAAATTACAGGGATAGCCAGTTTTTGGGTTTAAAGTAGGGGACTGCTCCCAGAGTAACCAACCGATATCATGCTGTTCTGCACCCAAACAGACTTCTTCTACAGGAGCAAAATAGCCAAACAGTTCATTTCCCCAAGCCCGTGCCAAACAGCCAGATAACCAAGCATGAGTAGTTTGAGTAATGCACAGAAGTTTCCCTAAGTCTGTTCGATGCAGCATATCTTTAATAACTCGTGATCCCCATATAACTATCATGCACTTCTTTGTGGAGGAAAAGAGCAGGAAAGGTAGAGGGAGCAAACCCCTAACCGACTAGGTTCGCACGCTAGCGCTAACGGCACAAATTTTTCTTTTTTCTGCATGCTTAAATCTTGCACCTATGCACTCAGCTCACTAAAGGTTTAAACCTCTGGGCTAATAGCTAAACTCATAGGACTCCTCAAGAGTTTCAGCTCATTTTAACTGAGATCTGGCACTAGGCGAGCGAGGAAGAAGTCGCGACTACGCCAACCCTGCTTACCCTAGAGGAAGGCTTCACCTATCGAAGAAGGGGGCAAGAGTATGCTTCCCTTACTTCGTTAATGGTGGCGTTACAGTAGGAAATGCGTAAGTCCAAAATGCTTGGGGAAAAAACCATGCTGATCCGCCATGCTACACCAGCTGATGTCCCTGCCGTCCTACCAATGGTTGCATCGATTTGCGCTTTGCACGAATCGTGGGATTCTGCTAAGTATGGATTCCTGCCACATCCCGAACAGCGTTACGAACGGTGGTTGAGCAGGCTGGCGACTGACAAGCAGAGTCTGTTTTTGGTAGCTGAACCGGAAGTACCTGCGACAGGGCAACCAGCGCCACTAGTTGCATTTCTGGCGGCCACCATAGAGCGAGAAATACCGATTTACCGCCTGCAAGAATTCGCTTTCATTCACGACCTTTGGGTCGAGTCGGAATATCGCAAAGCAGGGATTGCACGGGAAATGGTGATGAAGGCCAAAGAACATTTTGACAAGATAGGAGTCAAACAAATTCGGCTGGATACGTCTGCTATCAATGAAACTGCGAGGCAGTTGTTCAAATCATGCGGCTTTCGGCTGAGTACGATAGAGATGTTGGTTGAATTGGGCAGTTAAACCTTTTGGCTTAGATAAACTCATTGTGGTTCCAATAGGTACGGGAAGATCTCTAACTTAAGCTAGAACCGTAAGAAGAGGGAGCTAGACTTTTAAGCTTAGCGCTGGTTTTTGTGCAACTGCTACAAACTATTCTCATACAGTGCAGCTGCGTGATGGCGGATGTGATCTTTGATAAAAGTGGCAATGAAGTAGTAACTGTGGTTGTAGCCTTCTTGAAAGCGCAAGGTCAATGGTTGACCAGCTGCTGTACATGCCTGCTCAAATACTCCGGGCAGTAGCTGTTCCTCTAGAAAGGGATCGGCAGTTCCCTGATCTATCAGAATAGGGCGGTTATATCCTGCTTGCTGCACCAGTTCGCTGGCATCGTAGGCCTGCCAGCTCTCTTTGTCAGGGCCAAGGTAGTTAGAGAAAGCTTTTTGACCCCAAGGGCAGCGCATCGGTGCGGCGATTGGGGCGAAGGCTGAAACTGACCTGTAGCGTGACGGGTTGCTCAAAGCACAAACCAGCGCCCCATGACCGCCCATGGAATGGCCGAAAATTCCCTGTTGTGATTGCACTACCCAATGCTCAGCTATGAGAGCGGGCAGTTCTTGGACAATGTAGCTGTACATTTGGTAGTGCGATTGCCACGGCTGCTCCGTTGCATCAATGTAAAAGCCAGCACCAGTGCCCAAGTCCCAGTCTTTGTCCTCACCCTCAATTCCTGTGTTACGAGGGCTAGTATCTGGCGCAACGAGCATCAACCCGTACTCGGCGGCAAATCTTTGTGCCCCTGCCTTGACCATAAAGTTCTCTTCAGTGCTGGCGAGACCAGAGAGAAAATAGAGAACTGGAACCGGCTGAGATTTTGCCTGCGGTGGCTGGTAGGTAGCAAAGCGCATCTCACTATGACAGGTTTCGGAGTGATGGCTCCAGAAGCTAACTGTACCACCGAAGCATTGGTTTTCAGAGATGAGGTTGAGAGAAGTGGACATGAGTTTGATTCCTCTGCTATTTGGCTACTTTGAAATTTCTTCCCCTACTTTCGATGCAGGGAAATATTTCTCGATCGCCTGACCGACCAACAAACCTAAAATCCCAAATCCGATTCCCACTACCATAATGTTTAATTCAACATTGCCAAACACTGCTATGTTGGGATTAATGAGAGTTAAAATCAGTGCGGAAAAAGCTGCCATACTGCCAGCAATTAAAGATAGCTTCACGCTCATTGCACTGAAAATATAGCTTCCTGTTTGAGCGATCAAGTAGGCCACAAAGGGAATAAACACCGCCGAAACATAGGATGCATAAAAAGACACAATTAGATTAACGATCTCGCCACCTTTTAAAGCAATGGCTAGAGCAAAGAGGGCGTTGACAACAGTCACAAGCAGCCGATTCAAGTTAGATATAGGCAGGATGTTGAAATCTAAAATCGTCTTGCTTTGCACTCGCAATATACTGCTGCCTACACCAAGTGAGGGAACCAATAAAGACACAATTAGGACAATACCTAAAGGCTGATCAGCACCACCGCCAATCCATAACAGGATAAAGGGTAATGTCTCCTTGCCATCAATATCAGTAGGTAAAATATTCGCATTTTGCGCGGCAATCACCACTGATGAGGGTAACAAGGCGAGCAACAACAGCAAAACCGCTGCTAACATACAGCCCTGATATAAGCTCCGCACATCTTTTGCCTGAACAAGAAATTGCTGATACTTCATATCCATAAGCACCAGCAGAATTGTGCAAAGCGAGATCCCTAGAAAATTTGGTGGACTGACAAGTTTAAGTGCGCCAATAAACTCAAGAGGCGATCGCAAATAACCAGGAAAACCGTGCAACACCCACAATCCGTAAAGCAGAGCCAAGAAATTCAGAACAAGCAACCCGCGAAACAGAAAGCCAGCTTTTTCCACTGGCAGCAAACACACAATTGTAAATAAAATAGCCAAAACAACCATGCTGGGTAGCACTGGTGCTCCCAAAACCCTGAGAATAAAGGCTCCGGAAATCAGTTGGACTGCCTCAATGCCAATCAGCGATGTCCATGACATCAACCCCACAAGAATTTTGACCTCATTTCCGTAGCGATTTCCCAGCAATGTCCAGATTTGCTCTACTCGGTTCCAGTAAAACTTCGCCAGTCCCAAAAGAGCTATTGTGCCCAAGCCAAGGCAGACGGCGTATAGACTGCCAGCAGCACCCAAAGTCAATGATTTTTCAGCGGTTCCGAGGAGAAACCCCAGACCATAATGGGTGGATACCAGCAAGGCAGCTAGTGAGATGGTGTCCAGTCTACGGTTTTCAGATGTGCTCACATCCAGTCCTTATAGCAGGTTCGGTTAATCACTTTGTATATAGTTGTCGTTTTTTTCAGTTGTCATCTGTCAATTGCTACTGACGAGGGACAACTGACAGCAACCCGATCATGTAAGTATTCAAGACAAACTTGGCATGATTTGTCACTGCTTGCCAATTCTTGTAACTCACAACTGGATACTAGCTTAGTTGATACTCCCTCACCTGAAGCCAAGGGATTATTATTTATGGTTCAAGCTAAAACGTCACCACACTGCGGATAGACTCGCCTTTGTGCATCAAGTCGAAAGCATCATTGATGCGTTCAATAGGCATCACATGAGTGATTAGATCGTCAATGTTGATTTTGCCTTCCATGTACCAGTCCACAATCTTCGGCACATCTGTACGACCTCTCGCTCCCCCAAAAGCCGAACCCTTCCAAACTCGCCCCGTAACCAGTTGAAAAGGACGAGTGCGAATTTCTTGACCAGCACCAGCCACTCCGATAATCACACTGACACCCCATCCCTTATGACAGCACTCAAGGGCTTGGCGCATAATATTGACGTTGCCAATGCATTCAAAGCTGTAATCAGCGCCACCTTTAGTTAAGTCAACCAGGTAAGCAACTAGATCGCCCTCCACTTCTTGAGGATTGACAAAGTGAGTCATGCCAAATTTTTCAGCTAGCGGGCGCTTAGCAGGGTTGATATCAACTCCGATAATCATATTAGCGCCTACCATGCGGGCACCCTGGATGACGTTGAGGCCAATACCACCCAGTCCAAATACCACAACGTTGGCACCCGGCTCTACTTTAGCTGTGTAGATCACTGCGCCGATCCCCGTCGTTACACCGCACCCAAGGTAGCAGACTTTTTCCAAGGGAGCGTCCTCGCGGATCTTGGCAACCGCGATTTCGGGCAGCACGATATAGTTAGCAAAAGTCGATGTTCCCATGTAGTGATGGAGCATCTGGCTATTGAGAGAAAACCGACTAGTCCCATCAGGCATCAACCCACGACCCTGGGTTGAGCGGATCGCCTGACAGAGATTTGTTTTGCGGCTGAGGCAGTACTCGCACTGTCGGCATTCTGGCGTGTAGAGAGGAATCACGCGATCGCCTGCTTTCACACTGCTTACACCGGGGCCAGTTTCCACAACAACTCCTGCACCTTCATGCCCCAAAATTGCCGGAAACAGACCTTCTGGATCTGCTCCTGAGAGGGTGTAGGCGTCAGTATGGCACACTCCGCTTGCCTTAATCTCGACCAACACCTCTCCTGCCTTAGGGCCGTCCAATTGCACTGTTTCAATTGTCAACGGCTTGCCTGCTTCCCAAGCCACGGCTGCTTTTACGTCCAATATTTTCTCCTCTAGGTAGGTTTCGACACCAGATACCTACTAAGTCTACGATCCACTGCCCTCCTGGATGTAGGGTAAGTACGACCCAAGTTTGCTTAAACTTTTAAACATCTTGGCACGTCTAACATAGAGGTTAGTACAATTTGAACAACTCTTGTGAAAATTAGATTTTCTGATTTTTTATTGGCAGTACTTGCGCTCTCTCTTAGCACTGGTTGTACAGCTAAGACTCCTTCAGATTCTGCTAATAGTGGTACAGCACAGCCAACTGCTAACAGCACTCCGTCTGCTTCCAGTACAGAACAGCCAGCCGCTGAAAGCAATCCATCTGCTAATCCTAGTACAGAACAGCCAGTTGCTGAAAGTGCTCCATCTGTTAATTCTGGCACAAAACAGCAAGCAGTTAAAAGCAATCGGCTGAATCTCACTAAAGAGCAACGAGAGAAAATTAAACAAATTAAGCAGTCAAGTCAAGCGCAGATCCAAGCTGTTCTTACACCAAGTCAACAGGCACAGATGAAGACTGCTTTAGAAAATAAGCAGAAGCAACGTCAAGTTATGAGTTCACTGAATCTGACAAAAGAGCAAAAAGATAAAATTCGCCAAATTAAGCAAGCGTCAGAACAGCAAATTAATGCTCTACTTACGCCTGAACAGCAACAAATACAAAACCAGCGACAACAAAAACATTCTCAGCACCAGTCTCAATAATTAAATGACTAAACCGCCTGTCTTCACAAGCGTTGCCTCCCGAATTACCTACTGGCTAGAAAATCGATGGGTGACACCTGCCTACGCAGGGTGGCTGTTGTCCTTTATCTCTATCTGTTTCTTTGGTGCGGCAACGAATACGATGGCAGGGTGGCTGTATGTGATCAGCGGGATCAGCTTTGCCCTATTAGGCTTGGCAGCAGTCCTACCTCCTGTGTCGCTGCGCTCCCTTGGTGTCACCCGTCGTCCGACTGCACCAGTGAGTGTAGGCGACCAGCTAAGCATTGAAATTGAAATCGAGAATCAAACTAATCAGCCTAAAACCCTGCTGCAAGTTCAAGACATTCTCCAAAGTCAACTGGGTAAACCCGTACAGACGCCGATAGAAAGGATTCCACCCCATAGCGTCTATAAGTGGATTTATTACCAACCTACCCAAAAACGGGGTATTTATCGATGGCACGCAGTCCAGGTGAGAACTGCTGCTCCCTTTGGATTGTTTTGGTGCTGTCGTAGTTGGGAAGCGCCAGCCACAGCAATTGTCTATCCTACAGTTTTACCGCTCACCACCTGTCCCTTAGTGGATGAACTGGGGCAAAAAGATACGAAGCAGTTCTTCAGCCGCGATCACCGTAACCTAGTAGCAACTGAAGGCATCACCCGTGCTCTGCGACCTTATAGGATAGGCGATCCTACCCGTTTAATCCATTGGCGTACTAGCGCCCGCTTCGGTGAATTTAAAGTCCGTGAGTTAGAGGTCTTCACAGGCACTCAGGAAATTATCATCTGTCTCGACAGTGCTGGTGTGTGGCATCCAGAGGATTTTGAAGCAGCTGTCATTACAGCTGCGTCTCTCTACTTCTATGCTTGCCGCGCTCAACTTGATGTCAAACTCTGGACAGCACTCACAGGTTTATTAAATAGTAACCGAGTTGTCTTAGAAGCTTTAGCAGCTACCTACTCTGGGGAAACAGCGGGTGTCGGTACTCCCCCCAATCAACCTCTAATTTGGCTTACCCAAAATCCTGCAAGTCTAAGTGTTCTACCCACTGGCAGCCGTTGGGTGTTGTGGCAAACAGAGTTGGCATCTGCGCCACAGATGAGTCAAAAGTATCCTGGTCTTGTGATTAACAAGGAGCAACCTTTACAGCTACAGTTGCAGTCACCGCTTCTAAAAACCTAGACAAATATGCTATTTTTTATTTTTCCAGAGTGACGAAAGCTCCTAAGGAGCGATCGCGCCACTCCACAGTTGATGAGTAAGTTCTACCAACAAATGCGGCAAAAAGGTATCAAGCCAACGGCAGCGCTGAGGGCAGCACAACTAGAAATGTGGCAAATACAAGCGAAATGACCTACTCTCGTGTAGCCCCCTTTTTAAAATAGGAACTAAAGCTGTCTGAGCCGCCTTTTTAGGTGAGGTTGGGTGGCTCAGACTTTCTTTATAAATGACCTCTTAAATTCAACTTGGTGCTGAAGATGCTGCCGTTCCCATTTTATTCCTTGTAACCTCGTTCATTATTGAGTGCTAGCCTCAAAATCGAAAGTCCCAAAATCATCAAAAATAGCACCAGACCAATTGTGCAGGCATAGCTGATATCCAAGTCTTTGAAAGCTTTTTCATAGAGATAGTAAACAACTGTCTTAGAGCTATCGTGCGGCCCTCCCTGAGTCATGATGTAGACCTCTTCAAAGACTTTAGTAGCAGAAATAGAGGAAATCACTGCTACCAGTAACAGATAAGGTCTCATCAATGGAACTGTGATATCCCAGTGTTTATTGATGCCATCAGAGCCATCGATTGCAGCAGCTTCATAGAGGTCAGATGGAATAGATTGCAACCCAGCTAGGTAAATAACCATGTAGTAGCCCAATCCCTTCCATACGGTCACAGCCATAACACTAAAAATGGCTAAACTTGGACTTGTTAACCAGGGGATACCATCTTTGAAAAGACCAATTAACCTGAGTGATTGATTCAGTAAACCGTTTTCTGCATAGAGCCATTTCCAGGCAATTCCTGCAACAACCATTGAGATCACAACAGGTGTATAGAATGAAGCCCTGAAACCACTGATTCCTCGGAGCTTTCGGTTTACCAAAATAGCCAATCCTAGAGGAGCGACAACTAAAATCGGCACAACACCGACAAGATACAGCAGGGTGTTAAAGAGAGTCTGCCAAAATACTCGATCTCCCCACAAGCGTTGGAAGTTGGCAACGCCAACCCAATGGGCATCCTGTCCTAGGTCGGCATAATCTGTAAGCGATAGGTAAAACGCGTGGCATACTGGCCAAAAGACGGTTAAGCCCAAGACAAGGAGGGCTGGAAGCAAAAAAAGGTAAGGGGTGTAGGAACGCATTAATCCTTAGTTCTTTGTCATTAGTCCTGAGTCATTCGTTGACACTCCCAGCTCTAAAGAGACTAGGATTCTATAGAGTTTTCGCCCCATATATCCTTTTTTCTGACCATCGCAACTAAGTCGCTACTTGCCGTAGCTCTAAGGTTCTTGCCCTGATTCCGTTTGCCCAAAAAGGCAGAATCATAACTGACAAGTGTCACTTTCCCGTAATCCCCAAGTAGGTTTTTGTGTCTTGTACTGAGAAACTTTAGACAACTTTGGCGAGTTCATTCCTGGCAGCATGGAGAGGGAGTGTATTATAGTTTACTGTTTATTAAGAGTTACTATAGTCTAATCTTTTAATATCATTAGCTATTCTGCTGCTGTTCACGGGAGTTAAGTATCTAAAATTTATGCTTCGTTGCTTTTCCATCACGGGTGTTAGAGAAAGGCAAAAAGCAAAACTTTTAAGCTTTATGTTTTCCTTTCTCCTTTTTTATATAGGCCTCTACTCGTGAGGATGCTTTAGCAATGGATCGTTTAAAAGTCACAACGCACAGATTTCAGGTTGAGCAATCTATACCTTTAAAAACCGTGTCAGAGTATGAGATAGCTAATGTACAGCCGTTGCTGGCAACGTCTCTACTACACCAAAACCACCACTGCCTGTACACGCTAATTGACTCCCTGCCGGGGGCTGTCTTCTTCTGTACCAATGACCCAAACTGGTCAATGACTTACCTCTCTCACGGCGTACTGGCTCTGACAGGATATCACAGCAAAGAATTGATCGGCAATCGGTCGCTTTCTTATGATGCCATAACCCATCCTGAAGATTTACCAAGGGTTCTAGAGGCGATTGAGACTAGCGTAGCTTATGAGCAATCTTACGTTGTAGAATATCGCATTTGCACCAAATCTGGTCAGGAGAAATGGGTATGGGAAAAAGGAGCAGCTGTGAAAGACTCTAGCGGTAAGGTGCTGGGTCTTCAAGGCTTCATCGCTGACATAACTGACCGTAAGCACGCAGAAGAAGCTCTGCGACAAGCCGAAGTGAAATATCGCAGTATCTTTGAGAACGCGATTGAGGGAATCTTTCAGACAACGCCCGCAGGGCATTATATAAGTGCTAATCCAGCTCTGGCGAGGCTCTATGGCTACTCTTCGCCAGCGGAACTTATGGCGCATCTGACAGACATTGAGCATCAGCTGTATGTGGAGGCAGATCGGCGGACTGAGTTCATTAGCTTGCTGCAAGAACATGATGCCGTGTCAACGTTTGAGTCACAGGTCTATCGTCAAGACAGTAGTGTGATTTGGATTTCAGAAAACGCCCGTGCCGTGCGTGATGAAACTGGTACTCTGCTCTACTACGAAGGCACAGTTGAAGATATTACTGAGCGTAAACGAGTTAAGGAACAACTACGAACCCAAGCGTTTTACGACATTCTCACCGGCTTGCCAAATCGAGCTTTGTTTGTGGAGCGCTTACAGCAGGCGATCGCCCGTGGCAAAGAGTGCAATGATTATTTATTTGCTGTGCTCTTCCTCGATCTAGATTGCTTTAAGGTAATTAATGACAGCTTAGGGCATTTAGTGGGAGACCAGCTGCTAGTTGCGATCGCCCGTCGGTTAGAAGGTTGTGTACGCTTTGGGGATATGGTTGCCCGGTTGGGAGGAGACGAGTTCACAATCCTCCTAGATCATATCGAAGATATCAACAACGCCATCAGGATTGCCGAACGAATTCACCAAGAGTTGGCCAGATCTTTCAACCTGGATGGACACGAGATTTTCACGGCTGCCAGCGTTGGCATAGTGCTAAATAGAGGGACTGGCGACTGGGGACAAGGAAGTTTTGGCAAAGCTCCCTCCTCTTCCTTATCTTCCCAATCCCCAACCCCCAATTCTCAATCCTATGACCGTCCCGAAGATGTTCTACGCGATGCTGATATAGCGTTGTACCGTGCCAAAGCGCTTGGTAAGGCGCGCCTAGCGGTGTTCGACATGACCATGCGCCGCAATACCGTGGCTTTGTTACAAATGGAAACGGACTTGCGACTTGCGTATGAGCGTGAGGAATTTGAGATTCACTATCAGCCCCTCGTGTCCCTCTCTACAGGTAGAATTGCTAGTTTCGAGGCGCTTCTGCGCTGGCAGCATCCGACACAAGGTCTCGTGTCTCCGTCCTTGTTTATGCAAGTAGCAGAAGAAACTGGGCTGATTGTCCCAATTGGTTGGTGGATGCTCTGGCGTTCTTGCTGCCAGTTAAAATCCTGGCAGACAGAATTTCCTAAGGCAGCTTTAAGTATAAATGTGAATCTTTCTGGCAAACAGTTTTCCCAACCAGATCTGCTTCCTCAGATTGACAAAGTTCTACGGCACACTAGTTTGGATGGTAGCAATTTGATGCTGGAGATTACTGAAAGCTGTCTACAGCAGAATGCCGATGCCGTGACGGCGAGGCTTGTGCAGATTGCAGAACGTCGGGTTAAGCTGTGTATTGATGACTTTGGCACTGGCTATTCTTCTCTTAGTCTTATGCATCAGTTGCCTATTAATGTGTTGAAGATTGACCGCTCCTTTATTAGCCAAATCTCTACAGAGGCGCGAGATCTTGCGTCCATACAACAAAATTCCCCCCCACATATATCTCAACACCCCATCCAAACGACTAATTTCCAACTCCGGAATGAAAAAAATTTTTCTGTACAGATTGTCAGGACGATTTCTATGCTGGCTCAAAGTCTGGGGATGGAAGTCATCGCCGAAGGCGTGGAAACAGCCCAGCATCTGGATCTACTCCAGCAGTTGGGGTGTCAATACGCTCAAGGATACTTTTTCTCCAAACCAGTGGATGCCGAGACTGCTAGGGCTTTGATAGCATTAGA
>CAZZWA010000019.1:0-1680 GCA_964657555.1 uncultured Microcoleus sp.
ATAGAACAAGGTATGAAGGAAAAGGCAGTCGAAATTGCCAAGCGATTACTCAATATCCTAGATGAGGAGACTATCAGTAACACAACAGGACTTAGCTTTGAGGAAATACAAAGTTTGCGAAGGGGAGAGATGGAGTAAGCGATCGCCTCTCTACTACGTACTATTTTTGGCTGCGATCGCTCCTTTATTGTGGCTGGCGTTTCCAGTTGAGGATTGACAGTTAAATAAAATACCCTATAGGTTTCGGCCTAGACGAAACAAAAGAAACTGATTCACCTGAGAATCTTTGAAATCATTGTCACTTACCAAGACTAAACTCTGGGTGCCATCTGGTAAGCGGGGGCCAAGAGTCATTCCTTCCAGCTTGCCTAAGGTTATACCCAGTTGGCTCAAGTCCAACAATAACTTTTTCTTAACTGGCTCAACGCCAGTCAATTCACCCTTGAGACTAGCAATGCGGGAGGTATCTGTTGCCCCGCCTGTTGCCACCTGAAAAATTTTGGCGCTGAAACCCGACGGACCAAGAAAGCGCTCTAAACTAAGAAAGTGACCGCTTTGATCCAAAGCTAGCAGGTCGGCCAAGCCATGCTCTACAGCACCGCTTGGTGAAGAATCTAGTTGATAGAGATGTTCGGAAATGAGTAGCGGTGGCCCGTCACTAAGCAAATAGTGCAGTAAGCGGCATTTGGCCCCAGTCTTTTGAAGAGTATCTTTTGGAGATCTTGCTACTGGATCGAGATCCTGTACAAGAGCTGACTCAGTCGCTGTAAACAGGCGAAAGGGCTCTGCACTGGCTGATAGATAGCCAACAGGCGAAAGCGTCAACGATTCAAAAGCCAAGTTATCTTGAACGCCACGTTGTTGCTTTTCTTCTGTGACATCTGGGATGTAATGCTGTGGAATGGGCAAACTTTGCCGCAGCCGTCCTGTTTTTAAATCAAACTCATTGACAAAGGGAGAAATGCCCTTACGGACAACGCCTTCGCTGGCAATAAACACTGATTGTTGGGGAGAAAGAGCGATTCCTTCAGGGTCAATAGTGTTTTCAGAATAGGTCTTACCTTCTGGATTGATGAGAAAGGTGACGTTTTCAATATCTATTTTTTGGATGCCAATAGACGAAGTTGCCGGTTGCTCTTTAGTCGCCTGAGTGGCATTGAGAGTTAGCTTAAGGGTGTAGAACCGGGCTGGGGCAAACCGACTCCGGTCGTCGGAGACAGCGTAAAATAGGTTGCGCTGCCGATCATATGCCAGGGCCGATAACTCCCCTATGGGTGTATTTTTAAAGGTTTGTTTGGGTAGTTGGTACTCGCTCAAAAAATCTAAGGATAGATTGAGAAAAGTCCGCTCTTGGGCACTGGCTACAGGCAATGTACAGGATGAGAGAAAAGTTAGCAGCGCGATCGCACTAGCTAAGAGAAAGACCGAAAATTTGTGACTGGTCATTGGTCATTAGCCACTGCAAATGACAAAGACAAAAGGAAACCCTAGCTACACTTTAGCAGTCAGAGGGCTGAAGACGGCATAATTATTTTTCATCAACCGCACGCAGGCGAGATGCCCGCGCCACAAGAGTGAAAATGCAGGATTTGATTGCTCAGGTATTGTTGAGGAATTGTCACAGGTCTTGCGCCTGTGATCTAAGAAAGCTGGGACTTTTACAGCGGTTTTCCGTTGGAT
>CAZZWA010000019.1:1780-14670 GCA_964657555.1 uncultured Microcoleus sp.
GGGGGGCAAACTGTACTGCACCAAGACGAAAATTGCTGTAATTGCAGCAGCTATGGTTGTGCTAGCTGGCAATTCGGTCGGGTTAGCAGCTGATCTAAAACCCATGCCGAACTCTTTAGAGATTAAGACGCCTGATCCACTGCTTCCTCAACCACCAGTTAAGCGTCCCTTGAGTCCTTTAGAAATCATACAACTGAGGACAGCTTTAGATGAATTAAATTCACAAGCAGATGCCGAATTAAAAGCTGGTAATGCACCAGCAGCTTTTGACATTTGGAATCGGGAACTGCGATTGCGGCGAGTGCTGGGTGCGCGAGAAGAGGTGGAAGCCTTAGGTCGGGTTGGGGAAAATGCTTGGAGGCAAAGTCAGGCTGGTGAGCTTTCAATCATCACCAAGCGTTTGCAAGCGATTCAGGCTCAGGCTCAAACTAAGCCGCCAGTCTCTCTAGATCTGCTGCAAGCTTTAGGTATGGCCTACCAGCAAGTGCGATCGCCTGAACCAGCTTTGGAAGTTTATCAGCAAATTCTGGCTGACGCCCAACAGCGACAGGATCTAAACACTCAAGAGGCGACATTAAAGACGATGGGTCAGTTGCAGCTCAACTGGTTTGACTATACTAAGGCAGCGGCAACTTATGAGCAGTTGCTCACTTTAGCTCACACCCAAGGTGACTACTTGAACGAAGTTGCCTATCTCCAACAACTGGGCTATATTTACGACCAGGAGAAGCAACCAGAGAATTCTTTGAGGGCTAAGGAAAAGCTGGCGCAGAGTTACCTCAACAAAAACAACTTCACGCAGTTACCGGCGCTGAAAATGGCGATCGCTTCTGATTATGAAGCATTGGGTAAACCTGATGATGCCAGTCAAAACTACCAAGAAGCGTATTCTCTAGCGGTATCGATACAGCAGTATGCTTATGCAAGTGAAGCGCTGCAAAAAATGGCTGCACTCTACCGCTCATATGATGAGCTTGACTATGCTTTACAGGTTTATCAAGTCCGGCTCCAGATAGACCAGCAATCCTATAATTTCTACGGACTGATGAATTCTTACGACCAAATGGGTCAGATTTATCTACAACAGAAAAAATATACCCAAGCGCTGGGAGCGTTTCAAAAAGGTCTCGAAGTGGCCAAGTCGTTAAAGTATCAAGAAAATTACTTCACAAATCAGATTGAGCGAGTCAGTAAGCAAAGTTCTCAGTAGTTCATGGCTGATGGCAACTACAGCAAATCCACTTGATTGCCGATCTGGTTATTGGCGCTGTGGTGCATTCCGAACACTAGTGGGTGCAGTGGAAGCACCTGTAGTGGGTCTGTCTGGGGCGATCGCTTGAGGCGTAGGACTGGCTGGAGTTGTGCTTGTCACTTGAGTCGCAGCACATTCTGAAGCTGAAGGCCAACCGGCTATTGTAGCTCCAGTTCTTAGGAAGGTTTGTATTTGCCCCCGATAGAGATTTAGTTCAGCAGCTTGTTGAGGTGCAGCAGCCTTCATCCGATCTACAATCTGGATTGCTTGTACCCAGTTTTGAGAACATAAAGCTTGCTTCAGCTGAACATTGAGATCTGTTTTGATTGGTATTTGAGAAAAGCTAGGATCAACCGCTAATGTGGCAGTTAGTAAAGCAGCTGTCGTGAAAGCGCTTAATTTCATAATCTTGCTTCTCCAGTAGGATATTAGCTTTCTAGAATTGGTCAAGTTTACAGACCCGCCTTTTAGACATCTGCCAGCACGGATACTGCTTGCGAAACGTAAGCACCTTTCGAGGCTTGCCTTATTTCGCTCACCATTACTCAACTAGGATATAAACAAACTATAGGTAAAAAATTGGAGAAACTACTGAAATTCGTAGTCGCTCAGCTGCGGTTTTTACATACAATCTAGCTTTTAGACTGACTTGCATCTCTGCTACTTTAGCTCAATCATTTCTTAAGAAGACTTGTTAGTTGTTGGAGACGATGTGGGTGTAGCGGAGGGTGTTGGTGTAGTGCCGACTGGTTGAGGCGATGAGGTTGGTAAGGCTCCAGGAGTTGATTGAGGTTGAGTCACTGTCGGTGAAGATAATGCGGGTAATACAGGCTTAGGTGGGCTATTTGCCTGTTTCACAGCATAAGCGAGGTTTCTTTGATACTCTACTAGCTTTTTCTGAGCTGTGGCATAGTTTTTGCTATTGCTCGGCACCGTTTTCATCAACTGAATAGCTTTCTGCCAACGACTAACAACTAAATTCCAGTCGTCCTTTGATTCAGCTGATTGGGTAATCGTTGCTGCACTCGCTGCTGCGTCCGTAGCATCGTTGAAGACATTTATCTGAGGCGATACTGATGGTGATGCAGCCTGAGACTTTAGGAGCGCCGGTGCGGGTGTGGATGCAGACAAGCTTGGCGATGGCGAGGTTGGTGTAGCCTGTGGCTCATCATTAGAACATCCAGATATCAAACCCAACACAATCACAGCTAGCATAGTTGTTAAAGATGAGAACTTTACCATTGCCTTATCCCTCTTTTGTCACTTTGAGTAGAGAATCAATATCGAGCCTTTTTTCATATAGTTTTCTCACGTCAAATCAATGGTTGCGTAACCAAGGCTTGGCATTTCAAATATTCTTTCCCCAAAGTGATTAAAGAGAAATGAGTTGTCAGATTCAAGGCTACTGAAAAGCCTCATCCCTTTGTGGCTGGGTCTGTTTACTAATACCGTACTTTTAATAACGAATTCGAGGGTCGATATAAGCATTTAAAAGATCAATGACAATGCTAGCAGTTACCACGATCGCGGCAAAAAACACCATAATTCCCTGCACGGTAGGGTAATCTCGCAAGGAAATCGCTTCATAAAGTCGGTTGCCCAACCCCGGCCAAGAAAATGTCACTTCTGTCAAAACTGCTCCGCCTAACAAAGAGGCAAGGGTTAGCCCCAGCACAGTAATGACTGGGATGAGAGCATTTTTCAGGGCATGAGCCAAGAGAATCCGCGATTCTGGAATGCCTCTAGCCCTGGCAGCTTCTACATAATCTGCCTGGAGAGTTTGCTTCAGGTTCACTCGCACAATCCGCTCAAAAATGCCACTGAGCAGAATTCCCAGGGTTAGACTGGGAAGAGCGAGATGGTGCAAACTCATAAAAAACTGGCTCAGATCGCCACTCAGGAGGCTATCAACTGTGTAGAGACCAGTAATATCCTGCGGTGGTGCTTCCTTGAGTGGGAAGCGAGTGCCTAAAGGAAACCAACCCAGTTGCACTGAGAAGATCAATTGCAGAAGCATCCCTACCCAAAATATAGGCAGCGAGTAAGTAATGATGCCAAATAGACGTCCGCCCGCATCCAGAAAGGTACCTGGGCGTGAAGCCGAGAGGATACCAACGGTAACGCCCACAATGAAGGCGATCGCCATACTAAACACTGCTAATTCCACTGTTGCTGGGAAGTATTGCCCAATCACATCCCATACCCTCTGCCCCTGACTGGTCAAGGAAGTCCCCAAGTTAAGTTGTAGCAAGTTTCCCAGGTAATGGAAATACTGAAGCCACAAAGGGTCTGATAAACCCATCTGTTTTCGTAATTCCTCTTTGGCGCTTTCTGGAGCGCGACCGCCTAAAATGGCGTCAGCTGGATCTCCAGGAGTGGCTCTCAAGAGCAAAAATATGATTGTGATGATTGTCCACAGCATCAATGGAGCTAGGAGCAGGCGAGCAAAGATGTAATATTGCAGGGCTTTGGAACGAGACATTTTGATTTTAGAAATGGGTCATGGGTCATGGGTGATGGGTTATGGGGAAGAGAAACAATACATTCAGTTTCTTCTGATTCCCAATTACCACTCACCAATTACCAATCATCTATTTTTTGATTGTCCAGAAGGCAAAATCCTGAGTAGGATTGATCCGGAGTCCGGTAATACCTTTTTGAGCAAAGGCGTAATCCTTACCCTGCCACAAGGGGATGTAGGGAACGTCTTTGGTAACTTGAGCTTGAATTTGGGCAAAAATTTTCTTGCGAGCTTCAGGGTTTTGTTCCTTGCGCTCCTGAGCAATCAGCTGGTTGACGAGATCGCTATAGTAGAACGATCCCTCACTCTTGCTGCCGCCATCACTACATCCAGTCGTTGGTGAACCCTTAGGGCATTCTAGAAATGGCTGAACGAAGTTGTCGGGGTCTAAAAAATCTGGGTACCAGTCCAGCAAAACTATTGGATAGGTGCCTTCTGGCATATTTTTAAAGAAGGTGGCGGAGTCCACAGTCTGCACATCAAATTGCAGTATTCCACCCAATTGTTGATCTGCCAATGCCTTAAGTATACCAGCAGCTAGTCGGCGAGTTGGGGAAGTTGCTGGATACCAGATTTGCAGCTTTAACGGATTGGCAGGAGAGTATCCGGCTTGCTGCAACAGCTGTTTGGCCTTCTGGATGTTGCCATCGCCATACTGCTCTTTAAACAGCGCTTTGGAAACATTAAAGGTTGTTGGTACCATACTGTATAAGGGTTCCGCTTGCTTTCTGAGGGCTCGCTCATTTAGCAGAGGTCGGTCGATCATTGCCGCGATCGCTTGGCGCACAGTTGGGTTATCTAGGGGCTTACTCTTGATATTAAGTACCATGTATGTTGTAGAACTGCCCTGAGACTCAATAACTTGCCAGTTACCTTTTGCTGCCCCATCCTGCAAACTCTGGATCTGTTCTGGCTCTAAGGCTATGTAAGCTATATCCGCAACACCTGTGCGGAATGTATTAAACAGGTTTGCGGCATTACTAACTACCTGAATATCAATTCCCTGATTCGCTGGTTTATCGCCCCAATATTTATCAAACACATCCAATCGCTGAGACTCACTGCTAAACTGAACCAGCTTGTAAGGGCCAGTTCCCACAAATTCATTTGGCTTAAATTTTCCCACTCCAATTTCATAAGCTTTGGGTGAAACCGCACTAGCACCGGAAAATGCTAGCAGTGAGGGAAAGGCGGCAAATGGCTTTTTCAGCTTGATGGTTAACTCATACTCACCAGTCGCTTTCACTGATTCCACCGTATCACCCAAGAGAAATGAAGGCTTTCCCTTGTTTTCAATAAAGCGTTGTAGGGAAAACTCCATCGCCTTGGCGTTAAAAGGGGTGCCATCATGGAAGACAACACCTTGGCGCACTGGGATGGTATAAATTAACCCATCTGTGCTCACTTTGGGTAATGCCGTCGCCAGTTGAGGCCTCAGATTTGCGGTTCCTGGTTGGTAGCTATAGAGGCGCTCGCCCAAGTTATAGTGCAAGTAACCTGCCGCCAGTTCGTAGTTATCTGCTGGGTCCATTGTCCGTGGCTTCAACGTCGTGGCGATCGTCATATGACCACCACTGGCACTGGGAGCACCAGATGACCCAGTGCGTTGACGCTTACCGCAGCTAATCGCCAGCAGTAAACAAAGACCGAATAAACAAAAGAATTGTCCTATGCGTCGCCACTGTCTGAACATCTAAGTCTTGGTTAGGGATGGAATCGCGAGCCAGATAGACAGGCAAAGCTGTAAAAGATGTTCCTGACTCGGTTGTGGATTGCATTATAAATCCCACGGTGCTTTTACCCCAACACAGTCGCACATAACACTGAACTCGGTCATAGTTTGAGCTTTTATGTCGATGGGGCGGCGGGGAGATTTAAGTGGTGGTTTACTTCTGCCATGCTGCAATAGTAGTTGGTAAATGAGATATAGGTACAGGAGAGCCGTGTTTGTAGTTTCTGTATTCATTTATACTATTTTATTTTTAGTATAAACACATACTCTTAACACTGAATTAATGAAAATTTGATAAACTGGAACTGAGTTTTCAATGAAGAGTTTGTGAAACTTTAGATTCTATATTTACACCCTTCAGGTGAAATTGCTATGTTGGACGCAACTTCCTCCTTTAGGAGTAATTATGAAATTTACGGCAAAATTACTGCTGCTCCAAAGCCTGCTTCTGTTCCTGAGCCTGGAGTTATGACTGGTCTAGGGCTGCTAGGTATCTACTTCATCGCTCGTAGTCAAGGGCAAAAAGCAAAAGC
Organism: uncultured Microcoleus sp.; assembly: GCA_964657555.1. Taxonomy (GTDB): domain Bacteria; phylum Cyanobacteriota; class Cyanobacteriia; order Cyanobacteriales; family FACHB-T130; genus CAZZWA01. The sequence continues at coordinate 7,819 of CAZZWA010000019.1, forward strand.
TGTGTCACGTTCCAAGTAAGAGCAAGTTAAAAAATTGAATATTTGTACACTTTTGCAAGGATGAAGAGATAATTCAGAGGATGCATAAATTGTATGAACCTCTACAAATGGAACAGCGAAGATTTAAAGCTTAGCTGTTTTTTTAATTAAAGTATAAATGAACCTTCCTCAGAAATAGAACTGTTGTTATCCCAACTTCCTATGAAGCTGCATTAAATTGAAATAATTAGGACAGGAGGTGTATCTATGGCAAATCAATTCAAAGTGGCAGCCAAAGAGACGAGAGCAGAACTGCAACATCGGCTCCAGCGCTCTCTGTCACCGTTCACGTAAAACTGACTTATGGCACAGAAAAACGAAACGGCTGTTTTGGTCTTAGCCCTTTTGATCGTAGTTGCATTGGTGAGCGGCGTTGTTTGGTGGATCTATAACCACCCGCTTAGTAATGGGAAACCTATTTCATCACTTTCTCCAGAGGCTCGGATTAGTATAGGAGACAAAATTTTAGTGACGGCAGCCGCAAACCCCGATAAACAAGCCGGGGTTAAAGCAATTGCCGCTAAGGATTTTTCTACAGCTATCAATAAACTTCAGTCATCCCTACAAGTGAATCAAAACGATCCAGAGGCATTGATATACCTAAACAATGCCAAGGTTAGTAACAGCAACGTCCTCAAAATTGCCACTAGCGTGCCTATCGGTAGTAACCTGGATGTGGCCCAAGAGCTTCTGCGCGGCGTGGCTCAGGCTCAAGATGAGGTGAATCGTGCCGGTGGTATTAATGGGGCGCTATTACAGGTCGAGATCGCCAATGATGAAAATGATGCAGAGATTACTAAACAAATAGCAACTGAATTGGTTAAAGACTCCACTGTTTTGGCAGTGGTAGGCAGCAATGCTAGTAATGCCTCTCTCGCTGGCGCTCCAGTGTACCAAGAGGCTGGGTTGGTGATGGTTTCACCGACCAGCGTTGCTAAAAATCTCACTGATGTTGGCAACTATATATTTCGTACTGTACCCAGTATTCGTGTTATAACTGATACCCTCTCCCACTACACTATTAAAACGGCTCACAGAAATAGTATCGCCATTTGTTTTGATTCCCAAAGTCCAGACAATCAGTCATTTAGGAATGAGTTCATCCTTTCCCTCTCTTCTGAGGGAGGCAAGTTTATCAACATAAGCTGCGATTTTTCTGAGCCAAAATTCAATACCAATGCCGTTGTTTCTCAAGCTATCAGCGCTGGGGCAGATGGCCTGTTGTTAGCTCCACATGTTGATAGAATCGACGACAAAGCTTTAGATGTAGCACGAGCTAATAAGGGACGGCTAGCACTGTTTGGCAATCACATCATGCACACCTTCAAAACCCTAAAGTATGGGAGAGATGATGTCAACGGCTTGGTGCTGGCCGTACCCTGGCATCCCGAAGCATTTCCAGGGAATCCGTTTGCGGGCAATGCGAGGAAACTTTGGGGTGGGGAAGTGAATTGGCGCACGGCGATGGCATACGATGCCGCGCAATCCATCATCACGGGCTTAAAACAGGGCAACACCCGTAAGGCTTTGCAATCTAGCCTGTCCAATCCCAGTTTTTCAAGCTTTGGTGCAACGGGAGCCATCCAGTTTTTGCCATCACGCGATCGCCAGGGAGGCGCTCTTTTAGTTAAAGTGCAGCCTGGTAACATCTCAGGCACAGGCTACGATTTTGTGCTACTGCGGCCTTGATGGTCATTTGAGAATCCCATTCTTCCCCAGCATAGATATTCTTTGAGCCAGAAAAGAGGCGTGTAAATTTTTCCTAATGCAGCCTAGGCTGTAATGAATTGAAAAGAAATAGGTGCACCCTGGCCCTGCGGCCTCAGGGGGTAGCTTGTTTATAGAAGTGTTAAGCTCTGTTTCATTTCAGTCACATCAGCAGAGAGTAACGTCAGAGGTACCAATAGTCCGTGATACCATCACACCTTGTAGCCGGAAGAAATTGGAGAAAACCTTTGACACTACGGGTCGCTGTTGTTGGATCGGGGCCAGCTGGTTCCTCTGCCGCTGAAACTTTGGCAAAAGCTGGAATTGAGACTTACCTGTTTGAGCGCAAGCTAGACAATGCTAAGCCATGTGGTGGGGCGATTCCGCTGTGCATGGTGAGTGAGTTTGATCTGCCGCCAGAGATCATTGACCGACGGGTGAGAAAAATGAAGATGATCTCACCATCGAATGTTGAAGTTGATATCAACATCAACAAAGAAGAAGAATATATCGGTATGTGTCGCCGCGAGGTGCTAGACGGATACTTGCGCGATCGCGCTGCCAAGTCTGGGGCCCAGTTAATCAATGGCACTGTTCATAAACTCGATATTCCTACGAACAATGCTGACCCATACACCCTACACTACGCCGACCACTCGGAAGGTAATCCTGTAGGAACGGCTAAGACCCTAAAAGTTGATATGGTGATTGGGGCAGATGGTGCTAATTCCCGCATTGCCAAGGCTATTGATGCTGGGGATTATAATTATGCGATCGCCTTCCAGGAGCGTATTCGCCTGCCTGCTGACAAGATGGCGTACTACGAAGACCTAGCAGAAATGTATGTCGGCAATGATGTGTCTACTGACTTCTATGCCTGGGTTTTCCCCAAATATGATCATGTTGCCGTTGGCACTGGCACAATGCGGGTGAACCAAGCCACTATCAAGCAGTTGCAAGCGGGTATCCGTAAACGTGCTGCCAGGAAACTTGCTGGTGGGGAAATTATCAAAGTGGAGGCTCATCCAATTCCAGAGCATCCCAGACCTCGTCGCGTCGTTGGTCGAGTTGCTTTAGTCGGAGATGCTGCTGGTACAGTTACCAAGTCCTCCGGTGAGGGAATTTACTTTGCCGCCAAGTCTGCGCGCATGTGCGCCGAAACGATTGTGGAGTTTGCCAATGGAGGCACTCGCATCCCTACAGAAGCAGATCTCAAGGTCTACTTGAAACGTTGGGATAAAAAGTACGGCATCACATACAAGGTGCTAGACATTCTGCAAACTGTCTTCTATCGCTCAGACGCCACCCGCGAAGCTTTTGTGGAAATGTGTGCTGACCAAGATGTGCAGCGGTTGACTTTTGATAGCTATCTCTATAAAACGGTCGTTCCAGCGAATCCTTTGGTTCAGATGAAGATCACGGCTAAAACCATTGGTAGCTTACTGCGGGGTAATGCCCTAGCTCCTTAGAAAGCACCTAGCAGCCTGCCCTGAGAAAGAGCTATCACGGTTTTTGAGACTAGAGAGAATTGAGCGCTTGCCTGTTAAGGAAAACTCTCCTAATTCTCTTCCTCTTCCTTGTCTCTCAAATCTCCAAGGGCAGACTGTTAGATTTCTGTTCCCCAGCATTAGGCATTGAAAATCTGTTGCTGACTTGCTCAGACAGACTTCTAGGTTGCATTTTGTTGATAAATCAGATATGATAATCAAGTTTTCCCTGTCTACTCATCGTAGATAGGGAACAAGCAATATGTCTTTTTTTATACATTCTTAATTTTCCGACTCAATTTCAAGAATGCTGTGACGAACTATACACATGAAAGATATTTAATTATGAAGATTTGATGAACGGAACTAGGATTTTCAATGAAGATTTGGTAAAGACTTAGATTTCATCTTTACGTCTACTACGTATACTTGTTACCTTATGTAAAGTCGCTGTTTTGACAAGCGACTTAGACTGTCACTGCTCTTTTGCAAGCGGTGTGCTGTTTACCAAAGGTTAATTATGGACAATAGACAGCATCTGCTTAGTAGCAAATCCTTTAAAGCAGTCACTTGTCAAGGCAACGGTATCATTTTTAAGGTCGATTCTCTGTACAGAGAGATTCGACTAATTTTATTTAAAGCAAGCCCTCTGAATTAACTAACCAGGAAAGGAGTACAACGTGAAATTCAATCTGTCTACTAACCCAAAAATCTCTGCTGTTGCTAGTGCCGCAGCTTTCTTCAGTTTGATTACTGGCAGCGCTCTAACGATTGCTGCTGCTCCAGCTCAAGCGTTTAGCTTTGGCAATGGCGGGATCGAGTTTGATACTGATACCTCCGTCACCTTTAACTTTTTAGGCTCTAACGGTCAATTCCAATCGACCTTAGAAGTTGCAGATGCAAGTGGGAATGTCCTCCAACCTCTATTTGCTGAAACAGCTCCTGGATACAATGCAACAACCCCCGATTTTCCGGGAAGTGTTACTGATCCCACGCCTAAGACATACCTGTTTAACGCAGGTCAACAGTATACCTTGAGACTCGATTCTCTGTTGAATGGAGTCACACCATCTGTATCACCTGTTTTCTCAACAAACAGCCTGAACACTCCACAAGCCCAAGAGGCAATCTTTACTGGTGATCTATTCGCAGCTCCTGGCGTATCGATAGCTTTTGAAGACAAGGGAGGCAGTATAGACTTCAACGACTTCCGCGTCAGCGCTACTGCAAAATCAGTTCCTGAGCCAGCTAGCTTGGCAGGTTTAGGATTGGTAGCTGGAGTATTGCTAGTCTCTAGCCGTCGTAAAGTTGGTAATAGAGCTTAGTTCTCAACCGACATAATTCCTGAGGGCTTGGCTCTCTTAGAGAAATCCACATGAATACTGTCTGGCACTGCCTGAGTTCTACAGAAACAAGAGTGCCAGATTTTTTGTTATGGGGGCAACTACTTTCTGTTTAGCCAGCATCGGCGGTTATCTGTTCGGTGCTGGGTAGTTCCAGACAATAGCCAGCACCATAAACCGTCTTGATGTAACGAGGATGGCGAGGATCGGGCTCTAGCTTGGTTCTCAAGTGGCGGATGTGCACTCTGATAGTCTCAATATCATCGTCAGGGTCATAGCCCCAGACTTCCTTAAGAATTTCACTGGGAGAGACTGTTTGACCATGACGTTGGAGTAAGCAGTGTAATAACTCAAACTCCAGATGAGTCAGTTTAACCGTCTCATCGAACCAGATGGCTTCAAACCTTTCTGGTACCAGAGTCAAGGGGCCATAGTTCAAGATTTCAGAGTGTTTGGCCGCCTGAGGAATGCGGTCTGTACGTCGCAGCAATGCCCTGACCCGCGCCAGCATTTCTTCGACTTCAAAGGGCTTTGTCAGGTAATCATCGGCACCAGCATTAAAACCTTCTACTTTGTCTTGAGTTTGACTTAGAGCCGTCAACATTAATACCGGAATATCAGCAGTGCGCTCATCCCGACGTAAACGTTGGCAGACAGTAAAGCCGTCTACCTTAGGCAGCATCAGATCGAGCATAATCAGGTCGGGTCGCAGTTGCAGGGCCAGAGCCTGACCTTTAATGCCGTCTGGTGCTTGGCTGACATCATATCCAGCCATCTCCAGATTGATGGCGACTAACTCTGATATTGCAGCGTCGTCGTCGATGACGAGTATCCGGGGCATCACTAGAAATTTGGGCTACAGTGTTCTTCAAGGTTCTGTTAAGAACCTTTACGGGAATACAAAGATTCCTGTACAGATTATACGCAAGGATTCTAAATTCTTTCTAAAGTTTGTCAGGGGTTATTGATGCAGCCATCTCAGCCTTATCCCACTTACACTCCGCCCTGGTACCTGAAAAATGGTCTAGCGATGACCATCTACACTGCTCGTTGGGGTAGCAGTGACTGGGAAAAGACCACTGAGCATCCAGAGCCGCTTTACCAGGAGAAAATCTTTGCTGGTGCAGGAGGAGTGCCTATCTTTGGCCTGATTGCCATCCCTGAGCACCCCCACTGCACGATTGTTGGCACTTATGGGATAACAGGCGATCTGGATAATCAATGGTTTCTGAGGCTGCTAGGACGCAAGGCATTTGCCCAAGGCTATGCGGTGGTACTGTTCGACTGGCGAGCCCATGGCAAGACAGCCCAATTGTCTCCAACTTTGACTTCTGATGGATTGTACGAGGGGGAAGATTTTGTGTGGATTGCTGCTCAAGCCAAAGCGATGGGGTGTCCTGCTCCCTTCTGGTTTACGGGGTTCTCTCTAGGAGGGCAACTCGCCCTATGGGCTATCAAAGCTTCACAGAATTTAACAACAGAGGTTGAGGAGCTAGGGCTACACTCAAACGACATTGGTGGAGGTGCGGTTATTTGTCCCAGTCTGGATTCCATCCGTTCCCTTTCCTATTTAGTCCGCTCTCGCTTAGGCAAGTATTTAGAACAGGCGATCGCTCAGCAACTTAAACAACTCGCGTGGCGGATTCATGATGCTCACCCTGGGGCGATAGACTCAGCAGCAATTGAGCGAGCTAATAGTATCTGGGGCTTTGACCACGAACTCGTGATCGGGCGACTGGGTTTTCCTTCTGTAGAAGCGTATTACGAGGCTAGCAGTGGCCTGCACCTGTTGCCTCACCTCAATAAACCGACGCTGATTCTATACGCCGCCGACGACCCCATGTTTGACCCAGCAATTGTGTCTGACATGCAAGCTGCCTGTGCTGCTAATTCAGCCATCGACTTAGTATTAACTCCTTATGGTGGTCATGTTGGCTATTTCAGCAATAAAGCCTGCCAGCATCTGGCTAGAGATCCCGACCCTTGGTGGGCATGGAATCGAGTTTTAGAGTGGTGCGATCAGCAGATGAAAGCCAGATTTTGAAACCTTTGATTTCTCCTGTCAAGCCAGGGAAGCATCTTTGCACTGTCAACATGTGCGAGGTGGTCAATAGAGTTAAGCTAATCGGCATTCAAGTTGCATGGTGAGAGGCAGTTCTTGAGCAGAGGGAGAGAATTAGGCAATTTAAATGCACATCAGCTTACTCTTTTTTTGTTTCCATTGCTGTTTTTCTTTTCTGCTGCTTTTGTTATTGGCAAGCTGGAAAGTTGTTAGA
>CAZZWA010000019.1:14770-26875 GCA_964657555.1 uncultured Microcoleus sp.
AATCCAAGTGCAGACAGTAAAAGTATAAAATAGAATTTGTAAATTGCACCCTTAATATAGGCTCTGCTACAAAAACTCGCTTATTTTTAAGGAAAGGAACTCATTAATGGCAAAAGAAAAAGCTGAGGCACTCAAAATAACCAGACGTGATGAAGATTATTCTCGGTGGTATCTGGATATTGTAGACAGAGCCAAGCTGGCAGAAGATTCTGGTATTCGAGGCTGCATGATTATCAGACCAGAAGGATATGCCATTTGGGAGAACATGCAGCAAACCTTAGATAGGATGTTTAAAGAAACTGGGCACACAAATGCCTATTTTCCTCTATTCATACCTGTAAGTTATTTCTCCAAAGAGGCTAAGCATGTTTCTGGCTTTGCGAAGGAATGTGCTGTTGTCACTCACCATCGGTTAATGGTGAATGAAACCGGAGAGATTGTGGTAGATCCTGAGGCTGAGCTAGGTGAGCCATTGGTGGTCAGACCAACCAGCGAGACAATTATCTGGGCAGCTTACCGAAACTGGATTCAAAGTTATCGGGATTTACCTATTCTTTTAAATCAGTGGGCAAACATTTGTCGTTGGGAGCTGAGAACCAGACCTTTTCTACGTACAACGGAGTTCCTTTGGCAAGAAGGACACACAGCTCATACAACTTTTGATGAGGCTGAAGCTGAAGCCAAACAAATGCTTGAGGTTTATAAAACCTTTGTTGAGGAGTATTTAGCAATACCAGTTTTCCCAGGGCGCAAGACTGAAAATGAGAAGTTTCCTGGTGCTGAACATACCTACACTATTGAAACAATGACGCAAGATAGACGCGCCATCCAAGTCGGCACTAGCCACAACCTAGGAACAACTTTCTCTAAAGCTTTCGATGTCACCTACTTATCTGCCCAAGGGACTCAAGAGTATCCATTTGCTACCAGTTGGGGCATTACCACGAGAATGATTGGCACCTTAATCATGGTTCATTCGGATGACCAAGGTTTTGTCTGTCCTCCTCGCATTGCTCCTTTACAGGTGATTGGTGTTCCTATTTACCGTAAAGACGCTGAAAAAGAACAGGTACTGACTCGGTTTAGAGAAATACAAGAGCAATTCAAAGCATCTAGATCGTTCTCTTTCAAAATTGATGACCGGGAAAACTTAAGTCCAGGATTTAAGTTTAATGATTGGGAGTTAAAGGGAGTTCCTTTGCGGCTGGAAATGGGTCCGAGGGACTTGACCAGTGGTAACGCTGTCTTGGTTCGCCGAGATACGGGTGAGAAAACTATTGTGTCTCAAAGTGAGCTAGAATCTCAAATCAAAACTTTGTTAGATGAAATTCAGGCGAACCTTTTCAATAGAGCCCAAGAATTTCAGCAGCAGAACACGCATTTTGTGGAAACATATGAAGAATTCAAGCAAAGTATTGAGACTAAACCTGGATTCTATATAGCTTATTTTGACGGTACCCCTGATGATGAGGAAAAAATTCAAGAGGAAACAAAAGCAACGAGTCGCTGTATTCCTTTTGGTCAAAATGAAGTGGGAAAATGTTTCTATACGGGTAGAGAGACAAACCAGAAAGTGATTTTTGCCAGAGCCTACTGAGAAAAAACCTATTTCATTAACACATTCTGCCTTCTCAACTAGCACAACTGAGAGGGCGGAATAACAGTAGTGCTGTGGGATTGGCAGCGTATTCTCAATCTAGATCTGATGGCATATGCTTGCGATTGGGTGCAGAATTATCTAAGGACAAATGCCCAAGTGGACTGGAACGATCGCCACCTTTGTAACAGTAAATCTCAGTACGACCTCAAGTATCGCCACTGAGGGTAGCCCATGCTGGACTATAGCGGATTGCTGAGAAGATTGAGCTGATTCAAGTTAATGGTAGTTTGAATAGTGTTTCAACGGAGTTGATTAGGATTAATCGGTAGTAGAGTTGGTTAGTCAACAAATCTTGGCATGATTGTGATTTTGTGATGCAAATTACGAAGTCATGTTCAATGTCGCACTCGCAGCGAGCGAGCATATCAGCTATGGGAGAGCCTAATCCTATTAGCTTGTCAGTAACTGCGCGATCACACTTGCCAAATATTCATACTGCTCTGGTGTGTTGTAAATCTGAGCCGAAACCCGCACTAGCAGCCTCGGTTGTTCCCGCCAAGGAATTACTGGCACCTCAATCCCACGCTCAAACAGCGTATCCTGTAGAGACGCGAAATTTCGCGTTTCTACACCATCAGGTAAAGGCACAACCGCCATAGAACCGATCATCTCTTCAGGACAAGGGGGCAAAACTCCTAGCGCTTCGCAAAGTAGCTGCCTTGCCGCTAATACCGTGACTCGATTTCGGGCCATTAATTCTGTCCACCCACCAGGCAGCAGCGAACCCATAAACTGAATCGCCTCTGGAATGCTTAAAATAGCAGTTGGGTCGTCGGTTCCCATCCAGTCAAACTCTAGTTGGAATCGTGACCTGTCCGTGCGGGGCGAATTCGCACCGTGGCTAATGGTTAACGGACGAATTGCTGACTGCTGCTCCCGTCGCACACAGAGGAATGCTGCTCCCTTAGGCGCACACAACCACTTGTGGCAGTTGCCAGTGTAATATGTTGCTCCAATCTCCTGCAAGTTGAGTGGCACCATTCCAGGGGCATGAGCACCATCGACAAGGGTATCAACACCGCACTCTCTCAGTTGGTGAACTAACTGTTTAATCGGGAGGATGAGTGCTGTTTGACTTGTAATGTGATCCAAGAGTGCTAGGCGCGTTCTTGGCGAGACACATGCCAATACTGCTTCAACGACCTGCTTTGGAGAGTCAATGGGAAAAGGTACCTTGGCCACAACAACCCGCGCACCAGTACGAGAGGAGACGAAATCAAGGGCGTTGCGGCAGGCATTGTATTCTAAGTCTGTCGTCAGCAACTCATCGTTTGGTTGAAAAGCGAGGGAACGCAACACCGAATTGACACCCGTTGTTGCATTCGGGACAAATACTAACTCGTCCGCTTGGGCATTCACGAACTCAGCTAGCTGTATCCGCGCAGCATCTAGCAACTCTTCATATACTCGCGCAAAGAAGCGCACTGGCGAACTTTCTAGCTGTTCGCGTAAGCGTTGCTGCTGATCCTGCACTGCTTGGGGACAGGCACCAAACGAGCCATGGTTGAGATACGTCACATCTGGGTCAAGCGACCAGAATTTAGCCCAGTCTGTAGCTACATCCCCTGGCGAAGGAGCATTTTGGAGCATGAATTTCTTAGCTTTTACATTTCATATCTTAGATTTTAAGTTTGACCTCAAATCTAAGCTACAAAACCATTTAACTCCCCAGGCCGGATTCGAACCAGCGACCAATCGGTTAACAGCCGACCGCTCTACCACTGAGCTACTGAGGATTGTTGCTCTATAGCCACAGTTAACTATATTAACCACAACAGATGCAGTTTGGCAAGCCCTCTGGCAAACTTTCTCAAAAATTTTTTTGTGAGAACGCTTATCAGAAGATGATAAAGGGTTGATAATTGCGGAGCTACAGCAACTAATCGATCTAAGCAGGGATGAACTAGCAGGGTAGGGGCTTTGCCAGCAGCGTAAGGCTTGAGGCTATCGTATCTAGCAGTTACAGCAACAGATTGAGGCGTGGCAAGCGTTGCTGGAGAAGCTTAGAGGGATTGACACTGAAGAGCGCTTGCACAACTAAAGGCGTTTGATTTACAAGGAATGTCTTATCGAAGTTAGGAGGGTGCGATCTCCACAACATACACTTGTTGCCGGAATGTTCCAACTCTAGGGTTAGCTTGGCAACTCGGACGTTGGGAGCGGCTAAACTGTACCAGGGTTACTATTTAATTTCTTCGACCGTATTGTCCTGGTATATGTCTGAGCAAATTCAAACCATGAGCAAAAGACCTACTGTACTCGATATTTTTTCTGGTGCTGGTGGGATGAGCTTAGGTTTTGAAAATGCTGGCTGTGAGATTTTGGGAGGGATTGATAACAATCCCCATGCTGTTAGAACCCACAATATCAATTTCCCTAAATGTAAATTAAAGATTAAGGCGCAGGATATAAGAGCGATTAACTTAAAAGATCTAAAAATTAAACCTGGTGAAGTTGATATCTTGATTGGTGGACCTCCATGCCAAGTATTTTCAGTAGTTGGCATTGGAAAAATGAAAGCACTGGGAGTCCAAATTGAAGAAGATTATAGAAATTTTTTGTATGAATATTTTATTAAAGCGTTACGTTACTATCAACCCTTGTTTTTTGTTATGGAGAATGTTGACAACCTGGCTCGAAAAAAAACTATGTTTCCAAAAATTTGTAGAGAACTTCGATTAGGGTTACCCCGGAAGAGAAAAGAGTATCCTGGGTATAACATTCGTTATCAAATACTAACTGCTTCTGATTATGGCGTTCCTCAATATAGAAAACGTCTTTTTATAGTTGGTATGCGTAAGGATTTGAATTTGAATTTTGAGTTCCCTAGTGTTCTCACAGAAAAACCAATATCAGTAGGAGAGGCTATTGGTGATCTTATACCACTAACACCTCCTTACATATGTTTAAAAAGTAAAAGTACTGGTCTTAAGCAAATTGATACTCCAAAACCTTATCTTTCTCCTCCCAAAAGTGAATATCAAAAACGAATGAGAGAGAAAATCAATCAAGAAGAGGAGCAAAACTTTCTGATGAACCATATCTGTCGTTCTCACAATCCAGTAGATATGATTTGCTTTGCTATGCTCTCCCAAGGTGGTAAGTATACAGACCTACCTGAATTTATGAGACGCTATAGATGGGATATTTTTGATGATAAGTACAAACGTCTGCCTTGGAATAAACCAGCTTGGACACTAACGGCTCACATGAGAAAAGATTGCTTAGCTTATATCCATCCAACTCAGAACAGAAGTATTTCTGTGAGAGAAGCTGCTAGACTCCAGAGTTTTCCCGATCACTTTGTATTTGATGCACCGATGACAAGAATGTTTGAATTGGTTGGTAATTCTGTACCACCTCTTTTGGCAGAAGCGATCGCACGTCCTATAGTTGAGCAAGTACAAGTATACTATGCAAATCTTTAGCTCAGTTTACCCTAATAGTTACAGGTAAAACTGTTGGGAGGGTCAGAAGACTGTCAAAGCACTTAGATATAGTACCAACTTCTTCATCACGGATAATAATTCCTAGTTCATAATTCTGTTTCATTCCGCGCATACTTAAGTTGGCTGAACCAATTAAAGCAACTGAGCGGTCAACCACAATTAGCTTTGAATGTAATTCTTCCACTAGATCATTAAAGTCATAAATCTCACAGTATGGGTAGATTTTCACTAGATTAAGCAAATATTTCTGAATTTCTGGAGGCTGCTTATTAAAGCGATTGATAACTGCCTTAAATTTAATTCCACGCTTCAGGCAGTCTTCCAATTCTTCCAGTATTGTATCAGCACCACCAGTAACAGAATAAGCACACAGTAAAACTTCATGCTCTGCATTGATTAGCATATCTTTCAATGCTGACTTAACAGAGCGAACGCCTATTCCCATCCAAGCTAGCCCAGTAACTACTGTTTGAACTGTCATGGTAGGTTTTCTAGTAATAAACGCCTATCGAGTAAAGTATTCCTATGTTCACATGAAGTTTCTGAGATTAGCTGGCAAGCGTAGCAAGCCGCACCATTAACTTTGTCTTCTCCAAATTCCTCTTCGATGCAAATGGGGTCATTTGAACAAGCGTCCATATTGCGAAGGGCAGACTTGAGAATACGTTCAAAATGAGGAACTAGACCTATTAATCCTCCTAACGTACCATCACCACCTGACTGCGCCGTGTAAAGTAGTAAGCCTCCCACTGTTTTATCGTTAACCGTACAACTATACACTCGTTCGCGAATTGCTGCTGAAGAATAACCAGAGTCCACTGAAAGAGCCGTAATTAAACGGTGAGACAGTGTATGCCACCAGACAAAGACAGGATGTAAATAGTCTTCTTTAGTTCCTGGCATAGCCTTGATTTTTCGGTATCCATTTGATGAGTTATGGGCAGCTAGCCAGGGATTATGAGCTTCTCCGTGTAAAGGAAAATGTTCTGAAACACCTCTTGGTTCAGTATCAGATACAAAATCTAGGAAAATGCCCTCGCCAAATAGTTCAACCCCCGGATGCCAAGCAATACTCTCATTGGGTGGAAGATACTCAACAGGGACAATTCGGGGTTGATTGTCTTCGTTACCTGTATCTATAGGACGAGTGTAGCCGATTTGTACCATTACTACTCGTAATCGACTCAGGGGCGTTACCCTTAAGGTCCTACCTGACTCTAACCTAAATCTTTTAACATTCTCTTTGTACACCTCAAACTGATTTGGTCCTCCTGGTTTATCTGCTCGTTGGGGTGGAGCACCATCACAGGCTGCATTACGTAAACTGAGAAACTCATCTTGCCTTAATGTTGCTTCGGTCAATTCCCTAGGATTTGTGATTTCGCCTAAAATATCATCGATCGCCCCAAGTATTTCAGTTTCATCGTACTGCTTAATCGTTGCTGCAACAGTGGGATCAAGTCGGTGCCCTCTAACTAAGTTATCCAAAAGTTGAACTAACAGGTTTTTAGAAGCTACAGGTACAGCGACAAGTACATCTAGGACTGCACGACTCTGAAGTAAACGATGTAAAGCAGTATCTAGTGGAGGAATTGTCAGTGCAGATCTAACTTCAGCAACTCGTAAGTTAGCTGCACCCCGCTGAATTATCTTTGCAGTCCTATTACAATCTTCTCGCCGATTGTTTTCTTCTGGAAAACGTCCCTCGCAAGGAAACTTTATAGAATACGCATTGCCAAAATTAACATTTTCACGACATTCTGGGCATTCAATTGTAATATTCCGTATTGCGCCTCCACCACCTTTCCACCATAAGTAGTCAGGTTTGCTACATCTTGATTTATGTTTGATCATTGAGCGCCAAGGAACTTCATTCAAGTGTCCGTGAGAGCAAGCTAACACAAAGCGCACTGCTTCTTCACGAGAATTAGCCCATACTTCTCCCCATTTACTTGCTGCCTGACATCTAGGACAGCCAGTTAAAGACCTGGGTTGGTATCTATAGAGAATGCCATGAGTAGGACAGAGTGACCACCGTGGAAAATAGTAAGCGTTATGTACCAGTCGATTCTCTGGTACTCCCAATTCAGCGTTAGAAGGAATACGAAAAATTTTTTTGTCGTTCAGTAGAGTTTGCGAAAGTCGCAAGTCTCGAATTTCATAAGCATCTGGATGAGTATTTTCAAATAACCCTGAGTGGCTGGGAGCGGCGATAACAACAGGACCATCTGGCGTTTCTAAAACGCTGCTTGCTCCAAAAGTAGTAATGTACTGGGAAGGACGTAGAGACTGACCTTTAGTTGCCATAAATTAATCCTGTTGATTTCCTGAATTTTGTTGATTTGAACGAATACTGCCGAAGCGGGTCATTCCTTCTACCTCGCGCAAAGATTGCGGAGCATTACGATAGACAACAGTAAAGTTTCTTTCTTGGTGTTGCTCATCGCCCAAGACAACTGGTGTTGTTGGGTCTTTATCAATGGCATACTCTTCGTAAGCTAAACTATTCTCGTTCTCTGCCACAGTCTGCCAGCGATCAAACCCACCTCGCACCTCACGATCAACTTGATCGTCTGGGGGACGACGAATTTCAGGCTGAATTTGCGATCGCCTGTTAATCACGTCGTTAATGACCTGTAACTCACTTGCCGAGTTACGAACATTTTGCATAAACAGAGCATTCGTTTTTGCTGCCCATTCTGGTGAAACTGGTACACCCTGAACTTCTCTGGCTTGTCGCAGTAATGCCACCACTACTGGCCCCATACCCCGCTCTCTTGCCCTAGCTGCAAATGGAGTAACCGTAATTGGCTCTACATAGCGGTAAATCGCCCTATGGTATCCAGTGAAAAATTCATAGTGATCTAAGTCTCTGGGACGACTAGCCCTAAAAAAGGTAATCACTAATCCTCCTTGTCTACGACCCACGCGACCTGTAGCCTGGATATAGGACGAAGTTGTTTTAGGTTGACCATTAACAATCATTAATCCCAAGCGGTCAATATCAACCCCTGTACCAAACATTGAGGTACTCAAAACAATATCTTTAGCTTCAGGCAGTTCTTGTGAAAGATTAGTTAACAACCCAGGTAGTTCAGTAGAGTCTTGGCGGCTGGAAAGTTCAATTTCTTCGCCTAAATCTCTTTCAGAAACTTCTCTAGCCTCTGCAATATATCTCAGTCGTTCAGGTATATCTTGGCGATAAAGGGTTAAAGCCCCAGCTAGCTCACGAATAGCATTGAAATACCCTACTAGCGTCCAGAATGGATCACAATCACTATCACTGAAACCACTTTGTTTAATTTCCCAAATGCTTTGAAGCATGGATGTATATAGCCGGATAATGGGAGTTTGAGCGCCTTTGCCAGGAGCGCAAACAGCAACATATAAGCGACCACTAGGATGCTGATTATTGGTATCTGTATCTACTGGGTGAACATTGGCTGGTGTTCTAGCGAAGAAACTATCTGCTGCTGATAAGCTAGGAGGTGGAAATTGAAAAACGCTACGGTCAAATAAGCATTGCACTTGTGATTGAGACTGCCGAACTGTTGCAGTAGAAGCAATATATTTGGGGCTGACTGTTCTGCCTTGATATAGTTGTTCGCATAGGGTATCAACAGCCGTCTCATAAAGCCCAACCATACTCCCAAGCGGCCCCTCAATTAAATGAAGCTCATCTTGTAGGATGAGGTCAGGCGGTAACAGCGGATTCACTCTTTTAATATGAGTTTTCGGAGAAGGAGCATCAGTTCCCGCATTATTCCGGTAGTAGCCTGTTCTGCTGTGATAGTGATTGATATTTCCAAAAAGCGCTCCCGCTCTTGGCTCAAAGGCTAGCCGAGCAAATTTATCTACCGTAGCTACTAACAGGCAAGGAATACGGGAATATATTTGGTCATCAACTGTAAATGCAGAAATCGGTATCCTTAAAGAGTTTGAGTTGTGTTTAAAAGCTTCTAGTGGCTTTTCCCAAGCAAAGTTGTCTGCTGTATCTAAAGCACCAATACATTTCTGATCAAATGGGAGCGGGATTTTCTCGTTCCATATCTTATCTGTATTTAGATAGCATTTTGGATTAGGGCAAAAAATTTCAAAATTTTCAATATTTTCTGCACCTTTACCACCTATATAAGATTTTTTAAAGTACCCTGGTCTACTGATTCTAAATGGAACTAATCGTGCATAGTTTAAGGAAGGTTTAACCTGATGGCTCCACCAATCGTCTAGCTTTCCAGCCAAAACCCTCATACCTGGCTTGAGGGTGAAAGTCATTGATAGTGTGATGTAGTCATCACTAGTGCTGTTGCCATAAACATTAAAAGTAGGAGATGAGGTCATCTCATCTAACGGTATAACTTGACTAGAAAGCCACTGCGAGTTGACAGAGCCTTGTATAACTAAATAGATGGTATGCCCCTCTCTCTTTGCACTCAACCCATCTTTCGGGATAGCCAGAATTGAACCACAACAGAGGCAATTAAGAATCTGAGCAGGTTCGCCCTCTGCTTTTTGACCTTTCAGTGCATCAATAGCACCAGTGATCCTGAGATGTGGAAAACCTTTTAAACTGTTGGGTGTAACACTGCCCCCAACCCATAAGCCAGCAGAAAAGCGAGTAGTTCCCCAAATATTACTATCTTTAAACCTGTAATCTTTAGGTCGCCAGCCAACTGGACGCCCCTTTCCTAAGTTTTCTACTCGCAACAACTCACAGGCAACGATCAACCCCAAAGCACGACGAAACTGTTGAATTGTCAATAATCTCAGGGTGTATCGGGAAATCACACTAACACCATGTCCAGTGCGATCGCCGTGAATATCCTTCTTTGACCGTAACCTTCTCAATCCCATTGTGAAAGCAGCCAGACCGAGATATGCTTCAGTCTTACCGCCACCAGTGGCAAAAGCCAGTAAATCACAAGTTCTGCGATCCTCGTGTAAAGGATTAGCGATCGCAGGTATATTCATCAAGATGAATGCTAGCTGGAAAGGTCGCCACCTAAAATTAAAATCCTGTTCTCGTTTTCTCCAAGATGCTTGCAAGTCAATCGCTTTATTCGCAAAGCAAAAAGCAAGTCTAACTTCTTCATTTTCATTCTGAGTAATCAAATCAATAGCTTCCTGCATTCGTTGCAATGCTTCATGGCAGATGGCTAAGTGCCGATTAGCTGCTCGATGATATCTGGAATCTAATTCACTAACTTTATCGTTTTGTTTATTTATCCAAGCTCCATACCCATCTACAAGTGGTTGCAGTGCCTCACGCATTGCTGTTGGATTCCAGGTTTCGGCTAGCTTAGCCGTACTAAGCTCGGGAGCTTGCCCTTGCCCCATTTCTTTTGAATCCCAATTAATTTCAGGCGATTGAACTGGGTAACAGGGTACGTATTCTGTCCTACAGTCTGGCAAAATAAACTTCTGCCATTGCCCTTTTCCGTATTGGGACTCAATAACTTCTCCATCAATCCACTTCAACGGATTTTTTTGCTGACAGGGGCGCTCAGGATCTATTTCTTTCCAGACAGCCGCACACAAGTGACCGCGAGCATAAGCTTGATAGTCTCGGTATATGAGTGCTAATGACTCATCCTCCTCTTCAAGACTTCCAGACTCAGGTTTTTCATCAGAAGGCTGAAAACTATCCAAGGGTAAAAGCTCCGTATTCTTCCCACAAACAACCCGAATCTGAGGCTGAAAAATCATGTCACCTGTCTGAAATCGCCTCTTTCCAGACTCTTCCGAGGGGTCAATCAAAGAAGTCTCATTTACCAGGTAAACGGATACTTTATAGGTATTATTGGGAAGACGTACACGCCGAAGGCTGATGTTAACTTGGTCTGTTACGCCGATTATTCGGTTTTCAGTGACAGGAATCGGTTCAGGTGTAATGTAGCAGTCAGGAACTCGCCTGAAGACTTGCTTGCCCTGCGGATTTTTTTCATCACGATACCGCGCCCAAGTTGCACAAATGGTTATACACGGATCGACGCCATCTGTAGCGCTAAGAAAAAACGAAATACCGACAGAACGTGGCTGAGATTTTGGATCTAGGACTGGTGCAGCAGCAGCAACTGGCGCTTCTTCATCTGAGTCATCATCACCATACTCGTCTATGCCAGTCCCTAAAGTCTCAGCCTCACCCTCAATTTCCTTCGCATCCTCATGAGTAGCATCTTTGGGGATGAGAACACCTGTGATGAACTCATTGCGAGGATCTTGCTGGCACGGTAAAATCTCATAGCAAGATTCTTTAGGACCAAGAACTTCTTTCCTGAGGCTAAGTAGTAATTCTGTTCTTACAGACACAATATACCTGGTTGCGGAACATCTATTTTGTTTTCAATTAACTTTAGTGTTCCCACTTATTTCACTGGATCTGACCGCTTCACATAAAGTTCAAAAGAGTTTTAAATTGCCCCCTCGATCAATTGTCTCCACTACCAACCCCCTGCCAAAATCCATCAACTTAAACGGTTGTGCCTGGGAATCTGACCCCAACATCAAGCGTTTCATCTCTTCTTTTGCCACAGACTCCTCAAACATCCGGGACTCTCTATCTCGTTGAGGATTCCCAGGACATGCTGGCACACCTCAAAACTCAACCCAATCGACAGCAACCGTTACGCTACCCCAAACCCCGTGTACTCCCACACATAAGGCGCTTGAAAGCCCAGCACTATATCCTCCTTCGGCACTTCCATTGCCGTCAACTTATGAGCGACTCGCATCTCCGTTGTTGTATTGTGCTGCACCCAAATCTTTCCATCCTTAATATCCAAGTGCAGCACACACCCATGTACCCGACGATGCCCATCCCAACTGACATTCATCACCTGGTAATGATCCTTAGCAATCAGTTTTACTGCATGCGATCTATCGTGCGGTATTGGATAGCCTCAGCAACATGATGGGTTTTGAGATTTTCATCCCCTGCCAAATCAGCAATGGTGCGTGACACTTTCAGAATCCGATCGCTTGCCCTGGCTGAAAGCC
>CAZZWA010000020.1:0-6956 GCA_964657555.1 uncultured Microcoleus sp.
CTCTCCTCCTTCCCTAAGAGAAAAGGGAGCTGGGGATTAAGTTCAGATTTGAGTTAAAACCTGACAACAGACCATTGACCAAGAGCAACGGACGGTCTTAACGAGAGGTTTGGCAATTTAAACACACAGCAGCCGATCAGCTAACTCCGTGCTTGCTCAACCAAGTTTTTAGATGTTTCCAGCCAGACTGTGCTTGCTGTTTGCGATAAGAGGGGCGGTAGTCAGCAAAAAAAGCGTGCGGTGTGTCTGCATAAAGAATAATTTCTGAGCCACTGTTCCCAGCTTTAAGGCGGTCACGCATTTGTTCTACTGTCTCAACAGGAATGCTATTATCGCTACCACCGTAAAGCCCCAGGATTGGCACTGTCAATTCAGAGGCAATGTCAATTGGATATTTGGGCGTTAAGGGTGTAGACTCACCCACCAATCTTCCGTACCAGGCAACTCCAGCTTTTACATTGGGGCTATGAGCTGCGTACAGCCAGACGATCCGCCCACCCCAACAAAAGCCTGTAATACCTAGTTTGCTGATGTTTCCCTGACCTGATTTTTCTGCCCAAGCAACGGTTGCATCCAAATCTGACATGACTTGGGCATCTGGAACTTTTGAGACAACCTTGCTGACAATCTCTCGAACATCAGTAAGTTGAGAAACATCGCCTTGACGAGCAAACAGTTCAGGGGCGATCGCCAAATAACCCAGTTTGGCAAAGCGGCGACAGATATCCTGGATGTGTTCGTGCACGCCGAAGATTTCCTGCACGACTAACACCACTGGGAAATTCTTGCCAGTAGCAGGCTTCGCCCGATAAGCTGGAATTTCCCCATCGACTACGGGAATCTTCACTTGGCCTGCCTCCAAGTCTTTCGTATTTGTAGTAATGACTTGGGCAGATATCGGCTGTACTGCCAAGGCAAATCCTGCTGCTAGCGAGCTAACAATAATAAATTTCCGACGCGTGAAATCACCCATCCGCTATTTTCTCAAGACACTCCACACAGGATTGTAGCCTTTTGTCTATTTTCTGCTCCATCCTCAGTAACATCAAGACGGGATGCACAGATGAGCGCTCTCCCGGAAAGCCCCCAGTTTTTATACTCGCAAGACACTCGTTTTCCGAGGCAGAGAGTACAAACACTTACAATAGATTTAAGCAAGGTCAACAAGCGGATCAAAAATTAGAGTCAGAATTTATGGTGTTATTCGGATTTGGCAAGAAGAAGCTAACGATACCCACTCCTCAAGAGGCATTACCGGGACGGACTGAGCCCATGCCAGTACCCGCCCATCATTACGTAAATGGTCATTCACTCTTACCCCCTTATGCCGATGGACTAGAAATAGCTATGTTTGGTATGGGTTGTTTCTGGGGGGCAGAACGCAAATTCTGGCAGCTTAACGGAGTTTTTACTACTGCTGTAGGTTACACAGCTGGAATAACCCCAAACCCTACCTATGAAGAGGTATGCACGGGACAGACTGGTCACAATGAAGTGGTTCGCGTTGTTTTTGACCCAAAAGTGATTAGCTACGAAGCTCTCCTCAAAGTTTTCTGGGAAAACCACGATCCTACTCAAGGTATGCGTCAAGGCAATGATGTTGGTACTCAGTACCGTTCAGGAATTTATGTGTATTCCGAGAACCAAAGGCAGCAGGCAGAAGCATCGCGAGACGCTTATCAGCCAGCCCTGAACGCAATGGGTTATGGGACGATCTCGACTGAGATTTTAGATGCCCCTGTGTTCTACTACGCTGAAAGCTACCATCAGCAGTACCTCGCCAAAAACCCTGGCGGGTATTGTGGTCTAGGGGGTACAAAAGTTTGCTTCCCTGAAGTGACTGGAGCACCAGTTCAGCAATCCTAATTGAAGGGGTTGAGCGATCGCGGACTTGAAAAGCGTCGCGGCGCTTCCATCACAGGTTGTTTGTGGTTCATTGTTCATAGTTTGCCAGCTTATTTCCCGCTATTAACTATGAATAATGAACAGTCAACTAGTTTTCTGGTGTTAAGACCTACTACATACTCAATGAGGTTATGCAGTTCATTTCTCCACAATGACTATTTAAAGCCTCAGATTAAACATTCACGCAACGAGCGAGTCATCATTGAGACTGGGACTTCTCAGATGAACGTGAGCGCCTTAGTTGCAGCTGACCGTTATAGAAATCTGATGCTTTTGCCATAAACTCTGTTGCTGGAGAGATGTTTTAAAGCAAAAATGGGCATATTAAAAATGTCAGGGGCTATTCATATACTACCATCACCAAAAATATGTCATTAAATTTTACTGTCGCTATTCCGACTTATAACGGCGAAAAGCGTCTACCAGAGGTGCTAGAACGGCTGCGATCACAACTTCACACGGAAGCTTTCTCCTGGGAAGTTATAGTTGTAGATAACAACAGCACAGATAACACTGCCAAAGTTGTCCGCACTTATCAAGCGGATTGGCCTCAGGCTTACCCATTGAGATACTGCTTTGAACGCCAGCAGGGTGCAGCATTTGCACGACGCCGCGCTTTTACAGAAGCCAGAGCAGAACTGATTGGGTTCCTCGACGATGACAACTTACCAGCGCCAGACTGGGTGCACAAAGCATATGTTTTTGGTCAAAAATACCCAGATGCTGGAGCTTACGCCAGTCAGATCCACGGTGCTTTTGAAGTCGCTCCTCCTGAAAGCTTTCAAAGAATCCTCCCCTTTCTAGCTATCAATGAGCGGGGCTTTGTGCCGCTGCTGTATGACCCCTCCTCAAATTTACTGCCTCCCTCAGCTGGCTTAGTTGTGCGTAAGCAAGCCTGGTTGAAAAGCGTACCAGAGCAGATGATTTTAACAGGCAGAACAAATGGTAATATGCTCGCTAGTGAGGACTTAGAGATGTTGTCTTACCTTCGAGCAGGAGGCTGGGAAATCTGGTATAACCCAGCCATGGAAATCCACCACAAAATCCCTCATTGGCGTCTAGAGAGAGAATACTTAATTCCCTTTATCCGGGGAATTGGACTGAGCCGCCATGTCACGCGGATGTTGAATATCAAGCCCTGGCAAAGACCTATTGCTTGCTTGGCTTATATAGCCAACGACATGCGTAAAATAGTTTTTCACTTACTTAAACACGGATTTAAAGTGAAGACAGATCTAATAGCAGCCTGTGAAATGCAACTATTTTTGAGCAGCGCTATCAGCCCTTTTTACTTATGGAGAAACGGCTATTTGGAACAAGGATTGAAAAACAAAAGATAAAAAGTAATAAAAAGACAATTTATGCATCAAATTAGTATTCACCTTTCTGCAAGCTTGATTTTTCATGCTATTAAACATATCGGTGGACTTAACGGTAGCTATTCCTACCTATAATGGAGAGAGCCGCTTACCCAAGCTTTTAGAAAGGCTGGGAGAGCAAACAAAAGTAGAACACCTCAACTGGGAAATTATTATCATAGATAATAATAGTACCGACGGTACCGCCAAAGTTGTTCAAGATTACCTTGCTAACTGGTCTCCAGCTTATCCATTAAAGTATTATTTTGAGTCAGAACAAGGAGCTGCTTTTGCCAGACAACGAGCTGTTCGGGAAGCTGAAGGAGAATTAATTTGTTTCATTGATGATGATAATCTGCCTGACTCTAATTGGCTAGCCGCAGCCTATTCCTTCAGTCAAGAACATCCAAAAGCTGGTGCCTATAGCGGTCAAATCCACGGAGAGTTTGAAGTGGAACCACCGCCAAATTTTAATAAAATACAAGCTTTCCTAGCTATTAGAGAGCACGGGCCAAATCCTCATCTATTTGAGCCGGAAAACTTAAGACTTCCTCCTGGGGCTGCCTTGGTTGTCCGCAAACAAGCATGGCGTGAAAGCGTTCCCAGTCGTCCTGCGCTCACTGGCAAACTGCCTGGAGTCATGGTGCAAGGTGATGATTATGAGCCATTACTGTACCTGCATAAAGCAGGTTGGGAAATATGGTATAACCCCGCCATGCACTCTTATCATCAAATTCCACACTGGCGACTAGAACGAGACTACTTGCTCTCTATTTCTCGTGGCTGTGGTTTGTCTACGTGCTCTCTGTTAATGATTAATGCCGAAAGTTGGCAAAAACCTTTAATTATGGCTAGAACTATTTTAGGAAACATGCGCAGAATTGCACTACATTTTGTCAAGTATCGATGGCAAGTTAAAAGTGATTTAATCACTGCCTGCGAGATGGAATTTTTTATTGGCAGTATGGCCAGTCCATTTTATACTTTAATAAATAGCTTTAAGCGGGAAAAATAAGTAACTATAATCTCATGATTGAAGCAATCAACCTATAGTTAGTTATTAATTTGATTAAGTTAATTTAGCTCTAGTTCAAAAATTCAACCTAGTTTGTAGATGCCCAAATAACGTTGTAGTTATTGTAAATATCCTTATAAATCTGAAGCCTATAAAAGAGATAGGTAACACAAATTAGTCAATAAATTTTATAATTATCTCAATTATAAAATAAATATTGTGTAAAGTCTAATTTTTAGGTATTGTCAAGATATACTAATAAATAGTTATGATGCATAAAAAATGGATATGGATTGATACCAAGATATTAAATACCATACCAGAAAGTAACATCTGTATATATTTAATATCATCTCGCTTGTAAATAGATGAAAAGGGTGCCTTTTGCTCTAGACAGATGCCAATAATACAAAACAGCTTATGAACCAAGATATCTCTATGAAGGTTCCCTTTGTTGACCTCTCAGTGCAACACCAGCCAATTCAATCCGAGCTAGAACAGGCAATCCAGTCTGTAGTGCAAAAAGGAGACTTTGTGTTGGGCCAAGCTCTGACTCAGTTTGAGGAGTCATTTGCGCACAAGAGCCATACAGAATATGGGGTGGGGGTAGCATCTGGAACGGATGCGATCGCCCTGGGATTGCAAGCATGCGGCATTGGTGCTGGCGACGAAGTGCTCTTACCGGCAAACACTTTTGTGGCCACCCTGATTGGGGTCATACATGCTGGGGCGACACCAGTCTTAGTAGATTGCGACCCACAAACAGCGCTGATTGACCTGCAAGCAGCAGACAAGGCTGTGACGGCCAAGACTAGGGTGATATTGCCAGTGCATCTCTACGGTCAGATGGTTTCCCCTCGCCAGTTGCTGGATTTTGCGGCTGCTCACAATTTGAAGATCTTTGAAGATGCTGCCCAAGCACACTTAGCAGAAAGAGAGGGATATCGTGCAGGTTCTGTAGGGTTAGCAGCTGCCTTTAGCTTCTATCCCAGTAAGAATTTAGGATGCTTGGGAGATGGGGGCATGCTGCTCACTAGCGATGCAGTGGTGGCACAAAAAGTGCGATCGCTTCGCAACTATGGCGCACATAAAAAGTACTTTCACACAGAACTAGGCACTAACAGCCGACTCGATACCCTACAGGCAGCTGTACTCAACGTCAAACTGCCTTACTTGCAAGAGTGGAACCAATCACGCAACCAGATTGCCCAGCAATACGATATTTTATTGACAGACAACAAGCAAGAGCACCAATTATTTACAGAGAAAATTTCGCCCCTCCAGAATCAAAGCGGTATTGGACACGTATATCATCTATACGTGATTCGCTTGGGCGGTGCTTCGACGAGTGATCGACAGAGCATCCAGGAAAAACTGGCGGCTCAAGGTATTCAAACCGGCATCCATTACCCCATTCCCTGTCATCTCCAACCAGCATTTCAATATTTAGGATATCAAGTTGGTGACTTTCCCCATGCTGAGGTTCTGTGCCGCGAAATTTTATCTTTACCCATGTATCCAGGCTTAAACAAAACCCAAATCCATTATGTGGTTGATGCCTTGCTGGCTTGTAAAGACATTGCCTGCAACTTTTCTTCTACTCACAGCAGTCATCCCACTGCGGTAATTTCGGGGTAAAACTATGCAAATCGGGCGGAAAATTCCTATTGCCATCGAGCGTCACTTGCTCTCGGTTGCCATCATTGCTTGTATCGTAATTCTCTATGCTCCCCTGATCTTCCACTGGTACGATGGCTGGCTGAACAAAACTATCAGTATTGAACATGAATACTTCAGCCACGGTCTGATTGGCTTGCCTTTTGCTGCTTATATTAGCTGGATGCACCGCTTCCAGTGGCGCAAACTACCAGATACAGCCCATCCGCTAGGTGCGGCCTTGCTCTTATTTGGAGGGGTTTTGTATCTTAGCGGCGTGCCTTACGCGGTAAATTTGTCATTTCCCGCTGTGTTAGCTGGACTTTGCCTGTGGCTCAAAGGTATTCCTGGCTTTAAATTACACAGCTTTCCACTTTTGCTAGTCTTTTTGGCAACGCCAGCACCCGTTCCCTACTTGCTAGCACCATACACTGTGCCTCTACAGACATTTATCGCCGGGGCAGCTGGGTTTATCCTCAATCAGTTCGGCTTCAACGTAACCGTTGAGCAGATTTACTTATTCGTTAACGGCAGAATTGTGGAAGTAGCACCTTTCTGCGCGGGCCTCAAGATGCTGTTCACTAGTATTTACGTGGCCATTATGCTCCTTTATTGGACTGGAGCTTGGATTTCGCGCAAGAAGACCATTTTGTTGTTAGTCGGTGCGGTTGTCACTAGCATCCTTGGTAATATCATCCGCAACACCTTGCTTACCTTCTTTCATGGCACTAATCAAGAGAAAGCATTTGAGGTGCTGCACGCGGGGTGGGGCGGGGACATTTACTCTGCCTGCATGTTGGGTTTCATTGTGCTTTTACTAATGGCGATTGAAAAATACGGCTCAGACGAGCCTCAAAAGGATCAAGAATAAAGTCAGCACCCCCGGCTAAAGCACGGGGGGCTTCGTGCCTCCTGCCTCAGGTAGCTTCCCGTATGGTAGCCAGAGGGCTTCCAGTCTCCCGCCCTATTTTGTGAAAATTTAACCCCCTTGTTTCAACCTGCAACTTTCACAATTCATCCTT
>CAZZWA010000020.1:7056-11318 GCA_964657555.1 uncultured Microcoleus sp.
TTCATCCTTCAGCCTTTTTGCCATGAAAACTGCCTCGTTAATGCAGCGGTTTCCATTTTCTAGAGTTGCCGTGCTGTGTTTTCTGCTGGTGCTGGTGGCAACCGCAGCAGTTCCCGGTTACTTGACAAGATACTGGCCTTGGACGCAGCCACTGCCACTGACCAACATCAAACAGCTGAATAGTTTAGGAAAGACAGGGGTGATGCTTCCCGGTTGGCAGATTAAACAACAGCAGCTACAACTTATTGGCGGTCATAAGTGGTTTGAGCAGGAATTCCAGCAAGATGGCCAGAAACCAGTAATTCTGCTGCTACTTCCCCAAAAAAGTAATAAGGATCAGCCAGAGGTGGAGTGGATGGACATTAATGGGTCTCAGGAATGGCTTCTTCTGCAAAACAGCGCTCAGGAGATTAATAGGTCTAAGGTATGGGAGACTGATTCCGAGCGCCGATTAAATTTTACGGTTGATGCATCACAGGTAAAGGGGCAACTGGCAACTTTACCCACTGCTAAGGTCGAAGCCCGTTTTTTTCGTGCTTGGAATCAACGCCAAACCTTTGCTGTATTGCAGTGGTATGCTACACCGGATGGAGGTAACCCAGATCCCAGCCATTGGTTTTTTGCTGATCAACTCGCCCAGTGGCGTCGGCGTCGTATTCCTTGGGTTGCAGTTAGCCTGCATATTCCGATTCAGCCCTTGGGTGACATTGAGACTACGCGTACCTTGGCTGAATCCCTTGGTAAAACAGTTGAGGCGGCTTTAATACCAATCCTTAATTATTAGTTATTAGAACTAACAACTATGAAAAATTCAAAATGGGGCTACCAGTTAAAAGCTCTCTCCTTAGTCAGTCTCCATACAAGTGCCTCCATCATGCTATGCTCAGCGCTATTGGGCATAGCCAATTCAAGAGTCTTTGCTGCCCCCATAATTAGTCAAACCTTACCCAATTTACCGACTTCACCACAGAACCGGGGTATACCGAGTCTCAACCCGCCGCCTACCTTTGATCCGACAAATCCAGTGCCACCCATTGGCTACCCAGAACAGGTAAGTCCATCAAGCAAGTTTAATGTCTACAGGCTGGGAAAAGGAGACGCGATTTCTGTGGTCGTTCGAGGTCTTCCCTCTGAAAGTTTTTCAGCCATTATTAATACTGAAGGCAATATTGTCACACCTCTACTGGGATCGCTGCCTCTGGTGGGTCTGACTTTGGAAGAAGCCAAGGAACGTCTTCGTCTGGCCCTGAATCGCTACATAGTTAAGCCCGATCTCACTGTAACACTAGCAACTCCCCGTCCAGCGCAAGTGACTCTATTAGGGGAAGTGCTTAGACCGGGCTTCTACACTCTGGCACCCGCCTCTCTAATTACCTCGGCGCTGCTAGTAGCTGGTGGTGCTACCAGCAACGCTGACTTACGTTCAGTTATCGTGCGCCGCACCCTGATTGATGGTTCGGTAATTGAGCAAAGAGTTGACCTATTTACCCCACTGCAAAACGGACAGCCCGTACCAGATTTGCGTTTGCAAGATGGCGATGCCGTGGTCATCCCAAAACTAGAAATCGCCACAATACAAGACTATGACCGCACGCTGGTTGCCAAGACCAACCTCTCCCAACAGAGCATCAATATCCGAGTTTTGAGCTATGCTAATGGGGGAATTGCCAATTTTGCCGTGCCAAATGGCAGCACCTTTATTGATGTTTTATCGCAGCTTGGTGCTAGTTCCGACAATGCTAACTTGCGGAAAATCGCCTTGATCCGCTTCGATCCAGAACGGGGCAAAGCGGTTACCCAGAATGTAGATGGGAAAGCGCTTCTGCTGGGTGATGTTTCGCAAAATATCCCGCTCCAAAATAATGATGTGATCGTTGTTGGCCGCAGCCTCATTGGGAAAGTAACTTATGCACTTAATACCGTTACTCAACCATTCCAGAGTGTCCTATCATTTCTACTATTTTTTAATAATTTAAGAAATGTCGGCAGATAATTGATGCCAACAGCCCTCAGCCCTTAGTATCCCCCTAAACGGCCATGACCCCACCCCTTGTCAAGCGCTATTTCATTGCCCTCGATCAATACAAGTTCATTCCATTAGCTACCTTTTGTGTTGGTGTGGGCGTATCGGGTGTCATTGCCATGCTGCCACCGCCTCCCATAACCTATCAAGCTATAGGTGTACTAACTTTTAACCCTCCTCAAACCCCGTTTACGACGACTGGGCCTCAAATTCAAGAGCAAGGTAAGCAACTGACCGAGGCCATGTTGCTAGATGAAAGTTTGGTCAAAGGAGTGGCAGCGCAGGTGAATGTCGAGCCAAACAAACTCCGCCAGAAGTCAAGAGTCAATTTTCCTAGTGCTGCCAAGGGAGGAGCTAAGGGAAAAGATAAGGATGCGGCACCAGGGCCACAAAATATTCAGGTGATCTATACTGATAGCGAGCCAAAGCGAGCAGCCTTCATAGTCACAAACTTAACGAAGGCAATGGTAGAGCGCAGCCGTTCTATAAACAGCGCTCGTTTAAAAGCGATTATTGATTCTATTAGCAAACGCTTGCCTGATGAGAAGAAAAAACTTCAGGACGCTCAAGATAAACTAGAGCGTTACATCCACACAGAAGGACCGGCAATTTTGGCAGCTCAGGATGGCAGCACACTGAACGGGATTATTGGCGCTCGACAGCAGCAACGGCAGATTCAGCTGACATTGGGAGGGCTTGACACCCAAGTCAACAGTCTGCAACGTCGATTGGGCTTAAATCCAGATCAAGCTTACACGTCTTCTGCTCTTAGTGCCGATCCGATTATCCGTAGCCTGCGAGACCAGCTACAGCAAATTGAAAACCAGCTAAAAATCCTCAGTCAAGATTTGCGGCCTACACACCCAACAATGATTGAGTTGCAAAAGAAGCAACAAACCTTTGAGAAACTGCTACAGGAGCGAGCTGATGAGGTGATGGGCGGTCAGGGCAAAATCAAACTGAATGCGCTGCCTGCTAAAATCCGTGCTGACAGCAGCCTCGACCCTGTACGACAGCAGATGGCAAACCAGCTAGTAGCTTTACAAACCCAGCAGGAGACGCTCCGACAGCAGTATGTCGCCAACCGCAACAACGAGCAGGAACTCCGGCAGGAGTATACGAAGCTGCCTAGCAAGCAGCTAGAGCAAGTGCGGCTACAACAGCAGGTGCAACTACAGCAAAACTTCTACTCCAAAATGGAGGTAGCCTTAACGGATGCCCAGGCAGCAGAGGCAGAGACGGTCAGTAGCCTTAGCATGACTGCTCAACAGCCAGAAATAGCTGCTGACATTCAGCAGAAGCTGCCAGTCCTGTTGGTGTTAGGAGCAGGTGGGTTAGTGGGATTGGTGACAGGGGCTGGGTTGATATTCTTGTTAGCTGCCCTAGACACCCTATGCTACACCCCAGAGGAAATCAAGGCGGTGCTGCGGCAACGAGATGTGCAGGTGCTGGGTGAGTTACCTTTGCTGGCCTTGGAACCAGGAGATGGCGAGACGCTGTTTTTGCTAGATTCAGATTCGCCTTACCTGGAGTTTTACGAGCAGGTACGTAGTAAACTCCACCTTGAAAGTAGTCAACCGTTAAAGGTTCTGTTGCTAACCAGTGCAGAATCTGAAGAGGGGAAGACAACAAGTGCTTATAACTTGGCCATAGCGGCAGCGAGGGCGGGTAAGCGCACTCTGTTGGTGGAAGCAGACTTGCGATCGCCGACAAGTGCCAAGTCTCTCAAAGTGGCTCCCGATCCAGATGCTAGCATTGAACCCCTGCGCTACTATGGCCAGCTCAGTGAGTGTATCCGGTTAGTCCCAGATGTGGAAAATCTCTACATCGTACCGAGTCCCACTCCAGTGCAGCATGTGGCAGCTATCCTCGAATCTAACGAATTTCGACGGTTGCTGGAGGATGCCCGAGTCCGCTTTGACTTTGTGGTTTTAGACACGCCATCTTTGAGTAGGTGCAATGATGCACTGACGTTGGAAACCTATGCTGATGGTATGTTGCTGGTCACTCGACCGGGCTTCACTCAAAGCAATATGCTCAGCGAGGCAGCCGATGAATTGACTGAAGATGAGGAGTTGCCTCTGTTAGGAGCAATTATCAACGGCGTGGATAAGGTCTTACCACCGCCTGCTGCTAGAGATGCTTTACAAATGCATCTGAGGCAACAAGAGATAGAAGAAAAATCAGTGCCAAAGTCAGCGATGAAGTTGTAGTGTTGGGAATGGGGAATTTCTTCAGT
>CAZZWA010000020.1:11418-25743 GCA_964657555.1 uncultured Microcoleus sp.
CTCAGTTTCTGACGAGTGCAGTATCAGATCAGACTTCTTCAGAAGTCACTTCTCTAGGAGAAAACAATCCCAGCAATGGCCCCAAGATTGCCCCGAAGAGAAAGCCACCAGCATGAGCCCAGTAAGCAGTTCCGCCGTGTTCCATGCCAACGTTGACCGGAACCTCAAGACCGGCAACACCGTTGAAGGCTTGTTCCGCGAACCAAAAACCCAGGAAGAGCAAGGCAGGAAGTCGAACAGTTGGGAAGAAGGGAAAGATGGGAATTAACGTCAAAACCTGTACATCGGGAAATCGGAGAATATAAGCGCCCATGACGCCCGCGATCGCGCCACTAGCTCCCAGGGAAGGAATGCTAGATTCAGGGGAAAACAACCACTGAGTTAACGCTGCCAGTACCCCACAAGCTATGTAAAAAATCAAGTACTTAATATGTCCTAGCTTTTCTTCAACGTTGTTGCCAAAGATCCACAAAAACCACATGTTACCTGCTACGTGTAAAAAACCAGCGTGCAGGAACTGCGATGTTACTAGTGTTAACCACTCTGGCTCAAACTGATTCACATGGACACCATTAAAGCTAGCCGTTAGCTCTCTGGGAACGACGGCGGCAGCTTGAAAAAACCTTTCGATCTGGGGTTGAGCCAAAGTTAGCTCATATAGAAAAACTAAAATATTTGCAGCAATCAATCCATAGGTGGCATACGGAGTGATGCGAATGGGATTTAGGTCGCGCAGGGGAACCATGAGTATCTTCCTAAAAAATCAAACGTCTGAGCAATAGGATTAGGAAAGCTTGCCAACCTAGTCATCTCTGCCAAGACTGATTTTTCTCCCCTTCACCACTCATGCCTCGACCCGTTAGAGAACAATCCCAGCAATGGCCCCAAGATCGCCCCGAACACAAAGCCACCAGCGTGAGCCCAGTAGGCAACGCCGCCACTCTCCATGCCGATGTTCGTGCGTGGCCCAAGGCTAGCAATTCCATACAAAGCCTGCTGCACAAACCACCAACCTAGGAAGAAGTAGGCGGGGAGTCTGGGGAAGGTGATGAAAGGCCCGATCGGAAACAACGTCAGAACCTGTGCTTGGGGAAACCTAATAATGTAAGCACCTAGAACGCCAGCGATCGCGCCACTAGCACCTAAGGAAGGAACTCCAGAGTTTTGGGAAAAGAACCACTGGGTTAAACCAGCCAAAATTCCACAAGCTAGGTAAAAAATCAAGTACTTGATGTGTCCCAGTTTGTCTTCAACGTTGTTGCCAAAGATCCACAGAAACCACATGTTACCGGCAATGTGCAAAAAACCACCATGCAGGAACTGTGAAGTTACAAGCGTCAGCCACTCAGGTATCGGCTGACTCAAGGCTGCGCGGACACAGCTGCCTGAGAGTTTACAGGGAACAAAGGCAGCAACTTGAAAAAATGCGTTCAGCTGTCGCTCACCGGCTGACATTAAAGTCAGCTCATATAAAAAAACCAAAATATTTACAGCAATCAGTCCATAGGTCACATAAGGAGTGATTTGCGTAGGATTATCGTCACGCAGTGGAACCACAGGCGTTTTTCCCCAATATTCAACTGTTGGGAACAAGATAACATGAGGCAGCACTCACTCTGACCTAGCAGTCAGGCACTTAATTGAACCGGAAGTTCAACAAGTGGGCTACTTATCTCATCCATTGAAGATGATCACCGTAATTCTTAACTTACATTATGGTTTGTCTACTATAATTAAAAACCTCTATATTTTGAGATATTTAGTCTCAGCTAAGGAAGTCGCTTTGAGAATTTCAAAAGCTACCAGCCTCGTTCAGATTGTTCTAGAACATAGGTAGCAACTTCTCCAATTTGTTTGGTATTCAGACGTCCCTTGAAGGCTGGCATGGCATTTTTGCCATTTGTCACTTGTCTAATGATGGCATCCGTTGAGTTCATCCCGTACTTTTCTAATGCACTTTTCTTCAAAGTTTTATTGACTATGACGACATTGCCACCACCCAAGTGACAAGCCGAACAGTTGGCATTAAATATTTTCGCACCATTAAGTGCATCAGCCAAAACCGCCTCAGTGGAGGTAAAAGTCCACACAGCAATTGCCAACATTACAACTAATAAAAATTTTTTCAACTTGGTTCTCCTAAAACTGTAGCTATTTACTCAACTGTGGACTGTCAATTTACTCTATCTAAACAGTTATAGCACTTAATAAGCTGTTGCGCATTTAAGTTATATTTTAACTGCATTTAAGCATGATGGATGTTATTTATTATAGGTTAGCGACTGAAGTTATTATGTAGTAATGCTTGTGCATATCAACTACTAATAACAGAAGTATCTCAGGGCCAGCAAATGTATTCCTGATCAACCGCCTTAGTCCTCTCTTAGTAAGCAGAGGGTTGGTGCGGTTCTGAAGGAGTTTCTCCGAAAGTAAGATGCATTCACTAACAACCCATATACCTGATTAATAAAAAAGCCTTGCAGAACTATTTTAAGTTCCTCAAGGCTTTCTCGGCTCAACACAGAGAAGAAGACAACTTAAACGAGTGCGCCACTCTTATTCAGTTGCCTGCCAGAGTGGACTGCGATATTACTCGCTGACAGTGATTTTACCAACCATTCCCGCACCACGGTGAGGTTGACAATAGTAGGTGTATTGACCTGGTGTTGAGAATGTTGATTCGTAGGATTCACCAGGAGAGTACAGTAACTTTGTGTGAGTCAGCTTACTAGCCAGAGCCTTATCTCCTCCTGGTACTGCATTGCCATCAAAGACAGCATTATGGGGAGCAAGCTTGTTGTTAACCCACTTGACAGTGTCACCAGTCTTAATTGTGAGTTTAGCTGGCTCAAACTTCAGCAGCCCCTTGTCATTGCCCATCTTAACTGTATAAGTCTCTGCGGCGGCTGGATTTGCTGACATCACAAAGCTAGAGACTACTAACAGCAATGTACAAAGTATTAATCCTAAGCTCCGTAGAATTGTCAGTCTGAATTTCATCGTTTCCTCCCAAAATTTTTGTTCAACTTCTTCTATACTATTTTAGCTTTAACGTATACGTCTCTAAACATCATTCTGTAAATCTGGTGCGCTAGCCGAGCTTTTTCTCAATAAATGCAGGCTTCAGAAACTATCGGTACCCCAACCTGAAGCCTTTTGCGATGCTACCAGGATAAAAGCCGCTAAATCTTCCACCAATGCTTGTGACATCCAAGTTTCCGGTACTTGGCGACAGAAGAAGGTCTCTTCAGTCCCATCGTAGGTCATTGGTTGCCTCATAAAGGCGACTAAGCTCTTGATGTTGTCGCGGGGTGGGGTGGCACTGGTAAGGGCATCCTTTCCGAGAGAAACTCGCGGATTTGGCAAAGTCGCGCCCCCTACATGGCAGTTCAAGCAGTTTTTCTCAAACAGATGTTTGCCACGAGATAGAGCTTCCGGAGAAAACAGGCGAGTCTCACCTTGCTTGTTTACATCTAAAGCAATTGGCTCTGTGACTCGCAAATATCGGATAACGTATGGGTCAATCGCCGAGGCTTGAGCTGGTAAGCTGACCGTAACAACAGCCAGCAATGGGGCTAAGACTACAATGACTATAAAAGGAATAGAGAATAATCGACGTAGCATTAGGAATGTTGCCTTCTAGGGATTGGCTATTAGCTATTAGCCTGATTGAGTTGTTGCGCACTCACGGTTTAGAAAAATTCTTAAGGCGAGGACGAGCATCCCACAAGCTAATAGCTAATAGCTAACCAATTGCTACTAGCGTACTGCTTTACCTCCGCCCCACTGCTCACCCACAACTTTCGGCTGTAGGAGAATATGGCCTGCGATCGCATACAGATCGTCTTCCGTCAGATTTCTCATCTCAGGAAAAATATCTGCACTTTCAGTGGCTGGGTGCAGTTCAGTAATGTCTGTTTCCCCATCATAGGTCGTGGGATGATGCAAGTAATCTATAAGAGCAGCAATGTTGTCCCGTGGCGGTGTCGCCCCGGCTAGATCCTCGGGACTAAGTCCCACGTTAAAATCTGTCTTCGTGACTCCCCCCGCATGGCACTTAGCACAGGCGTAGTTAAAAAGGCGTTTGCCTTCCTTAACTTCTTTAAGGCTAAGGGTAACTTTCTCGCCCCGATCATTTGCTGGTATCGTGCGGGTTGTCCCATCTAATTCGAGTGCTGTCGCACTCCCTACAATCATCTGAAATGTGAAGAATACAGTGGCCACAGCAAGCCAGATGTATCGCTTAAGCATGGTTGGTGCCTTTCCTCAAAGTTTGGCTCTTTCGTTGGTATGCTCAACCACTACCGTCAGCGCCTGAATCCTGTCTTTGAGACAGAATGTTAGAAATGACTGCCTTGGCATCCTCTAGAGCCAAACGGGTCTGAGGACTTTTATAGGCAATTCCCAACTGATCGCACAGACGTAGAACCTCCTCTGTAGGCAGGTTGTAGTCTGCGGCGATTTCCGCAATTGACAGGTCTGCAAAACCCATGATTGTTGGCTGACCGCTTAATGATTGAGCCACTCTAATTTGACACACTCACCCTTAAACCCTAATGGATTGTCATGTGAGATTCTTTCCAAGGCTCATTCTCAATCTCATTTAGCCTTGTCGGGGGTATCAATTCCCTCTATACAGTCGCTCTTCATCAGAGTTCCTGCTTACCTTAAACTCTATGTACCATTTTTTCACATTTTGTCCACTAGAAATTAGCATATATACTGCCTCACTTTCCTGTTAAGTAAGCGGACATGGTTAACCTGAGAATCTAGCATAGGATGAGGAGCCACTCGTGTGCGGGGGTTCCTCCCGTTGAGCGAAGTGGCGTTTGAGTCCCGAAATCCGACATTTGTGGAGGTTCGATGGGTTTCGCTGACGCTCTACCCATCCTACGGATAATCAGATCGGCCTACTTTCGGCAACATATGGGTATGCCGACGGAAGAAAGTGGCAAGCAAAATACGTCTTACACCACTCTGGTGCTACGTTTTCTCAAGTCTCTAATATTCTTTACTTCGTTATGAATACTGGGCAGGAGGGGGTTAGGGACTGGAAAAGAGAAGAATCTAGCTACGAGAGTCATGCCAATCACCGTATCCCCAATTCCCATCCCAAAAACGAGAAAAGCCCATTTTCTGCTTGAGATCAGTACATTTGGGGCTCAATCCTGCCCTCTAACTCTTAAGCTCAAGGCTTCTGGAAACGAAATTACTGGCAACGTATCCGGTAGGGGTTGGTGGAGGCGAATCAAACTTGCCAGAGTTTTCTTTAATTGAGGGCGGGGCACAATGGCATCGACAAAGCCGTGCAGCAGGAGATACTCAGACGTCTGAAAATCTTCCGGTAGCTTTTCCCTGAGAGTTTGCTCAATAACGCGACGACCGGCAAACCCAATTGTAGCTTTTGGCTCGGCTAGGATAATGTCTCCTAGCATGGCAAAACTGGCCGTGACGCCTCCAGTCGTGGGGTGAGTCAGAATCGGAATGTAAAGCAGTCTAGCTTCCCGATGTCGCTCCAAAGCGCCTGATATTTTGGCCATCTGCATCAGGCTCAACATGCCCTCTTGCATGCGGGCACCACCTGAGGCACAGACGATCGCCACTGGCAAGTGTTCCCGTGTGCCTCTTTCAATCAGGCGGGTGAGTTTTTCTCCAACTACAGAACCCATGCTGCCGCCCATGAAGCGAAAGTCCATGACACCGAGGGCGACTGGCAAACCCTCTATATTGCCTAGTCCGGTTTGCACGGCGTCTACCAAACCTGTGCTTTTTTGGCTTTCTCGCAACCTGTCACTATAGGCTTTGCGATCGCGGAACTTCAGAGGATCGGTCGGACGCACTCCCTCATCTATAGGCATCCATGTGTTGGCATCAATCAGCTGACGGATGCGTTCGTCGCTGTTCATCCGCATGTGATGATTGCACTCCAAACAAACCACATGATTAGTTTTGAGGTCTTTGGTATAAGCCAGCACCCCACAAGCTTCACATTTAGTCCATAGACCATCAGCAATCTCACGTTCTTGACGCTGTTGGCTGTTCTGACCAGATTTTGGTCGATTTGCAAACCAATCGAATAAAGACATAGAAAACCTCTAATTCTTGTTAACTTTCAAGTTGCCCTGCTTGCTCTTCCTCATCAATCGGACTTAATAGTAGCAAGGCCGTCCATTGCTCCTCTAAGCGCACTTGCAAGGCTGCTGGACTCCCCTGCCCCAGATAGGACGACACACCCAGATCGAGAATCCGACTAGGTATTTGATGAGCTGCTAGTAATTGCTGCATTAATTCAGCTTCCCAGCGAACGCAGTTTGTTTTCAGGGTAATCCAACACACTAATTTATTTCAATAGATAAATGATACGGCAGTCTTTGGGAAAATCAGATGGATACTACTATGTCCTAAAAATACTATTGCTATTCATAACTTGGCAATAAGTTGCCAAGTATACCGTTTTCCAAATACTTTTAACTCTCACGATTTGTTCGGGAGGCACGGTCTTTACACTCAGTAGTTGAGTGGAAAAAATAGCCGCAAGTAGGAGGACAAAAGCGCTTCACCCCAGACAACTGTCAAAACAGCTCCTAGTGCCAAAAATGGGCCGAAAGGCATCGGTTGACGGCGGTTAAGCAAGCCAAGCGCGATCGCGCCTCCACCAGCAAAGGCTCCTACCACACAAGCCAGAAACCCAGCCAACAACAAATACTGCCACCCCAACCAAGCTCCCATCATCGCCGCTAGTTTAGCATCTCCCCCACCCATTGCTGCTTGTCCAAAAGCCATCGCTCCCACAAAGGCAATAATGTCAAACACCCATATACCTACCACTGCGCCAACGATGCCTAACATCAACTGATTGACTAACCCGCTTAGCCCTACTGAGGATTGCAAACCAGCAGACACCTGAAACACCAAACCAGCAACTAACCCAGACTGAGTGAGGGGATTGGGTAGGGTCATTGTATCTAGATCGATGAGGGATAAAGTGAGTAACCAGCTGAAAAAAGCCCAGTACCCCAGAGTTTGCACTTGCCAATTCCCTCCAAACCTCCAAAAAACCAGCAAAAACAGCAATCCAGTTGCCATCTCTACTAAGGGATAGCGCACCGAAATCTTACTTTTGCAGTGCTTACAACGTCCCTGCAACCACAGCCAACCTAAAATTGGCACGTTCTCACGCTTTCCTAATCTATGCAGGCAATGGGGACAGCGAGAAGGTGGCCAAAGGAGCGATAAACCAGCTGGCAGACGGTAAACGACCACGTTGAGAAAACTGCCAATGGATGTCCCCAAGGCAAAGACAATCGCAGTGGCAAGTAATGCTATCAGGGTATCCATTGGCACTGGGAACTAGGGAATAGAGACTGGCAAACCCAGGCATGACGCCTGTTATACAAGACTGGGGATTAAGAACCAGAAGAATGCGTATCTTTGTGTTCCCAATCCCCAATCCTGAATCCCCTATCAATACAACTCTGACTCTATTTGACTAAATGGTACAAAACACTCCTGTGGCAGGAGGATGGGTTTATCTAAAAAAATCAGCTTTCCTCGATGAGTCAATCGATGAATCGCCACCCCATTAGGGCGCTGCGTGAGATTTGGATGGACTTCAGTATAAGTGCGATAGATTTGTCTAGCTGCTCTTAATAAAGCGGGATCTAGCAACACAGGGAGATCCATCTGGTCGGTTCGATTTTCTAGCCGTTGCTGTGAAGTGTACACCACCCGCCTTCACCTTTGATTTATGCTTGACTTTAATCTACCTGTGCTGTAACAGCAATAACACTAGACAATATTTCTGCTTGACTCAGATTTGAGTTGAGATTATTCTAGCGCCTGAATTAAGGCATCACCCATGGCACAACAGCCTAAAAGATTCATTCCCTCAGACATAATATCCCCGGTACGATTGCCTCGCTCCAGAACTTGCAGCACTGCCGCCTCAATTTTGTCAGCTAATCTTGGCTGATGCAAGCCATAACGCAGCATCATCGCTGCACTTAGAACTTGCGCCAAAGGATTTGCTCGATCTTGGCCAGCAATATCTGGGGCAGAACCGTGGACTGGTTCAAAAACACCAGGGCCAGATGCACCTAAACTGGCAGAAGGTAGCATACCAATACTGCCTGTAAGCATAGCAGCTGCATCAGATAGAATATCACCAAACAGGTTCCCAGTCACAATTGTGTCAAATTGTTTAGGCCAGCGTAATAGCTGCATGGCAGCATTATCTACATAAAGGTGAGATATCTCTACATCAGGATATTCCTTAGCTAGAGAGGTAATGCGATCGCGCCACAACTGCGACACCTCCAGCACATTCGCTTTATCTACGGAGCATAACTTACTGCCACGTTGGCGTGCTGTCTCGAAAGCTACACGGCCAATTCGGTCAATTTCAGATTCCGTGTAAGCCATCGTGTTAACGCCCCGTTTCTCACCCGTTTCCGTAGCAAAAATGCCTTTG
Organism: uncultured Microcoleus sp.; assembly: GCA_964657555.1. Taxonomy (GTDB): domain Bacteria; phylum Cyanobacteriota; class Cyanobacteriia; order Cyanobacteriales; family FACHB-T130; genus CAZZWA01. The sequence goes on from CAZZWA010000020.1 coordinate 19,889, forward strand.
GGTTGACCGAAGTAAATCCCTCCTGTGAGTTCTCGCACCACCATAATATCGACGCCTTCGATGACTTCTCGTTTCAAAGTCGAGGCATCAACTAATTGAGGCAAAATTTTGGCTGGACGCAGATTGGCAAATAAGCCCAATCCGGATCTTAGCCCCAGCAATCCAGTTTCTGGACGTTGATGCCGGGGTAAGTTATCCCACTTATAACCACCAATGGCAGCTAGCAACACAGCATCACTGTTGCGGCAAATTTCCAAAGTTTGGGCCGGTAAAGGTTCCCCAGTAGCATCAATTGCTGCACCGCCGATGATAGCTTCTTGAAACTCAAATTGGATATCAGACTGCTTCCCTACGACTTTCAGCACGTCCACCGCCACTGCCATAATTTCAGGGCCAATGCCATCGCCAGAGAGAAGGGTAATGCGGAAAGACTCAGTCATGGGTACATAAAAATTCTTGCGAGTTATCAATATACAGGGAAATGTGCCCTATGCCCCAAATTTAAAAGGCAGGTACTATTTGGGAGACTTCTTCGGCCAGACCTGCCATAATCAGGCGGAAGGCAATCTGCTGAACTTTTGCTGTGATTAAGCTCAACTCTTCGGCGATCGCTTCTAAGGAACGTTCGCCAGTTGCCAACTCCCAAACTTGACGCTCAAATAGGTCTAGCTGGAAGTTCGGCTTGTCTAAAATGACCCGATGCAACGTTGATCTAGAGTTTGGTAACTTAGCCGACAACGAATCCCAATCCCTGAGAACCCGCAAACCAAAAAGCGTTGCTCTTGCTGCTGATAGGCTCAAACCCGTCATTTCTACTAGAGGCAAAGTCACCTGGGAATCGAATTCAAGCTGACCATCCTTCAGCTTAAACAACCCACACACTGGCTGTACAACTTGGGCATAAAACAGCAGTTTCAGTTGTTGTGCGTTTAGTGCCTTTTCCGCTTTGAGAAACATCCCCAAGGGCATCTTACCCGAATAGCAGTCAACTAAAAGCTTGAAATTCTCATTGCTCAACCATTTCCGTTGCTCAATTTTAGAGAGCAAACCATGCCCATTCAGGTGATTGTTAACTGCTACAATACATCCCTGATGTAACCCAATATAATACTTCTGGAGCCTCGGGGAATTATTAGGTGTATGGGTATCGATTGTCAGTAATCCAGTTTGAGATTTTTGAGAAAGAACATGAAAAATTTCTGCTAAGGAAACTTCTGTTAATTGCCTTTTGATAAGCATAATCTGTCTCGATCAAATTCCCAAATATTTAACGAAGCTCTGAGTCGAATGGCTGTTCGGTTTACCGAATCAGTATTTGTATTATTCAAAATTTAAAGTTTCTATGAAGTGATACTACTTAGGTATATATTGTGATGGTTCGGCAGGTCGAGGGTGATAGGATAGCGGAAAGCATGTGACTGAGGTCACAAACTGGTGACATTCCTTTGTCCTATAGGACAAAGGAATGCGGTTGGAGTTAGCGGTTAGTAGTTAGTAGGAGAACAACCACTAATAAGAGTGCAAAGCATTGCCCTGCTATTGCTAATGTGCCCTGCGAGCCTTTAATCGCGACATCGCGGCGGCCATTTCCTCTGGAGTTAGCTCTGTTTTTTTCCAACTCTCCCGTTGCGCTAATCGCTCATACCAGCCACTCACCTTGGGATAATTAACTAGGGGTATGCCTAGGGGAGACAGGACAGGAAGTGTAGTTCCGGCAACGACTTCTGCAAGAGTCAGATGTTGGTCGCTAAAGTAGGTGCGATCGCCAAGTAAATTCTCCAAAAAAGTCAGCACCTTGGCGATCCGCTCATTTGACTTCTCCTGTTGCTGGGCATCGGCTGTACCAAAACCCATCATCTGACGTAATAGTGGGGCCATAGCTGGTACTAATTCATTGATAGTCACCATTTCCACCATCCGCACAACCCCCAAGGATTTAGGATCGGTGGGTAGCAATGCCGGGGTGGGGTACTTAGCCTCTAAGTAGTCCAGGATTGCCAAAGATTCTATGACATTAAATCCGTCATCTACTACTGCGGGAATATGGTGGAAAGGATTGATAGCCAGGTAATCTGGTTGGAACTGCTCACCCTCTAGGTTGAATCTTATGTCCTCAAAGGGAATTTCTTTTTCTATTAGCGCTACCCAGACGCGGCGAGAATTGAAAGAAAGCGGGGCGTGATAAAACTTTAACATCAAGAATGCCTTTGGCACAACAGCACCAAGGTACTCGTATTGTAGCGCTGATGTCTAGTTTTTGGTATTTTGGAATACAAAAGAGGCGAGCACTCTCACCAAATCTTACTTATGTTAAGAACGAAGCCAGGAAGCACTGGCGCACCGCTAACCGTATCAGGGTGATCTAGACATTCCACATCCACGCCAGGGCGATATATGTAGACTTTTCTGTGTTTCCGGTCAATCAGCCATCCCAGTTTGACTCCGTTGTCAATCCACTCTTGCATTTTATTTTGCAGAGTGTTGAGGCTATCAGAGGGCGATCTCAACTCAACGATAAAATCAGGACTGATGGGAGCAAACTTTTCCCGCTGCTCTAGTGGAAGAGCGTTCCATCGGTCGAGTGTGATCCACGCGGCATCTGGTGATCGCTCTGCCCCATTCGGCAGAGTAAAGCCAGTGCTGGAGTCGAAACCAATACCAGTTTTATCCTGTTCTACCCAAATCCCAAGTTGTACAGTTAGATTGAAATTCCGTCCACCAGTTTCAGAGCCTGTTGGCGACATAATCTCCAGCTCTCCTGTTGCTGTGCGTTCAATACGTAAGTCTCTGTTGAGCTGACAGAATTCAAAGAACTGCTCATCAGTCAGTTTGATAGCTGGTTCGAGGTGCAAGACCAGTGGTTGTGTAATTGGTGTTGAGCTTTCACGTTCAAGTGTGTTCATGTTTTCTCCTTTGGGCAGTCGCCTCACGCTTCCTTTCCAGCTAAATGCTTCCTAAGCTAAGCTGTTCAGCATTTAAATCACTTATTCGAATTCGCTGTCAAGATTCACCCGTAAGGGTTTGGAGCTTTACTAATACCCAGTTTAGATGCCTAACAGCTTACTTTAGAATAAGATTTTGCTAAAACCAAAACTTTAAGTCACCATATCCCACAATTAGAGTATTTTGGCTCTGATTTTTTCAACCGCGATTTTGTAAAAATTTGTAAAAAATTATGGTGGGAATTGTAATCGTATCTCACAGTGCTCAACTGGCAGCCGGAGTGCAAGAGCTAGCACACCAGATGGTGCAAGGTGCGGTGCGCAGCGCCATTGCGGCGGGAATTGATGATCCAGAAAACCCCTTTGGCACCGATGTCATGCAGGTCACTCAAGCAATTGAGTTAGTTTACAGTGATGACGGCGTAGTGGTGCTGATGGATTTGGGCAGTGCTGTGCTGAGTGCAGAAATGGCTTTGGAGTTTTTGCCCGAAGAATGGCGTTCTAAGGTGAGACTGTGCGAGGCACCTTTAGTAGAGGGAGCGATCGCCGCAGCTGTGCAAGCAGCAGCTGGTGCTGACATTGAGCAAGTTTTAGCTGAAGCTAGAGGAGCATTGGCCGCGAAAACAGCTCAGTTGGGGATGACACAGATGCCGCCGTCAGGAATCTGTGTCGGCGGACAAATGACAAATGACCAAAGACAACAAACAACAGAAATCCACCTTACCATCCAAAATTATCTAGGTTTGCACGCCCGTCCGGCAGCTAAACTCGTCGCCATCGCTGCTCAGTTTCAGTCTCACATCACCCTGCAAAACCTGACTTCTGGCAGCGAGTCGGTCAATGCCAAAAGTATCAATCAGGTTGTGACGCTAGGTGTCCGCCAAGGACATCAAATAGCGATCACTGTTGTAGGTGCTGATGCAGATGCGGCCTTGACGGCATTGCAGCAACTGGTAGAAGCTAACTTTGGGGAGGAAGTGGGAAGCAGGAGGAGAGCAGAGAGTGTTCAGAAAGACAGTCTGGCGGCCAACTCTTCCCCTGCTTCGCTAATTCCCAATCTCCACGCAGCAAGTCAGCTAAATGGTATCCCAGCCTCCCCAGGCATAACTATGGGAGCAGTTATCTGGTATCACCCAGATGTTCCAGACGTTGTAGAGCAGCTGCTAGACGATCCGCAAATGGCGTGGGAGCAGCTACAGCAAGCCATCCAAACTGCAAAACAGGAAATTCAGTCACTGCGCCACTATACTGCTAGCCAAGTGGGAGCAAGTGAAGCTGCTATCTTTGATGCACATTTGCTCTACCTAGAAGATCCAACTTTGATTGAGCGGGTACGCCTGCTGATTTTTGACCAGTGTCTGAGTGCTGCTACAGCTTGGAGAACTGTCATAGATGAGACGGTCTCCACTTACCAAAATCTAGAAGATTCCTACCTACAGGCACGCGGTGCTGATGTGGCAGATGTAGGTCAGCGGGTGCTGGTACTGCTGATGGGTACAGCACCTGTCCGCCTGGATTTGTCAGAGCCAGGAATTCTGCTAGCCAATGACTTGACCCCCTCACAGACAGCTCAGTTAGATTCAAGTAAAGTCTTGGGTATTTGTACGATCCAAGGTGGAGCGACTTCTCACACTGGAATTCTAGCGCGATCTCTCGGCATTCCGGCTGTGGTTGGTGTCGGTGTTCAGTTGTTGAGTTGGGAAAATGGCACTTTCATCGCCCTAGATGGAGAGACTGGTCAGGTATGGATACAACCAGATGACACCCAGCAAAGGGAACTACAAGCTAAGCAAGATCAGCTGCTTGCCACACAACAGGCAGCGAGAGCAGCCGCACAACAACCTGCTATAACCAGCGATCATCATCACATCAAGCTGATGGCTAACATTTATGGGATAGCAGATGCCCAAACTGTTGTAGAGGCTGGTGCTGACGGAGTGGGATTATTGCGGAGTGAATTCCTTTATTTGGATCGGGTGAGTGCTCCTACTGAGGAGGAGCAACTGGCAATTTATCAGGCGATCGCCTCCCTTTGCCGTCCTCTGATTATCCGCACTCTAGATATCGGTGGAGACAAAACCCTCTCCTACCTGAACTTGCCACCAGAAGCCAATCCCTTTCTAGGATGGCGAGGAATTCGTCTGTTGCTGGATTGCCCAGATTTACTAAAAACTCAACTGCGGGCAATTCTCCGGGCTAGCCACGGAAACCAAATTAAGGTGATGTTTCCTATGATAGCTTCAGTGAAGGAGATCCGTGCCGCTAAACAGATTCTCGCCACAGCCCAAGTAGAACTGCGTCAAGCTGGTATCCCCTTCGATGCAGCAATGGCAGTGGGGATCATGGTAGAAGTCCCAGCAGCAGTCACTGTGGCTGATCGGCTAGCCGCAGAAGTAGACTTTTTCAGCATCGGCACCAACGACTTGAGTCAGTATGTGATGGCAGCTGACCGCACCAATCCCAGAGTTGCCATCCTCGCCGATGCCTTTGAGCCTGCGGTACTGCGAATGATTGAGCAAACCGTCAAAGCTGCCCATAACGCTAGTATCTGGGTGGGAGTTTGTGGCGAATTGGCATCGTCCACATTAGCAACACCAATTTTGCTAGGTTTGGGGGTAGATGAGTTGAGTATGAATCCACCAGCAATTCCGGCTGTGAAAGCAGCTATTTCAGGATTGATGATGGAGAAAGCGAGAGCGATCGCCCGTGAGGTGTTGCAGCTAGATTCAGCTGATGCGGTTAAAGATTATGTTGCAGGTCAGATGGCGGGTACAGTGGCGGGAAGCGAGTAGAACAAAAGAAATGCTGATACCAAAGCGCCCCATTCAACAGGTCTTTGGATTTCCGCAAATCTTGGTTTCATACCAAATCCGCTCCTATAACCCCCTTTTCCTTTCCAATCGTAGAGACGTT
>CAZZWA010000021.1:0-2139 GCA_964657555.1 uncultured Microcoleus sp.
CCCTGAACTTGACGAGGTGAGGGGTCTTACCCTCCATTCGCCAGCGGTATCCTAAGTCGGGGATCTCGCCCTCACGAATCATTTCCTAAACCAGCAAGTTTCCTCTCCCCTTGTCTTTGCCTCCTGCTCCTCAAATGGTGGAAAACTTTTGCCGCTAAGCTGTACTACTAGTCCGCCAAGGCAACTTTGAGGAGTAGCGAGATGGGGTGATGGGTGTGGGTATTCCTCTTGTCTCGCGCTGCCGCGCCGCTAGTGTCCCCAAATCTATCTCAACCAGTCAATTTTTGGGTGATCTACTAGTGACCGTCTGGCCTTCTGTGCGTCAGCGAGTGAAGCTCCAATTTGGCTGAACCACACTACGGTCGGGGCGCTAATAATATGAAACTTGGAAGTTAACGGGGAGCAATTGAGGATTTTCCAAAAGCTACTGAGGTTTGCCAACAACAAGGAAGGACAAAGAATTACCCTGTGTGCTGTTCAGGGCCACTGGCTGGGCTAAAAACCAACCAGAAGGGCAAAATAGAGAAACTTTCACTCTTTTCCGTATTTCTTTTTACTTTTGCCTGACTCCATCCTTTCCCTGACTAGATCTCTAAAAAGTTAGCCTACATTGGAGGCGGCGATCGCTACGTAGATGATCGAACCAACCAGGATAACGGCACCAATGCCTAGGAAAATATAGTTACGCTTCTGAGTTTGGGTTGGGGGTTCTGCTGTGTAAACCTTGGGTTCAACCGCAAAGTTATTCAGACGTCCACCTTCTTCGGTTGTATATCGCATGAATTTAATCCTCAGTACTAATTCTTTAATAAATGTAACAAATATTTGAGCATAAACACTCATGCTCAAGATAAAAATCTTTATAAAGATGTTGTATTGATACCATTCTGCAATTGAAATGCATTACTCTACTGGTCTGTCAACTTCTGTTTGACGGGTTGTAGAGGTAGCGCCCCCATGCTTACCCCCAAAGTTTGGGACAACCACGGGGGGACTGTCCCTACGAAACAAACCATCAAATTCATCTAGAAAGACCACTAGATTGCTAAAAATGACAATTACAGGAAAGCAAAATACAGGGTATCGAACCCTGTATTTTTGCTGCTGTCCATCCCGACTCCAACCGCTAGCGCGGTATGAAGCAAGACGCCACGATTTAGTTAACTGTGCCGGTTAGGGGAGAACTAGCACTGGCATAGAATTTCACGGGAATTCGTCCCGCCAGATAGGCAAGACGCCCTGCTTCAGTTGCCATGCCCATTGCCCGTGCCATCGCAACTGGATTTTGAGCTTGAGCTATGGCAGTATTAATCAACAATGCACTAGCTCCCATCTCCATCGATTGTGCCGCCTCACTGGGAGCACCAATGCCTGCATCTACCACGACGGGCACACCAGCATTCTCGATAATTATCTGAATGTTGGCGGCGTTCTTAATTCCCTGACCTGAACCTATAGGTGACCCCAAAGGCATCACTGTCACACAGCCAACCTCTTCCAAACGTTTAGCTAACAGTGGGTCAGCGTTGATGTATGGCAATACAGCAAAGCCCTCCTTCACCAGTTTCTCTGCTGCTTCCAGAGTGCCAATAGGGTCTGGTAGTAGGTACTTCTGGTCAGGAATCACCTCTAACTTGACAAAATTATTGTCTTCTTGCCCCAACAGCTTGGCCATCTCTCGCCCTAAACGAGCGACTCGGACTGCTTCATCAGCGGTTTGACAACCAGCTGTGTTGGGTAACATCCATACTTTATTCCAATCCAGTGCTTCTGCTAGACCTTCATGGCCTGGTGCTTTGGTTTGCACCCGTCGCACTGCTACCGTCACAATTTGGCAGCCACTAGCTGCTATGCTTTGCTGCATTTCTTCTAAATTGCGATACTTGCCAGTGCCGGTCATCAGGCGAGAGTAGAAAGTGCGACCAGCAATGACTAGCTTGTCTGATGCAGAAGTCTCAGGTAATTGAGCCAGCTCTTTAGTGATTAATTGAGGCATGACTAAGGGCGTTTCAGTTGAGAGAGATTTAGCGCTATGAGAATTCTGGCTCTTGGGAACCACTCCGTTGCTGTTGTTTTTTTGCCTGTAGAACCTGCCATAGTGGAAAGAATCCAGCAGGGGGTCAGACTTTTGATTCAAGA
>CAZZWA010000021.1:2239-10529 GCA_964657555.1 uncultured Microcoleus sp.
TAGAACCTGCCATAGTGGAAAGAATCCAGCAGGGGGTCAGACTTTTGATTCAAGATCAGGTCTGCCAACAGAAACGAGGTTACAGGTGCCAGCAAAATACCGTTGCGGTAGTGACCAGTGGCCAAGGTTAAATTCTCGCAGGGGCCAGAACCGAGAATTGGTAATTCGTCTGGTGTTGCTGGCCGAAATCCCCACCAGAATTCCTGAATGGGAAATTGCTCTAAGGCAGGGTAAAGGCGGAGCGCCTGCTGTAGCAAGGCTTGCATCCCAGCTGGCGTATTGTAGGGCGTAAATCCCACATCCTCGCTGGTAGCTCCTACGATGATGCGTCCGTCTCGACGTGGCACGATATAGATTTGAGAGCCAAACAAAACCCGTTTTAGGGGCAATTCATGGAGCGCCCCTACAGGCACTTGCACCGATAGCATTTGACCCTTCCTAGGGTACACCGGCACTGGGAGTAATTCGTTTGACCAAGCACCAGTGGCTAAGACGTAGTGTTCTGCCTGCCAATCTCCAGCAGATGTTTTGACGCTGAGGATTTGCCGATTTTGTTGCTGAAGTGCCTCAACTGCCACGCCTTCACGGAGATCTACACCTAAATGCTGGGCAGTTGTCCACAATGCTTGAGCGAGTGCCCGATTGTCTACTTGACCATCTTCGGGATACCACCACCCACCAGCGACCTCCGAACCCAATCCAGGCTGATGGAGATGAATTGCCTCCCTGCTTAACCATTGGGCATCAAGCATCGGGTATTGAGATTTGCCAACCCCTGTTCCCGGCGACTCTCTATACTCCAATTCAGAATCGGCAGGTAAGTTTGCCTCTCTGTAGACTGGTGCTAAAATGCCACATGGCCAGTAGCCGATCGCCACGTCAGTCTTTACTTCGAGTTTACGAATCCATTCTGGGTAAAAAGAGCGGCTTTTCAGGCATAAATCTAGCATTGGGCCAGCGGGAATGCCTTCTGCCTGAGGCGCTAGCATGCCAGCTGCGGCATGAGTAGCAGCCTGCTTGAAGTCACGGCAGGCAATTGTAACAGATGCCCCCCGCGATCGCAGTTCAACAGCTAGAGAGAGGCCGATGATGCCGCCGCCGATAATGAGAATGTCACTTGCTAGGTTCATCTAAGATCCACGCGCAGGATAACTCCATCCTAGCTTTATGAAGTCATTTCACCACAGTGCTGTCACAGGTGTGGAGTCAGAGCCTGAATTACTGGAAGTTTGAGTAGTCTGTGAATTTGAGCTTGAATCCTGTGTAGAACCCTGACTAGCTCTAGATCGGGCAGCAGCATTAGTGGATAGTGACCTAGAAGCTTTCGGTTTAGCACTGGGATTGGCAATTAAACTGTTTTGTTGCCCCGTCAGAGAACCCATAGGAATGCCTAAGCCAAGTGACAATCCCATCAACATAGCCATAACCACTCCCAATCCTATAAGACTGCCTGCCACTACTTGTCTATTCATCACCTGGTCTCTAAATGCCTAACCACTTAACATAATCTGTAGTTCACCTAAGGCAAATACTTTTGCACAACGCTCCAGCCTGTCAGCAAAACCCAGACGAAGACGGCAAACAGCAATACATTGGTGACGATATGAACTAAGCGAACCCAAGGACGACTAGGCGAAATTTGAGTCGCACTCCCAGCAGATAGCAATACTAACACCACTGCTGCCAACCCAGCAATCAAGTGGACTGAGTGGCCTAATGTCCGGTAATGGCCTAGGGTACCAACAATTCCAATAGCCAGCAGAAGCAAAACCAGACCCACCATACTGGCGCCAGTAGCATAGTGTAAAGGCCGCAACCATTCCGGTCGTGAGTGCCCCGATTGGCGCGCTGAAAACATTGTTGTGCCAGTTATAGATAGTATCAGATAGGCCAATAGGGATAAACCCATTGACCAAGCTGCTATTTTCCAGAGCCAGATGAAAGAAGGTAGATCCAAAGTTACTTATATCTAAGGGCAACTAAAGTAATAGACTCTACCTCACATTCTAAACTTAAGGTAGGACGAAGGGTTGATAGACAGCCGTCGATTGACGGCAGGAAACCCCTTTCCTGCCTGGGATAGAAGGGATTCTCCCAGTAGGATTATTGATTATTTAGCGATTACGTTAATCGTAACCGAGCTTCACCATTGATATAGATGTAATTTCTAATAACCACTGACCTCAATGCCCCGTCCTTTAGGTGGAAAGAGTCAATTGGGAGAGAGTGTCTATAGTGCGGGGGGTACCCAAGCAGTTATAACGAGGACTTACGCACTCTACAAACAGACCGTAGTATAAATTAAGGAAATTGCATCATTTGAGCGGTTTTCGAGGACAGAGCCAGCAGAAAATTTTTTTGATAAATCACTTTTTGATTTATGAAAATACTGTAGCTACTGATACAAAAACCTAATTTACCTACTTTTGCTTTTGTGTCGATGCGTAAGTCCTAAAAACAAGCTGAGGCTATTGGTTCAACAAATCACCGCTCTTGCTTAGTTTCGATAACTGCAAAATTTTCCTGATGCCTTGCCAAGTACCCTGTATTTTTGCAGAAGTTGAATGCACCCTGTGAAAGAGTTGCCATAACCGGCAACCCGACTACGATTTAGATGTTGAGGAGCGGAACTAGCGAACAGCCGCAGTTGTCAAAGGTACAGCAGTTTCTTGAACTTTCTGAGTTTCGACTTCCATGTTTGGCTTGCTACTTACGGTTTCTTCACTTAGATCGAGAAAATTAACGATGTCATCATTATCTTCTTCCTCGACGCACAAGCGAGTGCAGGGGATCTTATCAGAGAGAATAGCACTCGCCATCAAGCCAGTGTGAATCTCTAGTAGAGCCTCCTTAACTGCTTCAAAAAATAAGCGTTGTCCGGGAAAAACAACGCGTTCAAAGTACCAATTAGGAACATTTGAGATCCGAGCAATTTGGATATGACTCGTGGCATTGACGTAACAGCAGAGAATCTTACCTTTTTGACCGGAAGGGAGAGGATCAAGAATTTGAGCCATACTGCCCACAAAATTGAATTACAACTAAACTTTAACACTTAGTGATCCCCAGTGCTGTAACCCCCACTACCATCTGATTAATTTTGTGGTATACCTACTTATAGACTGTCGTGCATATTTTCCTGGGAATAGACTAAGAAATATTGGAGCTTTTTGTAAATTTTGCTACTATTTATGGCAATATAAAACATATTTTAGTGATAGGAAACATCTAAATTTCTGTAGTCTTTGTTACTATTTACCAGAGTCTGAGTAAATAATTTGTAAATAGCATCATGTCAAGTAGCAGGAATAGTTGACATGATGGCAGAACGCCTTAGCTCAAACAAAACTGAGATTAACGAGACTTTGGCTAAAGGGAATGCTATCGTAAAGTTATGTGAAAGCATTCTCAGAATCATCACAGACTCTGCCATTTATCTATCCCCGTACAGGGATGGGATAAATGGCAAAGGTGAGGTCTAGTCGTTTGTGGGAGAACAACCACTCACCGATGACTGCTAACACGGAATCTTGCGGCATTTAGGCGTGGGATGAGCTTAAAGAAGACAAAAACCTGCAATGGAAAATCGAATTCTCTACGTCCGCCTCCCCTGCAACCCCATCTTCCCGATTGGAGTTGTCTACCTTGCCGATCATGTCCATAAGCTGTTTCCAGGTGTCACACAACGAATATTTGATCTAGGGACAGTGCCTCCTCTGGACTTTGCTCTGGCTTTAGATGCCTGTGTAGATGAATTTCAGCCTACACTATTAGTTTTTTCTTGGCGGGATATTCAGATTTACGCGCCTGTAGGAGGCAGAGGAGGCAATCCACTGCAACACGCCTTTGAAGTCTTCTACGCTCGCAATCCCCTAATCAGATTACGAGGAGCACTGGGAGGTTTGCGGGTGACGGCAGCCTACTATAGTGAACTTTGGCGCAACTTGGGATTAATCAAACGAGGGCTGAAAGGCGCTAAAAAGTATCATCCAACAGCTAAGACGGTCGTGGGTGGCGGTGCTGTCAGCGTTTTTTATCAACAACTCGGGAAAAGCCTGCCATCAGGGACAATTGTCTCAGTGGGTGAAGGCGAGGCGTTGTTGGAAAAACTCCTACGAGGAGAGGATTTCCGCGATGAGCGCTGCTATGTGGTAGGAGAAAGCCAGCCGCGCGATCGCTTAATCCACGAACGTCCTACCCCCATTGAGAAAACCGCTTGTAACTACAACTACATAGAAACCATTTGGCCTGAGTTTCAATACTACCTGCAAGACCAAGATTTCTACGTGGGAGTGCAAACAAAGCGGGGTTGTCCTCACAACTGCTGCTACTGCATTTATACAGTGATTGAAGGCAAGCAGGTGCGGATTAATCCAGCAGATGAAGTTGTAGCCGAGATGCGTCAATTGTATGAACGAGGTATTCGTAACTTCTGGTTCACTGATGCTCAGTTCATCCCTGCCCGAAAGTTCATCGACGATGCTGTAGAACTATTGCAGAAAATTCTTGACGCTGGGATGACTGACATTCACTGGGCAGCATACATTAGAGCAGACAACCTGACACCTCAATTGTGCGACTTAATGGTGAAAACTGGGATGAACTACTTTGAAATTGGCATCACCAGTGGTTCCCAAGAACTTGTGCGGAAAATGCGGATGGGGTATAACCTGCGCACCGTCTTGGAAAACTGCCGCGACTTGAAGGCAGCAGGTTTCCAAGACATGGTTTCCGTCAACTACTCTTTTAACGTAATTGATGAGCGCCCGGAGACCATCCGACAGACAGTAGCCTATCACCGGGAGCTCGAACGAATTTTTGGCGCTGATAAAGTCGAACCGGCTATCTTCTTTATTGGGTTGCAACCGCACACCCACTTAGAAGAGTACGCCTTTGGTCATGATATCCTCAAACCTGGATATGACCCCATGAGTCTAATGCCGTGGACAGCCAAAAAGTTACTCTGGAATCCAGAACCTCTCGGCTCTTTTTTCGGTGAAATTTGTCTCCAGGCGTGGCGTCAAAATCCTAATGACTTTGGGCGCGAAGTCATGAAAATTTTAGAAGAACAGCTGGGTTGTGCTGACTTGGAGGAAGCGCTTAATGCACCTATTGAGACAAAGCGACAGCTGGTAACGGCTGGTCAGTAAAAAGTATTGGGAAAATGAGTTTTGAGTAAGAAATTCTGAATTCAGAACTCTGTACGCGACAGTTCTAAGCAAGGCGACTCCTTGAGCCAAGAATCCCCGTCCGTGGTGGGCGGGGAGCTTCAATGTAAAATACTATACTTTAATTACAGGATTATCTGCTAGCGCGCCAGCAGGTTGCGTAGCAAAACCTGTTCCCAAAACTCACAACTATCTTTATCAATTAATAATTACCAATCGCCATGTTAGAAGGATCGATTTTACAACAGCTGGAAGTTGCCCACAGAGCAGGCAGAAGACCGATAAGATTCGGAGTGTACTATAAAAACACCCTAGTTTCTCTATGCCATGCTCTGGAAGACCGTATTCTCAAGGATGATAGTTCACCATTGGTAATCACGGCCTTCCAACAAGGGAAATGGTATCTGCAAGAAGCAGATCGCTATGGAGAGCTCGCTAAGAAGGCGCATCAGATTGTGATCCTGGCCTCCCTAGATACCGGCTTTGCCGAACATCCTACTAGTCGGTTGTCTAATGTGGATTTAGTTGGGTTAGATTCATCAGATCCCGTGGCACAGGAGTGGCACTTGGTAATTCTCTCACCCAACTACACAGCGATGGTGCTTTGTCAAGAACTCTCAGTAGAGGATTATGGTGTAGCAGGGCTACCAGCATCTGACGTGGAGCGTAAATTCTATGGGTTGTGGACATTTGAGCCAGAGTTAGTGCAGGAAACGGTGGATTTGGCGATCGCTCATGTCGGTGATTACAACCCAGAACTCCAGAAAAAACTCATCGCCTGTAGAGAGAGAATTCATCCCTCTTTAGGTACACCAGAAGATTTGGGTGAGGTGGTGTCCCTAGTAGTAGATTATCTTCAGACTGGGCAGCAGGATTTGTCTGTGAGCGCGCATCTTGATATCCCAACCCCTTCTCGCCAACAAGCGCTAGATCGGAACTTGGTTTCCAACGAGATCCAAGCATTTTTGCGGATGGCGCAGTTGATGGATATGGCAGATGTCACTAACCCAATGGCAGCAGCAGAAGTGGTAGCCTTGGCGGAAATGATGGGGCAGTTACTAGATTTACCAGCGTGGCAGATGAAACGACTGCGCCTTGCTGGACTACTTCACCGCCTCGATCCAATACAAGGTGTAGAAAGTGTTCTCTCTCCGGGAGTCTCATCTCACTACCAAGGAGACGCACCCAGTTGTCCCCTGACTTGTCCCTTAGTACCAGGAGTACAAGTGTTGCGAACCATGCCGCAATTGCGGGCAGTTGCCCAAATTGTAGCTCATCAGACTGAGTGGTGGAATGGCATGGGTGAGCCAGCTGGGTTAGCTGGTGATGATATTCCTCTGGAATCAAGAATTTTGGGATTAGTCGCAGACTTTCAGTGGCGAGTGAGTCAGACAAAGGAGGCTCATAGCAGCCGCGAAGAGAATTTTGCCCAAGCTTTAGCTGGGTGTCGGCGACAACAGGGAACTCGCTTCGACCCCAAACTTGTTGAAACTCTATCGCTGTTAGTCATGGGTTTACAACAGGGTTTGAGCCTACCAGTGACTCCAACTAAGGTGACATCTGGTATGTGGTTGCTGGATGCCAATTTATATGGAGGTACAACAGTGCGCCCCTCAGTTGAGTTTAATGCTGTCAATTAACCACTTCATGGGTTTATCAGGATTTCGGTAAATGACCGTAGCTCAGAGTGAATGATTAACAAATTAATTATTCACTCATTCTTCCACCTTCAGCCTGCCGCAGACGCACTGAATCAGCGTGAGAAGGCAAACCCTCAGCTTGCGCAAGCACCTGGATAGCGTTGGCCACCTTCTGGAGAGCGGTGGGCGAGTACTGAATCAGACTGGAGTGTTTCATAAATGTTTCTACACCTAGTGGAGAGGCGTAGCGGGCTGCACCAGAGGTAGGCAGGGTATGATTGGGGCCAGCCAGATAGTCGCCAACTGCTTCGGGAGTCGAGCAACCAAGGAAGATGGCCCCTGCATGGCGGATTTTGTCCAGCAGATCCCAAGGTTCAGCGACTTCTAGTTCCAAATGTGCTGGCGCAAAATCGTTGGAAAGTGCTGTGGCAGCTTCTAATGTCTCTACGACAACTATCAAACCATAGTGGGCGATCGCTTTTTCTGTCTGCATACGTCGCGGGTGATCTCTGAGTTGGTGTTCCACCTCCAAAAGCACTTTTTTAGCTAGCACTGGCTCAGTTGTTATAAGAATGGCGGCAGCCATCGGGTCGTATTCTGCCCGTGCCAACAAGTCAGATGCTACATGCTCGTAATTTGCTTCGCCGTCAGCAATGATCAGCACCTCTGAGGGGCCAGCTAAGGAGTCAATTCCCACTGAACCATAGACAAGTTTCTTGGCTAAAGTAACGTATGTATTGCCAGGGCCAGCAATTACATCCACTTTAGGAATGGTGTCTGTTCCATAAGCTAAAGCGGCGATTGCTTGCGCTCCTCCTACTCGGTAAATCTCCTGCACTCCTGCTTCCTGCGCCGCCACCAATACAGATGGATTAATAGTTATCTCCGGGCCTGGAGGCGTTACCATGACAATTCTAGGGACGCCAGCCACTTTAGCTGGAATCGCATTCATTAATACCGTACTTGG
The DNA here is from genome assembly GCA_964657555.1 of uncultured Microcoleus sp. GTDB lineage: Bacteria > Cyanobacteriota > Cyanobacteriia > Cyanobacteriales > FACHB-T130 > CAZZWA01. The sequence continues at coordinate 10,015 of CAZZWA010000021.1, forward strand.
ATACGATGCTCTCCCGCCAGGAATATATAACCCCGCTCTATCTACGGGCGTGTAGCGTTTGCCCAGCACCACTTCATCTTCGCCAAATTGAACCCTCGATTTGGGGACATGCTGCCGGTGGAAGGCTTCTATGTTTTGATGGGCCAGTTGGATAGCGTCGAGTAACTCCTTGGATATCTGTTGGTAAGCGGCATCCAATTCCGAGCCACTGACGCGCAACTGTTCTAAATTAAGATTTTGCCCATCAAATTCTTCTGTATAGTGCAGTAAGGCTTTGTCTCCCTGGCGCTTCACCGCCTGCAAGACTTCCCGAACTGTTGCTTCTTTGTGAAGAATCTGGTCGTCATGAGTGCGATCGCAGATCCGCCGCAGTTCTGTTCGTGCCTCAGCTAGCTCAGTAATGATTCTCAGCATGGAGTCGGATTGCCAAACTAGGAATTACCCCCCGAGAACAAGCCCTCTAATATCCGCATAGGTAGTGAAGAGCGGCAGCTTTATGGGCCTTTGTTGGGGGG
>CAZZWA010000021.1:10539-25654 GCA_964657555.1 uncultured Microcoleus sp.
CCCAAACGCCAACAAAAATACCAATGCCAACAATTGAGTCAACTTTTGATTTTTGATTCATCTTCATCTAAAATCTCAAAGACCGAACTCATGCTGACTGCCTAGAACTTTACTCCTATGTCGAGATGCCCAGAGGTTCCCGTACACACTCCTTTGACACTCCCCATACCATCAAGCTAGGGGATTCTTGGGCTGATCCTGCCTTTCGGTGTTCAGATGATGTTCCAAGCACCTTTTCAGGTCTTACAGAGCATTCTTGAGTCTTGCAACTCACTCCTCAAGCTTAAATTCCCATGTGTCTCACGGTACTACAAGCCTATTTTAACCTGCTACAGGGATGAACGTGTACTCTCAGCATGTAATACTGAAGTAGCTTTCCCAAAGAAAGTCATCCAATCAGAGCAGAGTGTGATTTATCTAATTTGTCATCTTGGCACCTAGCATGTCATACTTAGGTAGACCCATTCCAGCAGGTCTGAGCCATCTGGATAGGATTGATACATAACTCTGTAATCTCGGAATCTGTCCTTCGGTAGATAGGTATGCTCCCCTCTACTTCAAATAGCCTAGCCTAATTTTTTATGGAATTGCACTATCGTAAAAATTAAGTGCTATATTTATATACTTAGCACTCTGTCTCTTTTTCAATAACAAGCGTTTCACAATAAAACTGACCGTGGCAAATACCAAGTCTGCTACTAAGCGTGTTCAAGTTGCCGAACGAAACCGCCTGCGCAATAAAGCATATAAGTCAGTAGTTAAAACTCTGATGAAGAAATACTTTGCAGCCGTAGAAAGTTATGCGGCTAACCCCAGTCCGGCAACCCAGGAGGAAGTTAACAGCCGAATGGCAGAAGCTTACAGTAAAATAGATAAAGCAGTAAAGAGAGGGGTTCTACATCCCAACAACGGCGCTCGGAAGAAATCACGTCTGGCCAAAAGGCTAAAGCGAGAATTGCCGCCAATATCAAACTCATCAGTCAGTGAGCCCGCCAATAGCAACAATGCATAACGTATAAAGATAGAGGGTGAAGAGGTTTAGCACTTACCCTTAGGAAAATTTAAGGGTGAGTCTTGAAAAGAAGAACCTGGAGCTATGCAACGCCCCAAGCGATAGAAAAGCCTGCTAAACTCGCCTTCAATATATTCTATGGCCTCTAGACTTTTACCCGGTAAAGTTAAGAAGCATCATCTTCAAACAAGCAGCAGAGCTTGCCGATGCAGTTGATTGATACCCATGTGCATATAAACTTTGATGTCTTCCAGCCAGATCTGGAAGCAGTGAAAGAACGCTGGCGCGAGGCTAAGGTAGTTAGGCTCGTTCATTCGTGTGTTGAGCCTTCGGAGTTTGCTAGCATCCAGGAGTTGGCTGACCAGATTCCGGAGCTGTTCTTCTCTGTAGGGTTGCATCCTCTAGATGCTCATAAGTGGACAGTCGAGACAGGATCTCAAATTCGTTCTCTAGCTGGTTCCGACGAGCGAGTGGTAGCTATTGGCGAAATTGGATTGGATTATTACAAAGCCAAAAACCAGCAGCAGCAAAGAGACGTGTTTGAGGCACAGTTGTTAATTGCGAGTGAATTGAACTTGCCAGTAATCATCCATTGTCGTGATGCCGCCGCAGAAATGCGAAATTTGTTGCGTGAGTTGGGTAATTGCCACAGAATAGGGCACGGGGTCATGCACTGCTGGGGAGGAACACCAGAAGAAACAAAATGGTTTTTGGAACTGGGTTTTTACATTAGTTTCAGTGGAATCGCGACCTTTAAAAATGCGCTCGTTGTTCAGGAATCAGTCTCGATAGTACCGAGCGATCGCTTGCTCATCGAAACTGATTGTCCCTTCCTCTCACCAGTTCCTAAACGAGGCAAGCGTAACGAGCCAGCTTATGTTCGCTATGTAGCAGAATGCGTTGCCAACCTGCGGAATGTCTCTATAGAAACTCTAGCTGCCCAAACTACGCGGAATGCTTGTCAACTCTTTGACCTGCGTCTATCCCTTGAATAAAGATGAATTAAGCAAGTGATGAAGAAGCAATGAAGTTAGGCTGAGAACTTCTTTAAATTAGTGAGGCAGTTGAGAAAGTATCCGTAAGCTTCCGCCTTTAACCTCTAGTGTATCGAAGTCTGTTCCACTAAATTTGGTTTCTCTGCGTCATAATAGTTAACACACCTGCAATGAATAGAATCTTTAAGAGCCATCTGGGATTATCGCCATCCTCCTATAAACAGGCGCAAAATGCACATATACTGCTGTTTACATAAAAGTATAGACTTTTGAGCAACGAGCTGAGTAGACAGAAAAACAAACCAGAAAGCTCGAAACGCTCAAGGAAAAGCCGGAAAGGATGAATCCTTTTATCAGTTTATCCTTGAGCCATCATCTTTGAAACCATACTTTACCTTACCCGAATGGTTAGGGTAATTGCTGATTTGCTGGCAGTCTTATGCCGCTATCACGACAACAAAGCAAAAAGACCTAAGGAGACGCATGAGTAATCAGACTGCACTGGCACCAGCATACATGTTGCCCGACTTAGTCGAGATTCAGCGTTCCAGCTTCCGCTGGTTCCTGGAAGAGGGACTGATTGAGGAACTGAACAGCTTTTCACCGATTACAGACTATACTGGCAAACTAGAACTACACTTCTTGGGGAAAGACTACAAACTCAAGCAGCCAAAGTACGATGTCGATGAAGCCAAGCGTAGAGACAGTAGCTATGCCGTACAGATGTACGTGCCAACTCGGCTGATCAATAAGGAAACAGGCGAGATTAAAGAGCAAGAGGTGTTCATCGGCGACTTGCCATTGATGACTGACCGAGGCACATTTATTATTAACGGTGCCGAGCGAGTGATTGTCAACCAGATAGTGCGAAGTCCTGGTGTCTACTATAAATCGGAAACCGACAAAAATGGACGGCGCACCTACAGTGCCAGCCTGATCCCCAACCGGGGGGCGTGGTTAAAATTTGAAACCGACAAAAACGATTTGGTATGGGTGCGGATCGACAAAACTCGGAAACTATCTGCCCAAGTGTTGCTTAAAGCACTGGGACTATCTGACAGTGAGATTTTCGACGCCCTGCGCCACCCAGAATACTATCAAAAAACCCTGGATAAAGAAGGGAACCCCAGCGAAGAAGAAGCGCTGATGGAACTTTATCGCAAACTGCGTCCAGGGGAACCACCGACAGTGACCGGAGGTCAACAACTGTTGGATTCGCGCTTTTTCGATCCCAAACGTTATGACTTGGGTCGAGTGGGTCGCTATAAGCTAAATAAGAAGCTGCGGCTCTCTGTTCCAGATACGATGCGGATCTTGACCCCTGGGGATATTTTGTCAGCGGTTGACTACCTGATCAACCTGGAATTTGACATTGGTCAAACCGATGACATTGATCACCTGGGTAACCGACGGGTGCGCAGCGTGGGAGAACTGCTGCAAAACCAAGTGCGGGTAGGACTTAACCGCCTAGAGAGGATTATTCGGGAACGGATGACTGTGTCGGATGACCAAACGCTGACTCCAGCTTCTTTGGTGAACCCAAAACCTCTGGTGGCGGCCATTAAGGAATTTTTTGGTTCATCTCAACTCTCCCAGTTTATGGATCAAACAAACCCGCTAGCAGAGTTGACCCATAAGCGGCGACTGTCAGCTTTGGGGCCAGGAGGCTTAACGCGAGAGAGAGCAGGCTTTGCTGTCAGGGATATTCACCCCTCCCACTATGGCCGAATTTGCCCGATTGAAACTCCAGAAGGCCCAAATGCTGGGTTGATCGGCTCGCTGGCGACTCATGCCAGAGTCAATCAGTATGGCTTTATTGAGACTCCCTTCTGGCAGGCAGAGAACGGGCGAGTCCTGAAAGATCGGCCACCCCTATACATGAGAGCGGATGAAGAAGATGACAAACGGGTAGCACCAGGGGACTGTGCTACGGATGAAAATGGGTACATCTTGGGTGAGGTGGTGCCGGTACGCTACCGACAAGATTTCACCACAACCACTCCAGAGCAAGTGGACTTTGTCGCCGTGTCGCCCGTCCAGATCATCTCAGTAGCGACGAGTTTGATTCCGTTCCTAGAGCACGACGATGCTAACCGGGCACTGATGGGCTCAAACATGCAGCGACAGGCAGTGCCTCTCTTAAAGCCAGAACGTCCCTTAGTGGGGACAGGTCTAGAGGCTCAGGCAGCACGAGACTCTGGGATGGTGATCGTCTCTAGGCAGGATGGAGAAGTTATTTACGTCGATGCCCAAAGAATTCGCGTCAAAACAAAAACGGGTAATGGGTCATCGTCCATGGTTAATGGGGAAGAAGGTAACCAATTACCCGTTACCAAAGAAGAAATTATTGAGTACCGACTCCAGAAGTATCAGCGCTCCAACCAAGATACCTGTTTGAATCAACGACCATTGGTGTTGGAAGGCGATGATGTGGTGGCGGGTCAAGTGCTGGCGGATGGTTCTAGCACCGAAGGAGGTGAACTGGCACTCGGACAAAATATCCTGGTGGCTTATATGCCTTGGGAAGGCTACAACTACGAAGATGCCATCCTGATTAGCGAGCGCCTAGTTTACGACGATATCTACACCAGCATCCATATTGAGAAGTACGAGATTGAGGCGCGGCAGACCAAGCTAGGGCCAGAGGAAATCACGCGGGAAATTCCCAACGTGGGGGAAGATGCTCTGCGCCAGTTGGATGAAACAGGGATTATCCGGATTGGGGCTTGGGTAGAAGCCGGAGACATCCTAGTAGGCAAAGTGACGCCGAAGGGAGAATCTGACCAGCCACCGGAAGAGAAACTACTCAGAGCGATATTCGGGGAAAAAGCCAGAGATGTGCGAGACAATTCTCTGCGAGTCCCTAACGGGGAAAAGGGACGCGTTGTGGACGTGCGGGTATTTACGCGCGAGCAGGGAGACGAGTTGCCCCCAGGTGCGAATATGGTCGTGCGCGTATATGTGGCCCAGAAGCGGAAAATCCAGGTAGGCGACAAAATGGCGGGACGGCATGGAAATAAGGGAATTATTTCCCGGATTTTGCCGGGTGAAGATATGCCGTATCTGCCAGATGGGACGCCGATTGATATTGTGCTCAATCCTTTGGGCGTGCCGTCGCGGATGAACGTGGGTCAGGTATTTGAGTGCTTATTGGGCTGGGCAGGTGAAAACCTGAATGTCCGGTTCAAAATGGTGCCTTTTGACGAAATGTACGGCTCTGAGTCTTCGAGGGAGACAGTACACGGCAAGCTAGCTGAGGCCAGGGAAGTTACAGGAGAGGATTGGGTATTTGACCCAGAAAATCCAGGGAAAGTCCCTGTATATGACGGACGGACAGGTGAGAAATTTGACCGTCCCGTGACTGTAGGTATGGCTTATATGCTCAAATTGGTGCACCTAGTAGATGATAAGATCCACGCCCGTTCAACAGGCCCATACTCTCTCGTGACTCAGCAGCCACTAGGCGGTAAGGCGCAGCAAGGAGGTCAGAGATTTGGTGAGATGGAAGTGTGGGCACTAGAGGCATTTGGTGCGGCTTACACTCTTCAAGAGTTGCTGACAGTCAAGTCAGATGATATGCAGGGTCGAAACGAGGCACTGAATGCAATCGTCAAGGGTAAGGCGATTCCCCGTCCTGGCACTCCTGAATCTTTCAAAGTGTTGATGCGGGAGCTGCAATCTCTGGGTCTAGATATTGCCGTTCACAAGGTGGAAACGAAAGAAGATGGTACGAGTCGGGATGTGGAAGTAGATTTGATGGCTGATGTGTCGAATCGGCGAACGCCAACAAGGCCAACCTATGAATCTCTGACACGGGAAGAGCTGGAAGAAGACGAAGTCTAAAAAGAGTAGAGACGTTCCTCTAGAACGTCTCTACCTTAAACAAGAGGTCAAAATGCGAAATCAGCTAGAACAAAGATTTGACTACGTAAAGATAGGAATTGCTTCCCCAGATCGGATTCGTAAATGGGGCGAAAGAACTCTACCGAATGGGCAAGTTGTAGGGGAAGTCACAAAGCCGGAAACTATCAACTATCGCACATTAAAGCCAGAAATGGACGGGCTATTTTGTGAGCGCATTTTTGGTCCAGCGAAGGATTGGGAGTGCCATTGCGGAAAATACAAGAGAGTTCGGCATAGAGGCATTGTTTGCGAACGCTGCGGTGTGGAAGTTACGGAATCTCGGGTGCGGCGGCATCGGATGGGATATATCAAATTAGCCGCACCTGTAGCTCATGTTTGGTATCTCAAAGGTATCCCCAGTTACTTAAGTATTCTGCTGGATATGCCACTGCGAGATGTGGAGCAGATTGTTTATTTCAATGCTTATGTAGTTCTCAACCCCGGTAATGCTCCAGATCTGACTTACAAGCAACTGCTAACAGAAGACCAGTGGTTGGATATTGAGGAGCAGCTCTACAGCGAAGATTCTACGCTCTCAGAAGTTGAAGTAGGGATTGGAGCCGAGGCTCTGCAACGACTTCTTCAGGATGTTGATTTGGAACTAGAAGCAGAAAAGCTGCGAGAAGAAATTGCTCAGGCTAAAGGGCAGAAGCGGGCAAAGTTGATTAAACGCCTGCGGGTAATCGACAATTTCATCGCCACAGGCTCTTCAGCTGCCTGGATGGTACTAACGGTGATCCCAGTGATTCCACCTGACTTGCGGCCAATGGTGCAGCTAGATGGTGGTCGCTTTGCCACTTCTGACCTCAACGACCTGTACCGGCGAGTCATTAACCGCAACAACCGACTAGCAAGGCTACAGGAAATTTTGGCTCCGGAAATTATTGTCCGTAACGAAAAGCGGATGCTGCAAGAAGCAGTAGATGCTCTCATTGACAACGGTCGGCGGGGAAGGACAGTCGTAGGGGCAAATAACCGACCGCTGAAATCGCTGTCTGACATTATCGAGGGTAAACAGGGCCGCTTCCGGCAAAACTTGCTGGGGAAACGGGTCGATTACTCAGGACGTTCAGTGATTGTAGTCGGTCCTAAGCTGAAAATCCACCAGTGTGGGTTACCTCGCGAGATGGCTATTGAACTGTTCCAACCTTTTGTCATCCATCGGCTGATTCGTGGAGGGCTAGTCAATAACATTAAGGCAGCTAAGAAGCTGATTCAGCGAGGTGACGCAGCAGTATGGGATGTGCTGGAAGAGGTGATTGCTGGTCATCCAGTTCTATTGAACCGGGCACCAACACTGCACCGACTTGGTATTCAAGCTTTTGAACCTATCCTGGTGGAAGGGCGAGCCATTCAATTACACCCGTTGGTTTGTCCAGCATTTAACGCAGACTTTGATGGTGACCAGATGGCGGTACACGTTCCTCTATCTTTGGAATCACAGGCAGAGGCAAGAATACTGATGCTGGCTTCCCACAATATCCTCTCACCAGCAACAGGACGACCCATTGTAGCTCCCAGCCAAGACATGGTATTGGGGTGTTATTACCTAACGGCGGAGAATCCTGACGCACACAAGGGAGAGGGGCACTACTTTGCCAACCTAGATGATGTGGTGAGGGCTTACGAGCAGTCTCTGGTAGAGGTACACGCCTTCGTTTGGGTACGTTATCAAGTTGATGGTGTCATGGATACTGAAAAACCAGATACAGAAGTCCTCAAAGAGGAACGGCTGGAGGATGGAACTGTGATGAAAGAATACAAGTTCCGCCGTCTTCGTTTGAGCCCAGACGGAGAGGTGCTTGCACAGTATATTCGCACGACACCAGGACGCATTATTTACAACAAAACGATTCGAGAAGCGCTAGTTGGATAATCAGTGGCAGGGGTCAATGGTTAATCTGCCACATAAAGCTTTCAGCTATGAACAACGGACTAGGCACTAAGGACACATGACAGACAACAAAATGATTTTTTACAACCGGATCGTTGGCAAAGGTCAGCTGAAAAAACTTATCTCTTGGGCCTTTACCAACTACGGCAGCGCTCGCACTGCCCACATGGCAGACAGATTGAAAGACATGGGGTTCCGCTATGCCACTAAAGCGGGGGTATCTATTAGTATAGATGACCTGCAAGTGCCCCCAGTCAAACGCCAGCTAATTGAAGCAGCAGAAGCTGAGATTCGTGCTACAGAAACTCGTTATTCGCGGGGTGAAATTACAGAAGTGGAGCGGTTCCAAAAGGTAATTGATACGTGGAACAGCACCTCGGAAGCGCTTAAAGATGAAGTGGTGTCACACTTTCAGGCTACCAACCCGCTCAATTCTGTCTACATGATGTCTACTTCGGGTGCACGAGGCAACTTATCCCAGGTGCGTCAGCTGGTGGGGATGCGCGGCTTGATGGCTGATCCGCAGGGAGAAATTATTGACCTGCCGATTAAAACCAACTTCCGAGAAGGCTTGACAGTCACAGAATACATCATCTCATCCTATGGTGCCCGCAAAGGATTGGTGGACACAGCGCTGAGAACTGCTGACTCTGGCTATCTTACCCGGAGATTAGTCGATGTGTCTCAAGACGTGATTGTGCGGGAACCCGACTGCGGCACCATGCGGGGTGTAGTCGTGACGCCAATGAGAGACCATGATCGCATCCTCATTGCTTTAGACGACCGCCTGCTGGGTCGGATGCTGGCGGCAGATGCGCTCCACCCCAAAACAGGTGAAGTAATCGCCCAGCGCAATCAAGCTATCGATGCCGATTTAGGCAAACAGCTTGTCAAAGCAGGTGTGGAGGAAGTTTTCGTGCGCTCTCCCCTCACTTGCGAAGCAGCGCGATCAGTTTGTCAGCACTGCTATGGGTGGAGTCTAGCTCATGGAAAGGTGGTGGATTTAGGAGAGGCGGTGGGTATTATTGCTGCCCAATCGATTGGCGAACCTGGAACCCAGCTGACCATGCGTACCTTTCATACAGGAGGCGTATTCACAGGGGAAGTAGCACGCCAAGTTCGGGCTCCCTTTGAGGGCACCGTTCGCTTCTCCAAAGGCTTACGTACCCGCCAAGTACGCACGCGGCACGGAGAAGACCGAGAACAGGTAGAAAGCCAAACAGGCGAATTGATTCTGACTGCTGCTTCGGGTGGGGAAGGTGCAGGCCGAGGACAATTAGCTAAGGTGGAAAATTTCCAACTAACCAGCGGTTCATTGCTGATGGTTAGCGATGGGCAGCAGGTCAAAGCCGGACAGTTCTTGGCGGAAGTTGCCATCGGCAACCGCCGTCGCACTACAGAAAAAGCTGTCAAAGATGTGGCCTCAGATCTTGCCGGAGAGGTACTGTTTGCCGACTTGGTCTCAGAAGAGAAGACTGACAGGCAGGGTAACACCACCCGCATTGCTCAGAGGGGCGGTTTGTTGTGGATTTTATCAGGTGAGGTTTACAACCTGCCGCCTGGAGCCGAACCAATTGTGAAGAATGGGGACAAAATAGAAGTCGGAAGTGTGATCGCCGAAACCAAACTGGTGTCTATAGGCGGTGGCGTTGTCCGACTCTCCGGGGGTCGGGAAATTGAGATTATCACAGCCTCTGTTCAACTTGACCAAGCGCAGGTGCGGAGCGAAAGCAGTGGTGGTCGAGAACACTACGTCATCTACACTGCTGATAATCAACGCTTCTCCCTCAAAGCGACTCCCAGCACTAAGGTACAAAACCATCAGGTCGTAGCTGAGCTGATTGATGAGAGCTATCGCACCCAAACTGGCGGTATTATCAAATACTCAGGTGTTGAAGTCACCAAGCGCGGTAAGGCCAAGCTTGGATATGAAGTGGTCAAAGGCGGTACTTTGCTGTGGATTCCGGAAGAATGCCACGAAGTGAATAAGGATATTTCCCTCCTCACCGTGGAAGACGGTCAATTCGTGGAAGCTGGAACCGAAGTGGTGAAAGATATCTTCTGCCAGACTGCTGGTGTGGTGGAAGTGGTACAGAAAAATGATATCCTGCGCGAGATTGTCATTAAGCCCGGAGAACTGCACCTGGTAGATGGGGGCGACCCACCAGGAGGTGAAGGCATCCTGATTTACCCAGGGCAAGAAGTTGTGCCAGGGCTTACAGTGAATGAGCTGCGGTATATAGAGTATGTGGAAACGCCAGAAGGGCTAGCCATCCTTGTCCGACCAGTGACAGAGTTTGCTGTTCCCGATGAGCCGAGAGTGCCTTCTCAAGCTTGCGCTTCATCTAACGGTACTGGCGGGATTGAACTGCGAGCCGTGCAGCGCCTGCCTTATAAAGATGGTGAGCGAGTCAAATCTGTGGAAGGATTGGAGTTGCTCCGCACTCAGCTAGTATTGGAGTGGCGAGACATAGATGCGCCTGGACTTGCAGCTGATATTGAGTTGGTGCCTAGTGAAAACGATCCCGAAGTCATGCGTTTGCAATTGGTGATCCTCGAATCCCTTGTGATTCGCCGCGATACATCAGCAGATCCGCTCTCTGGCAGTACTCACACGCGAGTCTTAGTGCAAGATAAAGACCGCATTCTTCCTGGTGCAGTCGTCGCACGAACAGAAATTCAGTGTAAAGAAGCTGGTGAAGTGCGGGGTATTCGGGAAGGTGCAGAAGCGATTCGCCGCATCTTGGTGGTGCGCGATGCTGATCGGTTCCTTATTGATACCAAGGGGGTAACTCCATCTGTCAAGCCTGGGGATCTCCTAGTTGCTAGCACGGAAATTGCACCAGGAGTCCGCACTCCGGAATCAGGTCAAGTTGTCGCTGTAGGCGAGCAAGCCGCAGCACTGGCCGGGGCACTGGTATCAGAGGGTGGGGGAGCCCCGATCCAAAATCCCAAAGCTCAAGTTGTATTACGCGCTGCTCGCCCCTACCGCGTTTCTGCCGGGGCCGTTTTGCACATTGACGATGGCGATCTGGTGCAACGGGGTGATAACTTGGTGTTACTAGTATTTGAGCGGGCCAAGACTGGAGACATCATTCAAGGTTTGCCGAGAATTGAGGAGTTGCTGGAAGCTCGTAAACCCAAGGAAGCCTGCATTCTAGCCCGACGGCCCGGTACGGTATCTGTGATCTATTCATCGGACGAGGAAACCACCGAAATCAAGGTGATTGAGGCCGATGGAACTGTAGCAGAGTACCCTCTGGGGCCGGGGCAAAATGTGATCGTCTCTGATGGTCAAGAAATAGGTGCGGCAGAGCCACTTACCGATGGACCAGCAAATCCCCATGAAATTTTGGAGATTTTCTTCGAGCTGAAGAAAAATGAAGGGGGCGTCTATGAGGCAGCGCTTTTGGGACTACAGAAATCACAGGCATTTCTGGTAAATGAGGTGCAGTCTGTGTATCAATCCCAGGGAATTGATATTGCAGACAAGCACATTGAGGTGATTGTGCGGCAGATGACCTCTAAAGTCCGCGTGGATGACGGTGGCGACACAACAATGCTACCAGGGGAACTGGTGGAGTTGCGGCAGATTGAGCAGGTGAACGAGGCCATGGCAATTACTGGCGGGGCTCCGGCTCAATATACGCCAGTACTGCTAGGAATTACCAAGGCTTCGCTAAATACAGATAGCTTCATCTCTGCTGCCAGCTTCCAGGAAACCACCCGCGTACTGACGGAAGCAGCTATTGAGGGTAAATCTGACTGGCTGCGGGGACTTAAGGAGAACGTCATTATTGGTCGCTTGATTCCGGCAGGGACGGGTTTCAATGCTTATGATGACCCCAATGCTGTAGTTGATGCCGATTATGGTACTGGTGGCGGTGCTTATGCCTTTGATGCCCGTTCCGACATTACCGAAGACCTAGAAGATCCACTGGATGTAGTGCTGGATGACCGCACAGCTCGCACTTATGGTCTGGAGGAGCGAGCCCCCTATGACAGCAGCGATCACACTCTGTCTACTAAGAACGGCGGATTCCCCGTTCTAGATGATGATGAAGCCGTAGAATTTGACGAAGAAGACATTGATGATTTTGATGAAGAGGATGATGAGGAGTAATAAACCCTAAAAGGCAAGACTATAAAGATTAAAAGGCAGAAGAAAGAAAAATCTTTACTTTTGCCTTTTTCTTTTTGCCTTCAATACGGTTCAGCTTTTGCTAATTGACTCTACTTTGAGGCAATTGGCATCTCGCCGGTACTGACGCCTATAGATGCCGTTTGGTTGCCTCGCTGTAACTTCATGCGTAGGATCTGGCCAACACGGCTGTTCTCGACAAGATTTTGCACTTGGTCGGCAGTATTGATAGGTTGCTCCTCAATTTGCACAATCACATCCCCCCGCCGCATCCCAGCAGATGCTGCTGGTGTGTTGGGTAAAACTCTCACTACCAGAACCCCTGTAATTTCTGGTACTAGGAAGGGAGCATTAGGATCGCTGTTATTCTCAGCAGCAATCTGCGGCGTCAAAGTTGCCATTTGAATGCCGAGATAGGGATGGAGGACTTTCTGCCCCTGTGCTAGTTGGTCTTTAATACCTTTGGCTTTATTAATGGGAATCGCAAAGCCAATCCCCATGGCGTCAGCACGAATTGCCGTGTTGATGCCAATCACCTCACCACGATCATTCAACAGTGGCCCTCCAGAGTTCCCCGGATTAATCGCCGCATCGGTTTGAATGAAATCCAGCCGCTTGTCGAGAATACCCACCTGAGCGCTGGAACGTTTGAGCGTACTGACAATACCTAGAGTGACGGTGTTGTCAAGTCCTAAGGGATTGCCAACCGCGATCGCCCAGTCTCCTACCTGTATGGTGCTAGAATCCCCCAAGGGAGCTACGGGCAAGTCACTGCCCCCCTCAATCTTGACGACAGCCAAATCCGTCACTTCATCTGCCCCTTGCACCTTCCCTTGGAATAGGCGTCCATCCTTCAACGTCACTGTTACCTTATCAGCCTGATCGACTACATGGGCATTGGTGAGCACAATACCACTGCGGTCAATGATAAAGCCTGAACCCAATCCGCGCAGACGCTCTTGTCCCTGAAAACCCTGCCCACCATATTCATTGCCAAAAAAGCGTCGGAAGAAGGGGTCTTCAAAAATTGGATCGACGCGACGAGTAATCGTGCGTTCAGTGTCAATTCGGACAACCGCTGGTCCCACTCGATTCACTGCTGTGGCGACAAAGCTGGTACTGGGGGCAGAATTGGGGGGAATTTGCAGCGCGACTTCACTCCCCTTTAATTCCCCCTTAGGCAGGGGGGACTTAGAAAGGGTGGGAACTGGACTTGCCTGAGATGGCAGGATTCCAAAAACGCCAACTGTCAGAACAACACCAACAAGGGTGGCTAATGCATAAGTGCCAATTTGGCGCACCAGTAGAGAAAACTTTGAAAATCCCATATCATTATCTGAGCGCGAGAGCGAGTGTTTGACGAGGAAACTTTGTATTTGTTCTACCATCGTGCTTTTTTAGGGCTTGAATGGTACGGGATACTCACCATGTTGTAAGGGGGTTTGCCGTAACAATCACTGGAAATCCCTAAAGCTATTTTGACAATTCCAGGATAAGAGCGGGTTTTTTGCTTTTCCCTGTAACTGCTGATCGCCTTTTCCTCACCTTTACAAATCCACAAACCTCGGACGGTGAAAGCCAAAAGGTGACGCAACAGCCTACCCACCTGAGCTAGGATGTTTATTAATGCTCCTGATGAACTCCGCATGATTGGCTCAAACCCGCTAACTGAAGAAAACCTGAGTAGTGACGCTCATACTCACAAGGATGGAGAGCACAGCCATCCTCATGTCCACAGCGAGGAATCACTGCGACGAGTTATCAATCGGCTGTCTCGCATTGAGGGGCATATCCGGGGGATCAAGACAATGGTGCAGGAAAGTCGCCCCTGTCCTGAAGTCCTCGTGCAGGTTGCTGCCGTAAGGGGAGCGCTGGATCGGGTGGCACGGATGATTTTGGATGAACATTTAACTGAATGTATTGGCCGCGCTGCAAAAGAAGGGAATATTGAGGTTGAGATTGAAGAGTTAAAGGCAGCTTTGGATCGATTTTTACCCTAGAGAGTATTGATAAGTTTTGTCTCCAAGTTGATTAAAAACGCTAATACTTACCCATGAGTATGAAAGAGGGCGATCGCTGTTAACCTTTGGTTTCTTGAGTGTAGAAGACAGCGCGTGAATATAAGCCCAATTCCTCATGAAGAACTAACAAATACGAAAAATTGAGGAAATTGAGAGACTGAATATCAGTAAACGAAATTGAGAGGAGGCGATCGCTACATAGGTAGGAACAGAATTTAACTTGGGAATGATGCCAATTTCTGGGATTGTGGTCATGATTGAAATGAATAACACAGAAGTTGCTTGTCTTTGATAAGTTTGGATTATGTTTCTGCCACCCGGTTTTGAAGAGCGCTCGCTGGCAACCACGCTTGGAAAAATAGTTTACTATACTGCCGTTGGCGCACCATGGGATACCCAGGATGCCACAAATTCAAGCCACACCCTAGTTTTTTTACACGCTTTTGGTGGTGGCTCGTCGGCCTACGAGTGGTCTAAGGTTTATCCAGCCTTTGCCACAGATTATCGAATTCTCGCACCGGATTTGATTGGCTGGGGACGCTCCGATCATCCAGTCCGAAATTATCAAATTGATGACTACATTAAGACAATCGTTGAATTTATAGAGAAAACCTGTAGTGATTCCACTAGTGTGATCGCATCTGGCCTGACAGCTGCTTTCACCATTCGAGCGGCGATCGCGCGACCTGATTTGTTCAAGTCTTTGATTTTGATCACAGCTGCGGGACTTAATGAATTCGGAGAAAACTACAGCGGTAGTTTTTCAGCTCAAATCGTCAACATGCCAATTCTAGATGGGTTACTCTATCGTACCGGGGTTGCTAGCAGTTTTGGTATTCGCAGCTATCTGGAACAACGACAGTTTGCCCGCTCTGAAAGAGTTTATCCTGAAATTATCGAGGCATACCTGCAATCTGCTCAACAACCTAATGCAGAGTATGCTGCTCTCTCTTTTGTTCGTGGGGATTTATCCTTTGATTTGTCCCGATACATTACTCAACTCACTGTCCCTACTGCAATCATCTGGGGGAAGAAGTCAGAATTCACGAGTCCAGAAGTGGGTCGTCGTCTTGCCGAGATGAATCCTCAAGCAATTCGCATTTTTTATCATTTGGATGATGTTGGATTCACTCCTCAATTAGAGCTTCC
>CAZZWA010000022.1:0-1378 GCA_964657555.1 uncultured Microcoleus sp.
AACCATGTGGGATAGGCATAAGAATCCTGAGAGTATAAATGGGAGTCGGGATAGGTTTTCAATATTTGGGTAGTCACCGCCTGAAAACTATCCATTGGTTTAGCATGTTCGACTGAGGCTTCAAACCCCAGACTCCACCAAGCATTACCCTTCACACTCAGCTGGGTGAGTTCTACATGAGAGCCTTGGTACTGACGCTGGGAGCGCACTTTCTGAACACTTACCCACGATTTCCCCACAACATCTCCTGGGATGAAGCTTTCTTCTGTAGGATCTTCACAAATCCACTTTGCCTATTTCTCAGCTTTGCCCTCTAATCCTTGTGCAAAACGCAGCACCCCGAATTCTGCTTTGCGCCACTTGATTTCCAGCTTTTCCTGTCGGAGTTTAATGCCCAGATATTCACACTCTGGATAGTATAAATACAGGTCTTCCCGTGCTTCTGGTTGTCCCAGAGGTTCACCAAGACAATCTTGTTGGAACCAACAGTCAACCATTGTTGGTATATTACCTGGATAAAACCAGCGCAGCTCGATAGTTGTTAACATCACTACGTCTACAGAAACAGCGATCACCGTGCCTCACCTAGCCTGTCTTGTCCTATATCCCATTAAATCCCTCAATGGTGTTGTTGTAACCAAGGCAACTGTTCTCAAAAGCGGTGCTCTGCGGCGCGACCGAGAGTTTGCTATTTTTGATGAGCATGGTAAATTTGTCAATGGCAAGCGTCATCCCAAAGTCCACTTACTCCGTACCAGCTTTGATGCTGATGTGAAAACAGTTTCTATTGAAGTAGAGGGAAGAGAGCAAACACAAGTTTTTCACATTGATGAAGAACGGGTGGGATTAGAAGCTTGGTTGAGCGACTATTTTGGCTTTCGGGTGCAACTTCAGCAAAACGCACTGTCTGGTTTTCCAGACGACACCGACTCTCCAGGGCCAACCGTGATTAGCACTGCAACACTGGAAACTGTCACCTCCTGGTTTCCAGGGCTAGACGTGGCTGAGATGCGATCGCGTCTGCGAGCTAATGTGGAAATTGGTAATGTTCCCCCATTTTGGGAAGACCAGCTATTTGCTGAGGAAGGTGATATAGTTCACTTTCAGGTAGGTGAGGTGCTGTTTGCAGGGATTAATCCCTGTCAGCGTTGTGTGGTACCAACAAGGCACTCCTTGACTGGTAAGGTTTATCCAAATTTTCAAAAGACATTTGTCGAAAAGCGCAAAGAAACATTACCTCCATGGGTAGCTTCGTCTCGCTTTAACCACTTTTATCGGCTGAGTGTCAACACAAGAATTTCCGAATTGGAAGTTGGTAAGGTTTTGCAGATAGGAGATGAAGTTAAAATTTTGAATTTTAGTAATATCAAGAGTGAGC
>CAZZWA010000022.1:1478-17181 GCA_964657555.1 uncultured Microcoleus sp.
TCCGGCTGGTCATCGGGCACAAACCACTCTCCTACAGGCGAGGGAGGTGGAATCATAGGCTTTAACTGCTTCCCAGTACTTGCGGGTAGCGTGTGCGCCGTGCTCTCACTGCTGATAGGAGCAGATTGGCTGAATGGCGATCGCACTGGTATGAGGGTTTGTACCGCATAGTCCTTGCTGAAAAGAGGTTGGGAACTAAAGAGGGGACGAGAAACCTGTACTTGTTGAGTGGGAACTGGGGTGTTAATTTGCTGCGATACTGGTGCGAGAACGTTTGCCACCTGAACCTGCTGCTCCAGTTGCTGGGTTGAAGATACCAGTTTGCCAAGTCCATTGACTAGATTCCGAACATTGTTACGGAAGGCTGGATCTCCAGTCAGTTCATCAAGATCAGAAGTGATTTTCTGGGCATTTTCAAACGTTACCCTTGCCGAGTCCAGCGTTTGCTGCAACAGTACTAAATTCTTTTTATTGTTGAGGTTAGCAGAGATGTCGCGCAAGTTAGCAGATGCCGTCGCCGCATTAGCAGAAGCTGTTGCCGCATTGGCAGACAGGGTTTCTAAGTTATTCAGCAGTTTTGTTGAGTTAAATCGACTAACAGTTGAGTTTACCTGGGCAATCGTGGATCTCAGAGTATCTGCTGTACCGACTAGTTGCCTGCTAGTTTGGCTAAAATTGACCAGGGTAGCTTCTAGGGTTGACCTGTTCCTCTGCACCAGACTATTCACATTAGTAAGGAGCTGGTTGAGCTGCTGAGCACTTAAACCGTAGCGATTGGCTGTAGTGCCTAATTGATTGGCCGCTACACTTGCTTGATAAGCAGTCTGGTTAACTGATCTAGTTACTGAATTGACTGACCCTGAAAAGCTTCTTAATTCTTGTCCTGCGGAGCGACTCAAACCCGAAAGGTCTTGGGTAAGTTGTGTAACTCCAGATGCTGCTACTGCGGCATTTTGGGTGAGTGTAGTGAGGTTGGCGTATAATTTGGGATCGCTGTAAAGATTGGCAAGGCGCGAACCACTGCGCAGCAGTTCATCAAAACTGGTACCTACCTGTCCTTGCAAGCGTGAGTTATCGCAAACAATCAGTGTAGTTTTGCATGTTGTGGAGTCAGTGGGTCTTAACGTCTGAGCATCAGGAGGCAGCGGCTTCAGCGGTCTCATGTCGATATAAGTTTCGCCAATGAAACCAGATTGATTGGCTTCTACCAACAACCCATCACGAGGGATCACCACATTTGGTGAGGTAATTTCAACTGTAACGTCAACTCCATTGCTGCCGGGTTTGATATCGGTAATTTTGCCTACATTCACACCGCGATAGCGAACTGAAGCCCCAACTTGCATCCCAGCAACTTCGGGAAATTCGATAACTGTCTTGTAGCTACGCTTCCCAAGAGTAAAACCACGCAACCACAGAACTAGGCCACCAAATATAGCCAATCCCAAGATGATGAACAAGCCAACGGAGCCTTCTCGAACCATTCGCGATCGCATGTTTGCTTCTCCAGATAGAGGCTTTGTCCTTTGTCCTTAGTTTATTAAACACTGACAGTGACACTAGTCCTAGATTAACCAACAACATGGATGGGGCCAGTGACACTACCACTAAAAAATTGTCGAACCATCGGATGGTCTGTCGTATCTATCTCTTCAACTCTACCCTCCCACTGCACTTTTCCCTGATAGAGAAATAGCACATAGTCAGCTGTACGGCGAATAGTGCTGTGCTGGTGCGTTACCATCACGTAACTGCCACAGCCACCTTGCGTGCACTGTAACTGGCGAACTAAGTCCTCTATCACGGTAGAGGCTATGGGATCAAGACCGGCGGTTGGCTCATCGTATAGTAATAATTCCGGGGTATCTCTTAACTCTTCTGGGTTGGCCATAATCGCACGGGCAAAACTGATCCGCTTGCGCTGACCGCCTGATAGTTGAGATGGGTAGAGATCGATCACATCAGACAACCCCACCATCTCTAGCTTTTCCTGCACGATCTCGTGAATCTTTGAGCGCGGCATTTTGGAGCGCTGATATAGCAGAAAGCCCACATTCTCTTCTACTGTCAAAGAGTCAAACAAGGCTGCTTGCTGGAACACCATCCCGATACCGATAGGATCTTCCGCATCCTCAATCAGTCCTTTCCGCTTCTGTCCCATCACATAAACTTCGCCAGCATCGGGTGCCAGCAATCCAGCAATAATCCGCAGTATTGTTGATTTGCCAGTACCTGAGGGGCCAATAACCACCAATGCCTCGCCTCGGTAGATGGTGAGATCGATGTTGTCCAGGATGACATGGTCTCCAAAGGATTTAGAAATTCCCTTCAGTTCAATTATCGGCTCCCCCAAGCGAGGCTTGTTAGTCTCTGGGGACGGTAAAGGAGAAACCTCAGTAGAGTCAGGCTGGGGTGCAGCGATAAATTTAGACTCGTAGGCTTCTTTTGTACTTGAGTTTTGAGTTAATTCACTACTCATAAGAAATCACGGGAGCGAGGAAACCCCGTGTCTTTTGCTAGACAACATGTTGCGCGTTAGACCGGGGAAGAAACGCGATAGTGCTAACGCACCACTTCGCTAATAGCAACTAAAGTTGCCTGCGCTATGCAGTGGTTGAGGTTGCCAAAGGGTAGAGGCTGATTGAACAGCATCATGGCCAAGTCTAGCAATTGCCTATATTTTAGCTATATAGCTCCGGATCTTTAGCAACTTGGCCTACATCTAGTACACCCAAACGCTCACCCTTCATCAAATTGCTATGTATTAGCGACACTCCAGCGATCTGAATTAGGTTGAGCTACCACTCATTTAGCTTCTGCTGATGCTTCCAATCCAAACACCCGGAGGGCAGTTTTTTCCACTTTGTAGCCTGAATCAATTGATTCCAGGGGGTCTTTACGCAGCCGATGCCGCAGACAAAGACAAATGACGCGGCGGATATCATCTGCCGTCACCTCAGTACGTCCTTCAAAAGCAGCCAACGCCTTAGCCGCACGAGTCGTCACAATGTCTCCTCGTAAGCCGTCCACATCCAACTCAGAGCATACTTCAGAGATTTTTAACCGTAAGTCATAATCAATCTCCACAGATGGCAGTAACTCCTGAGCTTTTACTAGCTGTTGTTGCAGTACCTCTTGCTGGGGCTGGTATATTTCTAGAAACTTCGGCGGATTTTGGTCAAACTGGGTTCGTTGATCTACAATCTGCACCCGCAGAGCTGGTTGTTTGACCGTGCGAATCTCTGCGTGCATGCCAAAGCGGTCAAGCAGCTGAGGGCGCAGTTCCCCTTCTTCAGGGTTTCCCGAACCTACCAAAACAAAGCGAGCGGGGTGACGAATAGAAATGCCTTCCCGTTCTACGGTATTCCAGCCGCTTGCTGCTGAGTCCAGTAGGACATCAACTAAGTGATCGTCTAGTAAGTTGACTTCATCTACATAGAGGATGCCTCGATTGGCTTTAGCCAAGAGTCCCGGTTCAAAAGCTTTGACGCCCTCGGTTAAAGCTTTTTCAATATCAATGGTGCCGCAGACACGGTCTTCTGTTGCGCCCAAAGGCAGATCGACCATTGGAACTTTTTTCTTGACCACTTGTAGAGATGCACGGTTTGTCTCTTCCTCCAGCATCTGCCTGACATCATTACTCATCAAATCGGGGTCGCTGGGATGGCTGTTGAAAGAGTCCCCGGCGACGACATCGATTTCTGGCAACAGGTTAGCCAGAGCCCGGATAGTAGTGGACTTGCCCGTCCCGCGATCGCCCATAATCATCACACCACCAATATAAGGGTCAATCACGTTCAGCAGCAGTGCCAGTTTCATCTCTTCCTGGCCAACAATAGCAGTGAAAGGAAAAACCACACGGCGGGTAGTAGCAGGCGTAACGGCTGTCGGACTCACAGGATTACCTAATTTTCTTGCTTATTTTCTTAGTCACCGACTTTCATTGTGCCACAGTCGTAGTTTACTGAATTGCCAGCCGTTTTAAGTCTTGCAGCACTTCTGTGGCGGACTGATATCTTTCCACAAAGTGGTAACGTACCATTTTATCTAAAATTTGGCCAAACTCTTCCCCAACGACAGTAAGATGACGCCAGCAGATATCACCAGTAATGACATCTTGTGGCAGTTGGTTGGGATGTATTCCAGTGAGAGCCTGGATAGCAATCATTCCCAAGGCGTAGATATCACTGGTAACCCTGGGACGACCATGTAATTGTTCAGGCGGGGTATAGCCACGGGTGCCAATTACAACAGTCAATTCCTGTTCGCTAACTTCCTGGGGTTGAATTTCTTTCACTGCACCAAAGTCGATTAAAACCAATCGACCATCTTGGTGGCGGCGAATAATATTGCTGGGTTTAATATCCCGGTGGATAACACCGTGGTCGTGGATAAAGGCCAGAATTTCTAAAACACCACACACTAATTCCACCACCTGTGATTCGGGCAGGCGCTGATCGACGGGCAATTCATCGCACAGGGAATGGCCAGCGATTAATTCTTGTACCAAATAGAATTCTTGGTTTTCTTCAAAATAGGCTAATAACTGCGGAATCTGATTGTGGTGGCCCAGCTTTTCAAGAATTTCGGCTTCAGTTTTAAATAACCGTCTAGCGAGGTTTAAGAATTTATCATCGCGACGAGCGGGTCTTAACAGCTTAACTACGCATTGAGGGTGACCAGGTCGCTGAGTATCTTCTGACAGAAACGTGAGGCCAAATCCCCCAGATCCCAAAACTTTGAGGATTTTATAACGGGATTTGAGCAGAGAAGATCTCCAACTAGTCGATTGGGTTGAAGGGAATTGTATCCCTTGCCTAGTGACGCTTGGAGCTTGACTGAAAGCGATCGCTGTTGCCTCTTCGGTCTCATCATTCTCAGCTAGTGCTGTTGCCTCCACAGTTTCATCTTCAGACGGTAACTTCAGAGACAGTGCCATTGCTGATTTTGTGTCTTTTAAAAGGGCATTCAACTGAGCGATAATCTCTTGTTGTTCCCGAGCTTGGTGAGCAATTTTTTCCTGCTCTTTGCGGGTTCGGTATGCCCTGTAAGCCAAAACACTACTACCAGTGAAAACTAAAGCTAAGGTAGGGGGAACCACTGGCACCCACCCCGACTGGGTAAACAGTATCCAGTACGTCCCCAGTAAGACGCCCGTCCCGACGCCTTCTGCCAATAGCAAATTTACTGTGTGCTGCAATCGCCATGCCAGGATGCCACTAACTAGTGACCATCCCCAAATCCACAAAGCTTCACTCCACTGCGGCCAGAACCAAAACAGTGGTTGCCCGTCCAATGCCGCACTGAGAATTTGACTGGTCAGTTGGGCATGCACCAATACTCCAGGCATTTTCTGGTGGTGTTGCGAACCAGTGCTGTAGGGTGTGTTGAAGGCATCATTAGCACTGGGTGCAGTGACGCCGATGAGGACGAGACGGTCTTTTACCAAGTCTGGCGGCAATTGGCCGTTGAGGACTTGGGTGAGTGTGACTTCCGGTGTGCTGTGGTCGGGAGAGCGATAGTTGAGCAGGATTTGGAAGCCTGCTGCATCTAAATGCTGGTATCCACTGGCCTTAGGTGAGAGAGGTTTGAAGACAGCCTTTCCTAACTGGAAATTGTTTTGGGGAGTCGATGCAGGCTTGATTCCTTGTTTTTCCAGGTAATGTTGTACTAAGTGGAAAGCAAAGGAAAATTTGGTTTCACATAGAGAGTTGGCAGGTGGTTGAGTGAGAAATAAGAGTCCCCGACGAATGACGCCATCAGCTGGGTCAATTAATAAGTCGATGAAGCCAACTCGTGACTTTGGGATACCAGGAGGAGGGGGGACACCTGGGTTGTCGCCCTCACGAAGTTTGCACGCGGTGATGATGTGATCTTTTTGCATCTGTTCGGCGAACAACCTATGACCTAGTGGGTCGTTGGCTGGCACTGGCACATCGCGATACATGTCAAGACCAATGACACGCGGGTTTAACTGTTCGAGTTTTGAGAGCAGTTTCTGCAAAACAGTGTCAGATATGGGCCATTGCTTCTGTGTCTGGATATCAGTTTCGGTGATAGTAACCACCAGCAGGCGCGGATCTGGCGTTAAAGCTGGTCGCATCCGTAAACTTTGGTCAAACGCACCCAGTTCTAAACGCTCCAGCAGACCTTGATGTCTGGCTAAGATCAGTAAGGTTGTCACCGCCACACTTGCTAACAGCGTCGGGTGTTTCAATAAACGGACAGCTTTGTGTAGGAGGCTTTTACCAGACCTCGCTGAAGGTTGGGATGAAGAACCTTTATTAGAGACCGGGGTTACTGACATTGATTTGACAAAAATGAATTTTCCTGAATTGGAATCGAAACAACTGTAAAGATAATTTGCAATATTTACAAAGTGCAAGTCTGCTTGAATGTTGACTAATACTAACGCCCTGGAAAAAATAGCCGAAAATATAAATACATAAGGTCTATGCAAGTCTAACAATTCTAAGTTGATAAACGGTGCTAACCAAGCATTTTTTCTCACTATTCTATATGGCAAGGCTGAAAAAGCTGTCTTACCAGTTGTGAAGGTAGATGCTCAAAACACTAGCTATGAATTGTAGCTAACAGCAACGGAGGCGGCACAAGCGAGCAGGGCCGCAACGCGTGCACCTTCTACGACTTATGCCTATTTCTCCGTAAACGTCACCACTCCATCATCCCACTCTTCATCTAATTTTTCGGGCTTGTTGAGCCACTCCTGACAGCGTTTCAATTGCAGTGCTGAGGCTTTGTCGTTGCTGTCAATTTCTTCCAGAATAGTGCCAAACTCAGTCATGGCTTTGGTAAACCTTCGATTCAGGTAATACTCACGGCCTTGATGATATAGCTCAATCACCCGTTGCTTCTGTTCGTTCATTGGCTCATCCAAAAGACCCACCAATTCGTAGATTGACACGGGTTGGTTTCTTCCTTTA
Organism: uncultured Microcoleus sp.; assembly: GCA_964657555.1. Classification (GTDB taxonomy): domain Bacteria; phylum Cyanobacteriota; class Cyanobacteriia; order Cyanobacteriales; family FACHB-T130; genus CAZZWA01. The sequence continues at coordinate 8,423 of CAZZWA010000022.1, forward strand.
ACGCGAATCAGGTCGAGTTCCCGATACCAGATTTTGTTGGCGCAGGGTTTAAAGGTGTTCTCGCTAATGAGAATGTCACAGCCATATATCTTGGTCGCGCCTTCCAATCGCGATCCCAGGTTGACTCCATCACCAATAGAGGTCAGTTCCATGCGTTGACTGGAACCAATGTTGCCACTAATGACAACATCGGAATTAATGCCAATGCCAATCTTAATCTCTGGCTTTTTAGTTTCCTGGCGACGAACATTAAAGGCTGTTAGCCGATGGCGCATATCTACTGCTGTTTGCACTGCTTTCCAAGCATGATCTTGTAGAGGGACGAAGGCACCAAAGACAGCCATAATAGCATCGCCAATATATTTGTCCAGAGTGCCTTTGTGCTTAAAAACAGCTTCTACCATAGACTCAAAATATTCATTGAGTAGTTGCACCACCTCTTCAGCCTGTAAATTCTCAGTCAAGGTGGTGTAGCTGCGAATATCTGAGAACAGCACCGTCACATCTTTGCGATCGCCCCCCATCTTAAAATTATCGCCACTGGCCAGCAACTGTTCTGCTACTTCCTGAGTCATGTAGCGATACATTGTGCTCTTAAGCCTTTTTTCATCGCTAATGTCTTCCATAACCACGAGAGCACCGCAGACTCTCCCCGGTTCATTAGCATCCTCAATGGTGTTCAGCGACAAGTTGACGCTGTGCTGTTCTTTATTCACAGACTCTATCAGCTGATCTGGATAGTACTGCTGACGATTTTTGGCGTCAGCTTCTTGGAGAGAAGCCTGCAACCATTGGCGGAATTTGTTGTTGTCTTTTTCTTCTTTTTCTTTAATTCTCACCAACTCGCTAACCGATTTGCCTTCAAGGCGTTCATCCTCCCGAAATCCTAGCAACCGCTTAGCGCTTTCGTTAGCAGTAATCACATGACCTGTTTTATCTGTGGATATCACTCCGTTAGTCAGGCTGCGGAGAATATCTCGCTGCATTTGTTCCTGTTGCTTGACCGTAGCAAACAGCTTGGCATTTTGCAGAGCTACTCCTGCTTGAATGTTAAATGCCACCATGAATTCTTGGTCAGAGCGATTAAAACTTGCCTTCCAGCATTCGGGTGCCTGAGGCCAGTCAGATGGATTGTAGAGTGGGTGTTCGCCCTGTTTAGTTTTATTAATTAATTGCGTGACACCGATCAATTCGCCATCTGCATTACGCACTGGCATGCATAACAAGCTACAGGTACGATAACCAGTATCTCGATCCGTTTTTTTGGATGTCTCAGAGCCGGGTTTATCATACAGGTCAAATGCAATATTGAGGATCTCACCTGAGGCAGCAACTTGGCCAGCAAAGCCCTCCCCAATTTGCAGGCGCAGTTCTTTCAAAGAGCCATCAGCACGGGGAATTTTTGTCCAGATTTCATGGCGATCGCGGTCTATCAGGAACAGTGTGCTGCGATCTGCGTTCATCAGCTTTTTCGCTTCATCCATCACCCGCTTGAGAGTTTCGTCTAAATCTAAACTACCGCGACTTAGCGAGCGGGTTGCTTCCATAAGTGCATCTGCTGCCCGTTGCCGTTGGCTGACCTTGTAAAACGACCGGGAGCTTTCCAGAATCAAGCGAATTGAAGGGGCAAATTCTGCAAATAAATCCTCCTCTTCCTGGGTAAAGCCTTTCATATCGACTCGTTCCGTCAAGGAAGCTTCAGGATTGCCATCTTTCTTTAACTTGTTGATCAGTTGGACAACAGCGACTAAATCTCCCTGCTCGCTCAATAATGGTAAAGTCAACTGAGTGTAGGTACGGTATCCGGTTTTTTTCTCTGTCTGCTTGGCGAAAGCTGAGCGCGGATCGTCGTAAAAATCAAAAGGAATATTGATCTTTTTCTTAAAAGTTGCTACTTCCCCGGCAATCCCTTGATCTACTGGAAACCTCAAATGTAGGGGGCGACCAGTGTCTGTTTCAGCCAATATAGACCACAGTTCGTTCTTCTCTTCATCTAATAAGTAAATCGTTGTGCGATCTGCCCCTAGCAATTCCCCTGTCTTGAGGCTGATGGATTGCAACATCTCATCAAGAACGGCATCAAATCCCTGGCTGTCTAGCACTGACTCCAGCATTGTCAGGGTTTGATTAAAAGTGTTGAGTTTCTCTTCAACGCCCTTAACGACCTCTTTAAAACTATCCCGGTTGAGGTGGACGAGGAACGACGAAAAGCTGCCTTTGGTTGTTGAAACTAATGTACTACTACTGGGAGAAGCAGTTTGAGGAGTAAGCTGTTGAGGATTGTGATGCACACCCTGGCCTTCTCCTTGAGCTACAACATCAATCACTCTATCAGTGTTGTCTGAAGTATACAGCCTGGTTGATGAAGCGTTCATAGATGTTTAATGCCTGAATTTGACAAGGTATTAAATGTGAAGATGAATTACAAAACTAAACAGATAGAATTTTTTGTGCTTGAGAAACAGAATTTATACTCAACAGTAGTCTAGCTCTCTTGAGGTATTGCATACTATTTTTAAGTTATTGGTCTTGAGAGTTTCTCGTTATTCCTCCGTGGGAAGCAAAAGAGGTGGCGATCCACCAGATGAATGCAGAAAAATACAATTCTTCTGTCCCTACTGGGAATTCCCAGGGCCTCTTGCCTCAATTATTACCTTCCGACCTGAGATTCGGATCTTAATTCTGGGAAGAGGGCGATCGCGACTAAGTTTGACGTCGATTAGCTGCTTGAGCTAGGAGGGATTCTGCAAAGGCCATTGCTTCTTGCGCAGACTGGCCACCAGCTAAATTTGCCAGTTCTTCGCGCCTCCCTTGGTGATTGTCAAGAACACTTACCCGGACAACGGTGCGAACATCTGCTGGATCTGGGATTTTAGACTTAGCATTTTGGACTCTAGTTTCTACATCTCCATTGAGATTTACAGCTCCTTTACCAAGATCAGCATCAGTTGATGACTGCTCAATAATTTGTTTATCAACACGGAAATGATGGTCAGCCATAGCGGCAACTAGAGGTTGGTGAGTGACACAAAGGACTTGATGCCGTTGACTCAACTGGTGGAGTTTTTCTGCAATAGCCTGTGCGACTCGCCCCGACACCCCCACATCAATTTCATCAAATACCAGCGTACCAGCAGCTTCTACCTGTGAAAAACAAGCTTTAAGCGCCAGTAGAAACCTGCTCATCTCTCCACCAGAAGCAATGGCTGAGAGCGGTTGCAGTGGCTCTCCTGGGTTGGGACTAAAGTAAAAAGCCACCAAGTCAGCACCAGCAGATGTGGGAGGACAGGCTGTCATTTTAACTTGAAACTGTACTTTTTCCATCGCCAGAGGCTTAAGCTCTGCTACTAGATGCTTTTCCAGCTTACTAGCAGCAGTGCGGCGCAAATTTGTCAGCTGGTCACAGGTTTGAGCCAAGGTTTCTTGACATGCCTTGTAAGTTTTTTCCAGCTCTTCCAGAGATTGTTCGGTATCCTGTAGCTCTACTAGCTCAGCCTGGATCTGCTGATCGTGAGCGATCGCTTCTTTCAGTGTTGGGCCGTACTTACGGCAAATCTGTTTGAGGGAGCGAATTCGCTCTTCTACTTCACTCAAACGTTGGGGATCTGCCTCTAGACTATCCCCATAGGCGTTAATCTGATGCCCTGCTTCTACCACCTGCGCTAGAGCCCCACTCACCATTTCCAAAACTGGTTGCAAGCTGGCATCGTAGCCTACCATATCAATTAAGGTGGCCTCGGCTTTACCCAGTAAGTCAGCACTAGCAGATTCACCTGCATCATTTTGGTAAAGCTGTTGATAGACCTGATAACTCAAATGTTGCAGATCTACAACATGGCTCAAGCGCTGGCGTTCTTGTTCTAGTTGTTCTTGTTCCTCCGGGTCGCTGAGATTGGCTGTTGCCAATTCTTTAGCTTGGTGCTCCAATAGATCTAGCCGTTGCAAACGTTGCTGCTCAAATTGACGGCGACTTTCCAAGGCAGCTTGAGCATCCTGGCACCGAAGGAAAGCATCGCTGACCAAGCTTTTTGCCTTCAGTACGCCAGTGCCGCCGTAAAGATCCAGCAGCTCGCGCTGGATGGCTGACGCCATTAGTTGCACTGTTTGGCCTTGAGCGGTAATCTCTACGAGGCGCTCGCGCAATCGCTCCATTAGAGGCCGGTTGACCAACACCCCATTCACCCGCGAGCGACTGCGCAAGTTCCCTTGACTCACAGCAAGTTCCCGACTACAAACCAAGAATGATTCATCAAGCAAATCGACTTCTTGCTGACTCAGCCAAGTTGCCATTGCTGGGTCTACGTGGAAAGTCGCTTCTACCAGAGCGCGTTGAGCACCAGTGCGAATCGACCATTTGGTGACTTTACCACCCAAAGCGACATCAAGGGCGTCCAGGATAATGGACTTGCCTGCGCCAGTTTCGCCAGTCAAGACATTCAACCCAACACCAAATTCGAGATCCATTTGGTCAATCAGGGCAAAATTTTCAATCCGCAGGGAAAGAAGCATGGAACAAAATTCACCTTGAGGGTAGAGGCTAGTTACCTGCAACCCAATAGACAATTGGTACAAAACAGTAGACGCTTTTTGACTTTAACCCAGTGCAAGCTTGGGCGCTCGAATTTATAGTTTAGTGTCTACAACGTCCCGAACGTTTCCTGCTAGAGAGGAATCAATCCGGCGTCTGCTCCAGGCTCGGATTCAGAATATTTATTAAGCTTTTTGTTACAATGCTTCATAGTAGGCAAAAATCAGCAATCCCAGTCTCACACCTGTTGAACTCAAGAGCCGTAATGGAAAACCTAGCAACGAGAGTGCCGATAGCGCCGGAAGAACCAGCCTCTGCTGCCACTGTGACGGTTGAGTATGAGTTGGTGCCTGGGACAGCCCCAGATGCAGAAGTGTTAAGAATTGGGGATGAAGTATCGTCCGTAGCCAGCAATATCCAAGAAGAGTTGCGCTATGATCCCGTTATTATTGATGAATATTACCGACGGCGCCCGTTACAAGTCTGTAGACGACTGTTAAATATTCTACTGCCGTTTCTCAGCTTTGGGATTCAGTTGTGGTGGGATCGGCGAACGAGTCGAGTTGCCCAGAATGAACTGAAACGGGCAATCAAACTGCGGCAGATGATCACAAATTTGGGGCCAGCTTACATTAAGGTGGGACAGGCACTCTCGACGCGACCAGACTTAGTTCCGCCAACATATTTAGATGAGCTGACCCGTCTGCAAGACCAACTGCCAGCATTCTCTAATGAGATAGCTTATCAATTTATTCAGGAAGAGTTGGGCGATCGCCCCGACCAAATTTACGCTGAACTGAGTCCTGCTCCTGTGGCCGCAGCCTCCCTAGGTCAAGTTTATAAAGGTAAGCTCAAGACAGGGGAGACCGTGGCCGTGAAGGTACAGCGCCCCGGATTGCGAGAGAAAATTGCTCTGGATGTCTACATTCTGCGACGTCTAGCTAGCTGGGTGATGAAAAATATTAAGCAGGTGCGCAGCGACTTGGTGGGAATCATGGATGAATTCGCCACCCGCATCTTTGAAGAGATGGATTACAACCAGGAAGGACGCAATGCGGAGCGTTTTGCCCAATTGTATGGTAGCTTGCCAGACATCTATATCCCCCGAATTTACTGGCAATATACCCGTCGTCGCGTCTTGACAATGGAGTGGATTACCGGAACTAAATTGACTCAGCCAGAGTTACTCCGCGCTCAAGGAATTGATGCAGTTCATTTAATTGAGGTGGGTGTTCAGTGTTCTCTACGGCAACTGCTAGAACACGGCTTTTTCCACGCCGATCCCCACCCAGGCAACCTGTTAGCTATGCCAGACAACAAGTTGGCCTATCTCGACTTTGGCATGATGAGTGAAGTGAAGCCCTACCAGCGTTATGGCCTAATTCAGGCTGTGGTTCACTTAGTCAACCGAGATTTTGAAGGTCTGGCTCACGATTACGTAAACCTAGATTTTTTAACTTCAGATACTGACCTCAGGCCAATCATCCCAGCTCTTGCCATGGTGTTTAACAACGCCTTAGGAGCTAGTGTTGCGGAGCTAAACTTCAAGAGTATGACCGATCAGATGTCGGCGTTGATGTATGAGTATCCCTTCCGGGTACCGGCCTATTACGCCTTGATTATCCGCTCTTTAGTAACTTTAGAAGGGATCGCTATCAATGTTGATCCCAACTTCAAGGTACTGAGTAAAGCTTATCCTTATATTTCAAAACGTCTGTTGACCGATCCCGCACCGGAATTACGAGCATCACTGAAGGATTTACTGTTCAAAGATGGTAGTTTTCGTTGGAATCGTCTGGAAAACCTGTTACGCAATGCCCGCAACAGTCCGGATTTCGACCTCAACGCAGCACTCAATCAAAGCCTCGACTTTCTGTTCTCTGAACGGGGTGCTTTTATTCGGGACAAACTTGTTGATGAAGTTGTCAAGGGTTTGGATGCGTTCGGACGCAATACGCTGCACAATGTGACGCATACACTGCGGGAACGGGTGGGTTTGTCAGTTAACGAAGTCCCAGCAACAACAGAAGGCTCTCAGGCGCTGGATCATGTCAAACGGATTTGGGAGATTCTGCAAGAAACGAAGGGTTTTGATCCAATGAAGTTGCTGCCAGTGATTCCTCAGCTACTAGCAAAGCCGGAGGTGCAAGGTGCAGGTAGGCAAATTGTTGGCGGTTTGACTCAGCGAGTGGCAGCACGAATGATTCGGGAAGTTTTGCTACAGGATAATCCTTCACAAGTGAATCAGAATGGTCACAAGCCACACCAGGAAAATCGCTTAGCTTTGCCACCAGCATCGGCAAATAAACCAGCTTGGCAGAAATGAGTAACAATCAGATTAGTCAACAGTTGCACTTAAACTGGGCTCAAGTGTGCCTATTGGTTGGCGATCGCTAGGAGTCGGTTGCTACTCAAATCCCAAATTCAATATTGATATGAGCGATCGCTGGACACTTACAGGCAAGAAAGCACTAGTTACAGGAGCTACCAAAGGTATTGGCTTAGCCGTTGCTGAGGAGTTTTTATCCTTGGGCGCAGAGGTGGCCATTGTGGCGCGAAATGCTGATGTAATTGAGCAACGTTTGACTGCATGGCAACAGCGGGGGTGGCAAGCTCATGGTATTGCCGCAGATGTGACCACACCTGAGTGTCATCAAGCAATCTTTGACAAGGTTAGCGAAGCGTTGGGAGGACTAAATATCCTCGTGAATAATGTAGGAACAAATATTCGCAAGCAAGCACTAGAGTATACAACGGATGAATATGAGTTTCTCTTCCAAACAAACCTGAAATCTGTTTTTGAACTGTGCCGCTTGTCTCATCCTTTACTAAAAAATGGACAGAATAGCAGCATTGTTAATATAACTTCTGTAGCGGGATTAGTTGCGTTGCGCACAGGCGCACCTTACGGAATGACCAAAGCAGCGATCATGCAGTTGACGCGCAATTTATCAGTTGAATGGGCAAGTGACGGCATTCGGGTAAATGCGATCGCCCCTTGGTTTATCTACACACCTTTGACTGAATCTCTACTAAATAACAAAGAGCATCTCACTAATATTGTAGGCCGGACACCTCTGGGAAGGGTTGGAGAACCAGAAGAGGTCGCTGGATTAGTGGCATTTCTTTGTATGCCCACAGCCTCATTCATCACTGGACAATGTATTGCCGTCGATGGTGGTTTTCTTGCGCTCGGTTTTTGATGAAAATTCTGAGCCATGACCTATAAATAAGCTCAATGTCAAGATTAGTTGCCAAAACCTCAAAATTGATCGGTCGAACTCCGGGACAATTCTATTTGCTGCTGGCCATCTTTATCTTTGGTGTTGCTAACTCAGTTACTCACAAACTGACAGAAATCGGTGCTCATCACTTAATTGACGGCAGAAATCCCATTTCTTTTTGCAATGTTCTATTTGTGGGAAACATTTGCGCGTTGACGATCTTCATTTCTATTTATCGCCGTCAGTGGAATGATTTCTCCTTCAAACAACTTTTGCTGACTGATTGGCTCGGTTTGATAGTGGTTGCTGTTTTAGCAGGGGCTCTAGCTCCAGCTTTAACATTTATAGCTCTCGATCTGACAATGGTCAACAACGTAGTTTTAATTGGTCGAATAGAACCTCCCCTAACCCTAGCTTTATCTATTTTGTTTCTCAAAGAACAAGTTAATCGCTGGGTAGTCGCGGGTTCTATTATTTCTTTTGTTGGTGTTGCTCTAACTATATTACTACAGCAGCGAGCAGGAAGTATGATAGACATGGGCGGAGGTATTCAGTTAGGAAAAGGCGAAGTTCTAGCGGCAGTAGCAGCTGTATTTTCAGCAATTGCCAACGTTATTAGTAAAGTAAAGCTCCGTCAGCTTCCTCTAGGAGTCTTCACCATAATTAGGACAGTCCTAGCGACTATAGTCTTTTTTACGATCGCGCTCAAGCTATTTGGGCCTGCTCACTTTAGGGATATTTCCTCTCCTTTTTTATGGAAGTGGATGCTAGTTTATAGCGCTGTTATTGTAGTAGGTGGTCAATTGTGCTGGTTTATGGGCTTAAAGACAACTAGCGCATCTAATGTTTCGTTAGCTAGCTCTTTTAATCCAATTGTTGGGATTTTAGCGGCTTACCTAATTTTAGGAGAAGCTCCTACCTTAGCTCAATATCTTGGTGGCGGTGTCATTTTCTGCGGCATCCTGCTGAACCAGATTGGGGTTGTACGGATGAGTGCTCAAACAAGC
>CAZZWA010000022.1:17281-25418 GCA_964657555.1 uncultured Microcoleus sp.
TTCTACCATGACTTACACTAATGCTCAATTCCGCTCTATCCTGAATGGCTTAGGACACCGCGAAAAAACCTCATCTGATCCCTCTAGCTTCCCCATATCAAACGATAACTCTCCCTTGACAGACGAGCCCACTGTCCAGGCGATCAAGAACTTCCAACAAGAATACCAGTTGAAGGTAGATGGCACTGCCGGGGCACAAACACTTGCTAAGGCGGAGCAGGTGATCAAAGGTCTTCACAACGAGTTGAACGTTACAGTCAATGCTGGGTTGCCTGATAACCAGCCTTTTTATGGGCCACAAACTGTAGAAGCGGTCAAAAAGTTCCAGCAGAGATTTATTCAGGATGGTATTGCCAGCAATCCTATCCGCGTAAAACTATACAACGTGTTCCTCGCCTCATCTAAAACGACCTAAGGCGATCGATCAAGTCGCTGCGCGACAATTATTCGGTCAACCATTTTGCGGGTTGCCAATCCACCGATAAAAGCCCCCAGAATTGCTCCTGTCCATAAGCCAGTGGTGCTGCCTTGCCACATAGCACCAGGAGTCTCCTGTAATTGACAGAAAGACTTCACCAGTCCTGCCATAGATAAGCCCTGCTTTTCTCCTGTATCACATCTCTGGGTGTGAGCGGCAAGGCTAATTTTTCCGCCAACCTGGGCACCGAAAAAGCCTGACGTCAGAGCAATGAAGGTGCATATTACTGTACGTTTTCCCCAAGTTATGTTAGCCAACTTTGGATTTGGAATTGATTGTTCATATTTTATGGTAAAGCAATGAACTATGAACAATCAACGGCTTTTAGCCCAGTGAGGATGTCAAAATTGACAAATCAGCCCGTATTCCGCATCCCTGCGGCAATACCGTTGATAGTCAACAGCGCCCCACGCAGCAACTCCCCCTTACTATAACGAGAGTGAATCACCCCAGAAGTTGTCATTTTTCCATGTTGACGCAGACGTTTCAGCAGAGAAACCTGCAAGAAACCTAAAGGGACAATAGTAGCGTTGCGTAACTGCACAGACCGCTGCAAGTCGATGTCACCGTCTAGAAGGCGTTTATGACCAGTGATGGTGAGGATTAAGTCGCGGGTGAGGTGGTATTCTGTGGCAATCTGCTCATACAATGCTTCAAAGCGAGGCAAGTCTTCAGGTTGTGATAACTCGCGCACGTAGTGTTGAGCAATTTGCATATCCACTTTTGCTAGAGTCATTTCAACTTTAGAAATGACCATCTTGAAGAACGGCCACTTGAAATAGAAATAACGCAGCAGCTTTAGATGTTCCTCTTGTTTTTCACTCAAAAATTCCTGCAACGCAGTGCCAACACCATACCAGCTTGGTAGCAGGAAGCGGCTTTGAGTCCAGCTAAATACCCAAGGAATAGCTCTGAGACTGCCTAAATCTTTCTTCCCGCCGCGACGGGCTGGGCGAGAGCTAATTTGCAGCTGGCTGATTTCTTCAATAGGTGTCACCTGATGAAAGAATTCCACTAAGTCAGGTTGCTCGTAAACTAGAGCGCGATAGTGAGAGCGCGATCGCGTCGCTAGCTCTTCCATAATTTCATTCCAGGGCTGAATATCATCAAACCCTGTCCGCAGCAAGCTAGCTTGAATGACAGCAGCTGTGACTATTTCCAGGTTGTATAAAGCCAACTCTGGCAGGTTGTATTTAGAGGCCAGCACTTCTCCCTGTTCCGTAATCTTAATTCGACCATTGATGCTATGGCCGGGTTGCGCCAGGATGGCTTCATAAGCGGGGCCACCTCCCCGACCAACCGAACCACCGCGTCCGTGGAAAATTCGCAATGCCACTCCATACTGCTCAGCGATTTTCTGTAGCGCTTTCTGTGCTTTATGGATTTCCCAGTTGCTACTCAAGAACCCAGAATCCTTATTGCTGTCAGAGTAGCCCAGCATGACCTCTTGTAAGTTTTGAGTAGCGCTAGCTCCTTTGGAGCCGCTCAAGCCTGAGGCTAACGCCGAGCTTTCGCTAACCGCATGAACGCGCTGACTGGCTTCTACCTCTAAAGTAGCCACTTCGCTAACGTTAGAGAGTTTTGAGTTTTGAGTTGAAGGGTGTTGAGTGTCTAACTCAGAACTTTTAACTGATATCTCAGAAGTATTGTTGTAGCCTCCACCTATACAAGTGCGATACAGAGGCAACTCAAACAGGGATTGCATCACTGTTGGTGCTCGCTTCAGGTCTTCCACTGTTTCAAACAGGGGTACTACCATGATGGTACTGATGCTTGCCGTTGGGTCATATAGACCCGCCTCCTTAGCCAGCAACAGCACTTCCAAAATATCGCTGGCTTGGTTGCTCATGCTGATCACATAGGTTTGGCAGATCTCCTGACCAAACTCCCGCTGGAGCTGCCGCACCATGCGAAAGGTTTCAATTGTCTCGCAGACTTTTTCAGAGAATGGCAGTTCCGCTGGAATTAAGGGACGTTTGGTTTGTAGTTCCGTTGCCAGCCACAGTGATCGCTCTGCCTCTGATAACTCGTTATAAGGCTTGGGCAAAACTTGCAGATATTTAACAATTTCGGTCAGGGCGTCTGAGTGACGAGTGCTTTCCTGACGAATATCTAGCTGTGCCAAGTTGAAGCCATAGATTTCCACTTGGCAAATTAATTTATCCAGCTCTCGGCAACTCAAACCCGTCTCTGCTAGGTTCCGCTGAATCAGCTGTAGTTCTGTCAGGAACTCTGAACCAAAGCGGTAGACGCCGGGGGTCGAACTTTCCGAGATGGCTGGGTATGCCTGCTCCCAGTTTTTGATCTGGCGGTTGCGCTCCCGCGTTTTTTCCAACCGAGCCAGCACATAAGCTAACTTCAGCCGATAAGGCTCTTGTCGGTAGCGAATTGCTAGCCCTTCGTATACCTCTGGCATTTGGGAGCGTTCTTGCTCCAGAGATTCCAGCAGATCTGGTAAAACATCGCTCCAGTGCAATGACAGACTCAACAACTCTGTCAGACGTCTTACTGACTGGATATACTTTTCCAGCACCAAATCGCGCTGATAGCAAGCTGTTTCCCAAGTAACCTTGGGCGTCACAAATGGGTTGCCATCCCTGTCTGAGCCTACCCAAGAGCCAAACTTGCAGAAGTTGTTCGCCGGAGGTTGCAACCAGGGGAAAGATAAGTTCAGGGCGCGTTTTAGGCGTTGATAGAGTTGAGGAATGGCCTCAAACAAAACTTCCTGAAAGTAGTGGAGGGTATAATCTACTTCATCCAGTACTGTTGGCTTGAACTGATGCAGTTCGTCAGTGCGCCACCAGAGGCGAATTTCTTCCATCATCTGTTCTTGGAGTTCCTCTACCTCCCAAGAGGAAGTTATGCCCAAAGCGCTGAGTTCTTCTTCTGCCCGATCTAGCTGTCGCAGAATTTTTGCTATGCGCCGCTGCTTGTCTCGGATGGTATGGCGGACTATTTCAGTCGGGTGAGCCGTGAAGACTAACCGCACGTCCAGATTGTCAAGCAGTCGCTGAATTTGCTGCGGCGGCATATTCAACTGCCGTAAGTGGGGAAACAACCACTGAAAAGTTCCCAGCGTTCTTCGTGGTACAGCATGGTCGTGCCAGCTCTTTTCCAAGATATCTGCTGTGGGGCTCCCCTCACTAGGTGGTGGAACTTCATGTGTATGCTGGGAGTCTGTGCCTGCGTTGCTGAGGGGGTGAGGCTCGAAGTACGGCGTTCTCGTTTGAATATTCTGATGATTAGCACGGATTGAGAGCAGTTGAGCGCGCTGTTCGTAGTGCTGTTCTACAATATTAATCAATTGGAAATACAGGGCAAAGGCCCGAGAAGCCCGAATTGCTTCGTTGAGATCGAGCTTTTCGATCACCTTTGGGACAGAGGACTCTGGTAATTCTGTAGCCAGACCCTCTGGCGAACCTAGGTTGCGCAATTGGTTAAGGAGAGCTACCAGTTCCTGCCCACACTCCTGCTGGAGAACTGACTCCCACAGATCCTCCACAGTTTTGAGGCGATGGCGCAGAAACAGGTCGGCGGGATAAGTTACCATTATTTTCTGATCGGACGGGCGGAGTATGGAACTCATACGCTCTACTGTTGCTCAACAAAGAATAATCAACTTATTTTATGGTTTAACGTGGTTCCCGTCACTGAGGTTTTAGCCTACAGGCACGCTTCAGATTTAACCAAGTCAATGAGCAGCGACTTTGAAGGCGACCGGGAAGCATTTAACATCTAAATTGTTTAGGTTTCTTTCTTTTGTTAATCTATGGTTCACTCTATGGTGAAGATGCTGGCTCTTGGGCGGGGAAGTGGAGAACTGGCAAGCGATCGCCCCGAAGAACTTCCTCACTGGCTTGACCAATGGCTTGCAGAGTCTCTGCAATCGCTTTGCCTCCTAGAACCCCTAACATAAAAGGAACTGTGGCCAGACAGAGCCATAGTTCAGGAGTAATTTGCCATTCATGGGCTTTTTGGTCAACCGTTATATTATGTAGCTTGTTGTTAGGAGATTGCATCTTAAGAATTTGGGCTTTAGACTTTGGATTTTAGACCTTAAACTTTAGACTGTCTATAGTTCCTCGTCCATAGTCCCTTATGTATAGTTTATCAAAGTTTCCCCCTTTGCTACCACATCCGAACTTGTTTGGATGGAGGAAAAAGCTATCTGGAGGGTGTGCTGCTTCTTAAATAGTTGATGATTAGTCATAAGTTCTTGGTCTGTGTACACAATGACAAAGGACAAATGACATGTTGAAAGTCGATAGTCTATCTTCAGTCTGTAGTCATGTTGGATGTCAACAAAAAAGCCCATACAGGCTATCAGTCCTCTATCGCCCAATGGGCCTATCAAGCCCTTGAGCTTAAAGGAGTGCGTCTGCGAATCCGGTTGCAGAGGAATGAGCTGCATATTCTTTGTGAAAGCACCCAATGTCCAGAAGCAGCTACAGTCGTGCCCCGATTCCTGCACGCGCTGAACGCCTCAGGGACGACGAACGGATTTCCAGCGCATCCAGAGCATCCCATCTACCAGATCGTCCTCTACGGTCGAGCCTTCGAGCGTCAGCGTCCAGATTGGGTAGAGGCAGTTCACCTAAATCAATTAGACCAGCAGACGAGCCGATGGCAACGCCAGCGCCGAGGTGTCAAGGATCAAGATAGCGAAGCAGGGGAGAGTGTCACTTCTTCACCCCAACAGCCAAATAATTCTACCTTGCCGCAGGAATCTGCCACACCTGAGGCAGCATTGCTCGTTTCTAATGAGAGTCAGGCACAGTCTGGTCAGCCAGAGGCTATTGCCCGATATCTGAGTGAAGCCCTAAGTGATTTGGGAGTTAGCGTTAAGGTGCTCGTCCAAGACGCAAGTGCCAACCTTTCCAAAAACGCTATAGCCCTAGAGGGCATGAATGATCTAACACTCAAGGAATTGAACGCCTCTTCCACTCAACGCGAGGTGAGTAGGGAGGCTCCACCCCCGGCTAAAGACCGACGACACGAGACTACTGCCTCTACCACTCACCACTCACCTAATCGGCGTCTTTGGGTTGTCTGCAACGCCGATTACAGCCCCGATCCGTCACTGGTAGCTCAAGCAGTGACACAGCGTTTGCGGGAGCTGAAGTTGGAGGGGTTCCATGATGCGCGGATCTCAGCAGTGGTCAGTGGTGAAACACTTCCTGACTGGGTGTTGCGGGTAGATATGACACCTCCCGAAGAAATGCTCAAGGATTGGGCTCGGTGGGGAGATGTGCAGGCGATCGCCCGTCTTTTAGAGCAAGCGTTAGCGAATCAGAAAGTGCAACTTCGAGCAGTCCTCAAACAGGCCACCCTACATTTATTTACGAGAAATATTCCAGCTCTTAAAGAGTCTCAGTCCCCTCAGGAAGAGCCAGTTTCCTGGCAAGCTCCCGACAAGCAAACTGTCATAGATGCGATCGCGTCTGTCTTGGAGTCTATCGGGCCTCAAGGCATCCAAGCTGCTATGGTTTATGGTATGGCACAGACAAAAAAACAAGGGGACGGTTCTATTGCCCTCTCCCCCGCTCCCTTGTTTTCCCAATCCCCATCGGAAACTCCTGTCTGGAACAAATGGCTGAATTTACCAGCTTGCTGTTGTCCCGCTTTAGCCGAATCTGCTTTAGCGCTAGCTCAACACGGAGACGAGTCTGCACTCATCTTTTTGCTACAGCGGTTACTCAATTCTGACCTCGATTGGCGACTGGCTACTGGTGGGATTCGTGTATCTGTGCGCCGCAAACAAGACCTGTTGCATGTCATGACTGAGGCACCAGTTTGTCCTCTCCAAGGTCAAGTGGCTTCCCCCATTGTTAAATTGATCCGCCAGGTAGAAATTCCTAAGATTGCTGGGGTGCGAGTCTATGGCCGTCGTGCTGGTCAAGCATCACCATTGTGGAGCTATGGGGTTGATTTTACCCCCCGGACGCGCAAAGCCCCCCCAGTTGAGTTTGCTGCCTCTGCTGACTATGCTCCGCTCCAACTCACGAATTTGGCATCCCTAGAGCAACCGCCATCAGGAGACGAGATATCTGGTGTCTCTAAGCTTTCACAAACTCTTCAGGCTCTCAGCAACACGCTCGCTTCTGGCTTGTGCGCCACGCAGCTATTTATTCCCACAGCACAAGACAAAGAAGGTCATTGGTCATTTGCCCTTGGTCAGTCGTCATCTGCTTTTGACAAAAAACAAAGAAAAGTAGCTATCGTCTGGGGGTGCTTGGGATTATTGCTGACGTTCCAGTCTGATTGGTTAGTCGGTCAAATGTTACGGCCCTTAGTAGAGAGTACGCAGTTGTCAGCTGTTACCGCCTCTGGACAGACCGCAGCACTTAAGCCAATCCCCCAAATGTCCTTACAAAAAAAGGGTGCTTCAAACTTAAAGACTGGTCGGGATAAGGCTGCAACCTTTAATTCCTCCGGTTTTACCAAAAACGGTGAAACCAGTGTTACCGTGACCGAGTTAGACGATGCCAGCAATTTTCATAAGGTAGAGCGAGTGAGTGCGGGGGGAGCTGCCGTCTTAGCGGCAGCAAGAAGCAAGCTTCCTTCTTTCAACAATCGACTGTTAGATGAAAAACTAGCTCTCTACCAACAGCGCTTGCTACAACGGGGCGGAGTTCCCCCAGAGGTTTTAATAGTAGGTAGTTCGCGGGCAATGCGGGGGATCGATCCTACGGCGCTGAGAAATAGTCTTGCCGCTGTTGGGTTTGGGAACATTGAGGTGTTTAATTTTGGCATCAACGGTGCAACGGCTCAAGTCGTTGACCTGATGCTCCGCCGCATCCTGCCATCGTCCCAGCTTCCCAAACTGATTATTTGGGCTGATGGTGCCCGTGCTTTTAACAGCGGTCGGATGGATGCGACCTTCAATGCGATCGCTACCTCAGCAGGCTACCAGCAGCTAAATGCTGGCACCTTTCCCATACAGCACCCGAGTCTGGCTGTAACTGCTGCCGAGCCTAAGGGTTCCCTAGCACCTTCTGAAAGTAAGAATTCTCTGTTTGGCCCTTCTTTAACATCTGGCTATCAAGCACTTGAGACTCAGCTGAATCAGCTATTAGCTAAAGTTTCTTCAACTTATCCTCAGCGGGCCCAACTTGCCTCACTGATCACAGGCTATTTTGCACGGCTAATTCCGATGAGTGCAGAGGATGAGGGAATAGCTCTTGGGTCAAATGTTAGGGAGGAAGATGGAGAAGCCAATCTCATACATCTAAATTCTGACATTGACTTTGATGGCTTCCTTCCGCTATCGATTCGCTTTGTACCTGCTATCTACTACAAGCACCATGCTAGAGTTTCTGGCGATTATGACGGTGACTACGACTCTTTCCAGATGGTAGGTCAGCAAGACACAGCTTTGGCTGCCCTCCTCCAATTTGTGCATGACAACCAAATTCAGCTAGTGTTTGTCAACCTACCCCTCACTAAAGATTACTTAGACCAGGTACGCGCACAACATGAGCAAGAATTTCAGCAGCACATGCGGCAGGTAGCTTTGGAAAAGGGACTGATCTTCCGAGACTTGAGCAGTTTATGGCCCACTAAAAATGAATACTTTTCTGACCCTAGCCACCTCAATCAATATGGTGCCTTTGAAGTCTCCAACCAGTTAATTCAAGATCCAATGATCCCTTGGCCTCT
>CAZZWA010000023.1:0-24830 GCA_964657555.1 uncultured Microcoleus sp.
TCATGCCCATTTTTTTGGTTAGCCAGGTTAATCAAGTATTGGACAGCTGATTCTAAAGGCATCTGACCGTTGAGAACGGGTTCTGCGTAATCTCTCCAAGAGCGCTCAACCAAGTTGTTGTCGCTGAGGCCATCAGAACACAGCAGCAGCAAGCCATCTTCCTCCAAAATAAATCGCTGCACCGTGGGACGGAGAAACTCAGAATCCCGCGTTCCTAGTGCTTGGGTAAGTGCTCCAGCATCAGAGCGCTGCAAGGCTTCTCTATACAGACTGCGACCAGTTCGGACTTCCCGCACTGCTACGTCATCGTCTACTGTCAGTTGCTGGCAATATTGACTCGTCATCCAGTAAGCACGGCTATCCCCAACGTGCACGATGTAAATTTCATGAGAATTATTGTCTATACTCCCTGCTGTCTTCACCTGCTGTGGCAGTTGGAGTGCCATTACCAGCGTCGTGCCCATGCGTCGCCTCGACTCACGTCCTTGTTCGTCATTCCTTGCTGCAATCAAGTTATTTGCGACCCGAATAATTGCCGCCAGATGCTCTCCCATCAGCTCCGGCGTCATGATTTCGTCTTGCTGGGCTACCTCTGCAATCAGCGCCTGTACTTGAAGCTTGATCGACTGGACTGCCAGCTGGCTTGCCACTTCCCCTCCTTCATGACCGCCAATCCCATCACAAATAATCGTCAAGTGAGGAATTAGGGGGTCACTGGGTGGCGAGAAGTCGCTAGGTAGGTCGGACGGACTAGGATAGAAAGAGTCTTCATTGTGTTGGCTGTGCAAGCCAGTATCTGTAGCAGAAGCAACTCGCAAACGTAGGTGTAATGGGGCGGCTGTCTGCAACAGAATGTGGTTCAATTTTTGAGCGATTGCGTTGACTTCACTATCATCTGCTTGCATCTGGTGGTAAATTTCTTGAAGTTGAGATGCAACTTGTGACTTTGCTTCCGGAAACCAATTTGCCCAAGCCAATCCCAGTTGTTTCAGAGAGGTTAAATTTTGCTTCTTTCGTGGTGTAACTAGGGCTGCTGCAGATGCCGCTTCTGCTCCTTCAAAGTGCATGTCTTTTTGGCTGTCTGATACTCTGTGGAGAATACTTGCCATCGCAAATTCTCTGTCTACATCTTCACAAGCATCAGCATAAAGTTCTAACAGCCGCACTCGCCAACCTTCAACCCGCAGATTCTCGGCAATTAACAGTCCTTGCGCCATGCCTAATTCTCTTAAGGACTGCCAAAGTTGCAGCATCTGCCAGAGCCAGTAAATTTGGCGCACTGTTGATGCCTGTGGCCAAGCTTCTACAATAGAGGGGTAGAGGCTGCCGCTACTATCTATCGGCACGTTCTCTAGCAAGAGAATATCCCTCTCTGGGCTTGGTTCCTTACCCATCTGAGCAAAACCGTACACCGTTGGAATGTGTAGCCGATGAGGATACAAGCGCAGGTAAGGGATTAATTTGTCAGGTAGCTCTTGGGGAAAATGGGGTGGCAGTTCTGGTCTGGTTTCCAGCCAAATTTGAGGGGCAACAACCTGATATTTACCCTGTACTAGCTCTGCGGGCGGGATTTGGGCGGCAGATGGGCCAACTGCCCAAAGATAGCGATCCATCAGGGGCTCGGAACTGCTCATGATTTTAGCAAGCTTATAAAAATAACATTAAATCAAACTCAACGGAAAATCACAGCCTATTTCAGGGAACTTTATAAGGAAGTGTTGTAGTAAACAGCAAAGAAGGATACCTTTCCCGCCAAAGATCGGCGAGAGACGGATAGTCTATTCTACCCTTATCAAGGCACTGACTAGAATATCAATAGGTTATTGAGTTTGACAATGAGCTGGTTAATAGCAGGTGTAGTTGGTTCAACTTTCAATTTCAGCCCGACATTGTTCTGGTTAGTAGCTGGGACTGTGCTTTTTTGGGTATAAGTATTTCCTACACATGGAGGGCAGGGAGAGAAAGAAGAATCAAGCTCCTCTGCTCCCTTGCTGAAAAAAACATCTGTGAGTTACATATGCATTAGCTGATCAGTCTTCTTGGGCAGCATGAGACAAACTACAGCGATCGCACAGTCCGAAAAATTCCAGGGTGTGATAGAAAATCTTAAACTGATGAGACAGTTGCAGATGGGTCTCCAATTCATGAACTGGACATTCATCAATGGCAATAGATGCACCACACTGCAAACAGGTCAAGTGGTGTTTGTCTTGCTGCAAGGAGCTATAGAGGGATTCGCCACTTGCCAAAGTCCGCACCTGCACGACACCTTCTAGTTTCAATGCTTCCAGAGAGCGGTAGACTGTTGCTAGACCCATACTCTGACTGCGATTGCGAAGTTCTACATAAATGTCCTGAGCTGATACAGATCGGTTGAGGGTCTTAAGCAGATTCAAAATATGCTCTTGGCTGCGGGTGCGTTGGGCTTTCATGCTCTGGGGTATTACTAAATATGCTTAATCTTTTCAGGCTGTAGCCTAATAATGTGTCTCTTTTTCTACGTTAGATCAGTTTAAGTGTATTACTCAGTCCCCGTCCAACTCTTAAAATGGTAAAGCTGCGGCATAAGCGAGAAGCTAGGGAGAAGGCTGTGAATCGGAAATATCAGGCTCGAATTTATGTTACTCTTCGGCCTTCGGTTCTCGACCCAGCTGGCACAGCTGTGGAGTCAGGGTTAAAGCACTTGGGTTATGACAATATCGAGCAGGTGCGAATTGGCAAGTACATTGAACTTAGAATTACGGCAGAGGCGGAGAATATTGCAAGGGAACAACTGGATCGAATATGTGATCAATTGTTAGCGAATCCGGTGATTGAGAATTATCAGTTTGATTTGGTAGAAGTGGAAGCACAGACAGGAGTTATTTAGGATAGAGGGACTGGGAAACAGAAGCATAAACAGTAGCTTCTTTCTTTTTCTCAATCCCTGATCCCCGCTCCTAAAACTGTCAGGTTTATTTCTTAAGTAGGTACACTATGAAATTTGGGGTTGTGGTTTTTCCGGGGTCAAATTGTGATCGCGATGTTGCCTATGTTACCCAGTCGCTGCTCAACCAGCCGACGCGGATGGTTTGGCATGAAGAATCTGATATTTCTGAGTTGGATGTAGTGGTGATTCCAGGCGGCTTCAGCTACGGCGATTACCTGCGTTGTGGTGCGATCGCTCGTTTCTCTCCTGTCATGCGGTGCGTTATAGAACACGCCCAAAATGGTAAGTTTGTCCTAGGAATTTGCAATGGTTTCCAAGTCTTAACAGAAGCGGGATTGCTACCAGGAGCTTTGGTACGGAATCGAGACTTGCACTTTATCTGCGATCGCGTCCCTGTTAAAGTGGAGCGCACAAATCTCTGTTGGACTCAATCCTATTCATTAGGGCAAGTGATTACTCTGCCCATTGCCCACGGTGAAGGGCAATATTATGCTGACCACAACACAGTCTCACAACTTGAAGATAACGGCCAAGTCCTGTTTCGCTACGAAGGCGACAATCCCAATGGCTCATTAAATAATATTGCTGGAATTTGCAATTATCAGGGAAATGTGCTAGGAATGATGCCCCACCCCGAACGAGCATCAGACCCACTACTAGGGGGAACGGATGGGATAAGGTTATTTGAAGGATTGTTAGAGCAAGTGGAAGCGTTAGCTTAACCTGCATTCCGTCCTTTCAACTAGTCACGAATCGCAAGAAAGCTTATGTCCATCTCCAAGGTAAAAGCAAAGCAGCTCCTAGAACGTCTGATTTTTGAGGATGCGCGTCCTCAAGATTGGGTAGAGGATATTTGGGGATTGAGTCCACTTTTGGGAGACAGCGCCGCAAAATTGCTGGAGGTTTTTGCAGCGTTAATTGAGTACTGTCCTGAAGAACAATTGGAAAATTTGCTGCAAGCCTTGAAGCAGAACCACATTGAGGAAGAGTAGGATGGACAATGTTATGACAATAGGAATTGCCCACCAAACTTCGTCCGACATGGTTAGATATTAACTGGCAATCTGCTTCTGCATTTTTTCCTGTGCAGTTTCTGGCTATTTTGTGTCAATCGGAGCGGCGGGATTTGAACCCACGACCCCTACTACCCCAAAGTAGTGCGCTACCAAGCTGCGCTACGCCCCGACACGTTTATCTAGCATAGCTCAAAATATAACACGCGTGCACCTCCATTAGTTAAAATCATGAAGAGCAGTTTACGATCAACTATCTATGCGTAACCGTGTTTCCCAGTTTGACTCAGGCCAGGTTATGTACCGGGCAGAGGAGCTGATTAGTGCCGCCTCCAATCGCTATCGGATCACAGTTCAAGTTGCTAATCGGGCTAAGCGCCGTCGCTATGAAGAGTTTGAAAATATCGAAGATCCAATGATGAAGCCAGTGATCCGAGCAATTGTGGAAATGTCCGATGAGCTGACGCAACCAGAAATCATTGGTGACTAAACTTAGTCCCCACAACAGGCAGCCTGAGCCAATGAAAAAGCTAAAAACTCTCAAGACAATATCAAGAAGCAGGGGTTACTTGCGATTCCTACGTTTCATAGTGGCTGTCTTGATAGTTGTCTCGCTGGTTCTATGGGGAGTAGGGAGCGAAAACTCAGGTCAGTTGATTTTGGGATTGCCACCTGCCGATGCCCAACTGTCAAATCCAAACGATGTGTCACGGCAGGTCTATCAACGCCTACCGAACTTTCCTAAGGAGAATCAGTATGTCAGTAAAGAAACGGGTAAGGTGGCGGTTGATAACACTCTGGTGAGTCGCTTGATTCGGTATCACCTGTATGTAAAAAGTCGTACTCCTAGATATCGACTAGATTGGAAGCTGACTCTGGCTGACTACCTAGGTGCTAACGAGTACTTAGTGGAAACTCGGTATCCAGGGTATGACACCTTGAAGCAAAGCCCTTGTGAGGGTGATCGCGCTGCTATTCGTCAACTGAATCGCGCTCAGCGTGATGCCCTCGTTGCTGTTCTCGTCAGCATCTTTAATCCCAATTCCGAGAAAACAAATACAGCAACACCGATATCGACGCCTACACCTCGTGCATCAATTCAGCCATCGGTTACACCACCACTTACACCCTCTACAACTACGCTACCTAAACCAGGAGCCTCTGAGTTACTCAAGTTCTAGAAGTTTTGAGTCTGCTTAACTATATTCAAAATCCTCATGGAGCGTATTGTTAAAAGTGGAACGGGCTGGCGGATTGGTTGGAACCCTAATACAAATGAGTTTAAAGGTTTAGTGGGTGGGGAAGATTGGGCTATTGAGTTGACAGAGGCAGAGTTGAATGACTTTTGCCGATTGTTAGAGCATTTAGCTGACACGCTCAACCAGATGAGTGCTGAGTTAATGGATGAAGAGAAAATTGCTTGTGAAGCAGAAAGTGATTTAATCTGGATGCAAGTAGAAGGCTACCCCGATGCTTACAGTCTTCAGTTCATCCTAAACACGGGTCGCTGTGCAGAAGGCTCTTGGTCTGCGGCGGCGGTTCCAGGTCTGGTTCAAGCAGTTCAAGTCCTCAAGGTGTTCTAAAGCATGAAGCGGAAATTTCATCCTTCAAAACTATCATCCTTAGGGCCAAAAACCATTTGTACAACCATTGTCTCACCAGTAGTATGATGATATCTATCCGCCCAAGTACGGATCATTTCGTCTAATTCTTGCTTAGCCTGCTCAATGCGATCAAGGGGAATATCCAATTCTTCCAAAACACGCATCACTTGAGGCTGCTTTTCGGCCCAATCTCTCATCAGTCGGAAGTACCGCGCCGTATCTTCAATCATGATGTAGGTGCGTTCTTCGTCATCTGCTGGTGAGTAGAAAGGACGGGTGAGAGCGTAGAATGGCAGTCCCCAAGGAGAATCAATTCGCGTCACTGTTCCTGAATAGATTAAGCGACGCTTGATGTGCTCTGCTAAAGCTTCACTCAATTCTAGGTGCCGCTCTGGCGGCAAATCTTCCTGGGAGCGGCGGTGGAGAAATTCGATCAATTCCAAGAACTGAAATGAGTTGATTAGCTGAGCATCTGGCAAGTTATCGGGTAGTTTTTGCTCAATGTATCGCTTTTCCTCTGTAGTGAGACTTGTACCGTAGATACGCGATCGCCCCGGTTGCCATGAATACCTTTCCAACCAGACATAGGGAAACTGAATCAGGTAGCGAGGCTCTTGAGAACCCAGCATTTTCAGTATTTTTCCCTGAGTCAAGGCTTGCTTGACTTCCTCAACAATGACTTTAACCCGCTTCGGCTCAATGTGGTGCAGATGCCCAGTCATGCGGATATTCTGACCCTGTTCCATGTAGGTCATGTAAATCGCACATTTCGCTGCTGTAGCAGCTGCGTCCAGAAAGGCTCCATGTCGGTGCCCGCTGGTTCTCATAGCACTAAACGCCAAATAAATCATGATCTGATCCATGGCGCTAGGGCTGAGACTTTTGATCAGATCGAGGTCTTTGATCATGTTAGGGACGGTCACATCAGGTGGGTAAAGAAATGATTGCTCTAGGGTGAAAACACACTATTATCACCTAAGAGGGGGATTGAAAGTTAATTTTTATACTAAATTTACTATTATCATCCGTAGTGTTGCAAAACAAAAACCAAGTCGCTTCTGGTGGTCGAGCGAAGAAAGGAATTTCTTCACATCACACAAACCAGGTTTTTCAACCCTACAGAGAACTTGTCAGGCACCCTCTCAGCAGTAAGTTCAAGTCATCTGCCATACACCTAGATGGTGTTTTCCCATGGATTAGTTCCAAGAAATTCCATTTATAGAAGTATGAGGGCAGCTTAACTCGCTGAACTCAAAGCACCCAGATATTTTAATTGAAAATTATTTATATATTATATAAAAAAATCAGCATCCCTGGCAGCAAACTTTGCATCTTTTGGCGAGTCAAGTGGTAGGGAGAGGGTGAATCGCACTCAGCTGTCTCATTTACTGGCATCCAAATAAAATAGCCTACCGTCGGAACTTCATGTTTTTAAGCTGGCTACGTATCTAGCTTTAGCTGCGACTAACTAGTGGTCTTTCTAGGCTAATTTGAGGAAAGAGTTCGGAGGGTCAATCCCCCGTGTGGTTTCCTGAGCCCTGTCGAAGGATGCCCCAAACGTTAGGGGTAAGCACGGGGGCACTACCCCTACAACCCGTTTCTTTAAAGCTGTTTCACCTCAGAAACTAACTTTGCCACCACATCTCTAGCACTGCCAAATAGCATCATGGTTTTATCCTTATAGAACAAATCATTGTCCACACCGGCAAAACCTGCACTCATGCCTCGCTTAATCACAATTGCGTGCTTCGCCTTATCTACTTCTAGAATAGGCATCCCATAGATGGGGCTATTTGAGTCATAACGGGCTGCTGGGTTGACTACATCATTTGCCCCAATCACTAAAGCAACATCCGTTTGCTCAAATTGAGGATTGATATCCTCCATGTCATGTAGCTGCGGATAAGGTACATTTGCCTCTGCCAGCAATACGTTCATGTGTCCCGGCATCCGACCAGCAACTGGGTGAATGGCATACTTCACATCCACCCCAAGTCGTTCCAACTGGTCAGCTAACTCGCGGACAGCATGTTGCGCCTGAGCCACTGCCATCCCATAGCCAGGAATAATCACTACGGAGCGGGCATAACCCAGCATCATAGCACCCTCTTCTGTATCGATGCTGCGAACAGCCTTATCACCCCCAGTGGCTGCATCAGTACTGCCAGATGCCCCTGTTTTGCCAAAAGCGCTAAATAGCACACTGAAAAGGGAGCGGTTCATAGCCTTACACATAATCTCGGTAAGGATCAACCCAGAAGCCCCTACCAAGGCACCAGCAATGATTAGCATATTGTTCATTACCACGAAACCAGCAGCACTCGCGGCTACCCCAGATAAGGAATTTAATAGCGAGATCACCACCGGCATATCGCCACCGCCAATAGGGATGACGAACAGAATGCCCAACATTAAGGAAATACCAACAACCCCTAGGAAAACAGGCAAGTTTTGGGGCTCGACGAGCAAATAGCCACTACCGATCAGAAAACTCACGAGGAGGAGAGCATTAATTGGTTGCTGCAAGGGAAAAGTTACTGGAGAACCACTGATGAGCCCCTGCAATTTGGCAAAAGCCACCATACTGCCGGTAAAGGTGACACCGCCGATAAATACACTACTGATAATTGAGAGGTTAACGTCAAGAGGTATTGTTTCTGAGGTACTCAGCCGCCGCCAGAATTCACCAACAGCAACGAGAGCAGATGCTGCACCTCCTAAACCGTTGAGTAAACCCACCATCTGAGGCATGGCGGTCATTTCTACCTTGTAGGCGGCGATCGCACCTAATATGGAACCAATCAGCAAACCCAGCAAAATCATCTCGTAGTTCAACACCTGCCGATCCAACAGTGTTGACACAATAGCTAGGAGCATACCTACTGCTGCTAGTAAATTACCGTTACGCGCAGTTGCTGGTGAACCCAGTTGCTTCAAACCCAGAATAAATAAAGACGCCGCCACTAAGTAAGTTAGTTGTATCCCTGTCGGCAAAAAATCTGTCACGCTTTCACTTCCTTTTTCTTAAACATCTGCAACATTCGGTCTGTCACCAAGAAACCGCCCACCACGTTAATAGTTGCCAATACCACAGCAACCAAGCCTAGAATTACTGTAATATTTGACTCACGCGGCCCAGCAATCACTAGCGCCCCAATCACGGCAATGCCAGAAATGGCATTGGCTCCAGACATCAAGGGTGTGTGCAGCGTTGGCGGTACTTTGTTAATGACTTCAAATCCTGTAAACGATGCCAGGACAAATACAAACAAGGCTGCTATCAAACTTTCTGTCATATCACTTGTTAGTTGTTATTTTTTGGTGGTTCATTGTTCGTTGTTCATGGTTTCTAGTTAATTAGCAATGAACTATGAACAATTAGCAACTTCTATGCATTGACTGCTAGCTGAGCAATGGCATCCTTAACTCGTTGATGGCGAATCTCACTATCGTGGGTGATGCAAGTGCTGCTGATAATGTCATCATCAAAATTCAGATGCAACGCGCCATCCTTAATTAGGTATTGCAGCAAGGTAGAAATGTTCTTGGAATACATTTGACTGGCATGTACTGGCAGAGTCGAGGGCAAATTAATAGAGCCAATGATGGTGACACCGTTAAGCTGCACATCCTTGCCGGCTTCAGTGCCAGCGCAGTTGCCGCCTTGCTCAGCCGCCAAGTCTACAATCACAGATCCGGGCTTCATCTGGGCAATCATTTCCTCTGTCACCAATAGTGGTGCTTTCTTGCCTGGTACTTGGGCGGTGGTGATGACTATATCGGATTGCTTGACGTGTTCGGCTACAACTTCCTGGGTGCGTTGCTTAGAGGTTTCAGAAATCTCCTTGGCGTAGCCACCTGTTGCTACAGTGTCTTCGTCGAGTTTCACTTCCACGAACTTGGCTCCCAAGCTTTGCACTTCTTCCTTGACAGCTGGGCGGATATCAAAGGCTTCCACCACAGCACCTAGACGTCTGGCTGTGGCGATCGCTTGCAATCCAGCCACACCAGCTCCCATCACAAATACCTTTGCTGGTGGGATCGTCCCGGCGGCTGTTGTCAACATGGGGAAGAACTTTGGCGAGGCAGATGCTGCAATTAGGACAGCCTTATATCCAGCTACACCAGCTTGAGATGACAGTGCGTCCATGCTTTGAGCGCGGCTGGTGCGAGGAATCATCTCCATACTGAAAGCCGTTACCTTTTGCTCCGAGAGACGCTGCATCAAAACTGGATTTCCCAAAGGATTGAGAAACCCTAAGTAGATGCTTCCTGCACGCATCTGGTTGATTTCATGCTCCTTGGGAGGGTTGACTTTCAGCAGGACATCCGATTCTTTCCACAAAGCAGCCGTATCGAAGATAATCTTAGCACCAGCTGCTTCGTACAGATCATTGGAGAAAAATGCCGGTTCACCTGCACCCGCCTCTACCCAAACTTCTAAACCCTGTTTCACTAACCGAGCTACGGTGTCAGGAATCAGGGCAACACGACGTTCACCAACTTCAACTTCTTTGGCAACCGCTATTTTCATGAACTTTCCTATCTATGTACTTCTTTTGCAAATAACGATGATGACAATTTGCCTTTACAGAACCGATTGCCTCATTTGAACTATAACAGCGATGCCAACAGTCATGAGAGCAATTGGCACTGCGCTAGGTCATGGTACGCTAACTGGCTTTTAAATATTTTTAAAGTTAATTATCAAATCTCTTCTTCAAGATTTACATCTATTTTGATACACTTGTACATATTTAGAAATCAAAGTTCTAATTTGGGCATCTTTAAGCACTGTCTTAATTCAGCCATTTGAAACATAGTTTAAGTTGAGAGGGATTGTCTACAGCAGTGGTAACGCCTTCATGCTCCCAGGATATCTATTCCTTTAAAGGAATAGGAGCTTGAGGAAAACTGCGAGATCCGACGGCACTTTCAGCGGAATTTCTCCGTCATTACCGTCTGCGTTACCCCTGTAGCTCTATTCTGAATAGAGGCATATATTGTTAAATTTAGTAAACACCAAATCTCTACAGTTCACTTAGCAAGCCTATGTTCTCTACAAAATCTTACATGCGACGTATCGTTTCTGCTTTTGCGGTGACAGGTTGTTTGCTGGCTGGGTTCCCGATCATCTCTCTAGCCCAAAGTAATCCCGGATTCACACTGTGGGGCGGTGTTCCTCGGGAAGATCAGCTGAATTACCACTTGGATTTCGGTGGCCGACAGGACGCCTGGGATCGCTACCGTTTACGGATACCAGCCAAGAAAATGCAATTAGGAGTTGCCCAATTTGACATTTCTTATCCCGACTATTACAAAGGCGAGATTAACAAGAAGAAAATTGAGGTGATGGTTAAAGGTAAATCTGTGCCCCTGCAACAGGTTAATTGGGACAAAGAGGGTCACATATTCCAAATTTATCTCAAGGAGCCGATTGAGGCGGGTAACAACGTGGAAGTCGTGTTTAACGAAGTGAAGAACCCATCAGTGGGTGGCATTTACTATTTCGAGTGCCGGATTCTGACTCCGGGCGATGTCCCCCTGCCCCGTTATCTAGGCACTTGGATAGTGAGCATTGATTAACACTCATTGTCCTGTCCTTAAACTCATCCTCCCCCTCAAGGTTGGGAGATTTTGTGGTAATAGGTAATTGATTTTACCCATTACTGCCACAGCCTGGTATTATGGGAGATCGTGACTTTTTGCTAAAAATCTTTATAATCAGGCAGGAGCGATTATTATGACTCAGCGCACCTTAGGCGGTACGAACCGCAAGCAAAAAAGGACATCGGGTTTTCGAGCGAGAATGCGCACTAAAAATGGCCAAGCTGTGATCAAAGCTCGCAGACAAAGAGGACGTTATCGGCTGACGGTTTAGCTACATTGACTGACGTAGTTGTTCCACGACGGGCGGGGGCGCATCTTCAGGAGCAAGCGATCGCCGCTTATGCGCTTCTGCACAAGCCAACCCCTACAGGCAAGACAAAGAAGATCACGCCATACTATTTGGTTAGCGGGATTAATTCACGTAGAGTTGAGAACAGTGATGGCAGCGATTGGTGGCCTTACCTAAAGCGAATCGGCTCAAGCAGCGCGCAGAATTTCAGGCAGTATATCAGCGCGGCCTTCGTCGCACTGGACGGCACTTTAGGGTGTTGGTAATGCGACAACGAGGGAGTGTTCCCCACTCTCCTAAAGCAAAGCAAATGGAAGCAAAGACTGACCAAGCATGTCGCACAACCCCAATCAAGGAGAGAATCCCAGAGGGAGAAAGTAAGCTGCCGACACGTGTTGGGATATCCATCAGCCAAAAAGTCAGCAAGCTGGCTGTGATTCGGAATCGCATCAAGCGACAGATTCGGGCAGCTTTGCGACATATGCTGCCACAAATCTCACCGGGTTGGCTCTTAGTGATAGTGGTGCTGCACGGTGCGCAAGAGTGCGATTATGCGCAAATTTTGCGAGAATTAGAGCAGTTGTTGGTAGAGGCTGAGGTACTCAATGGGCATTAAAGAGGAAGTCTATTTTGATGGTGGTCCCCACATTGGCGACCTGATTATTAATATCCTGCTGGGATTCACAGTTATCTGTTTACCTCTAACAGTGGGTGCTATTGTCCGAGCACTTTGGCTGCGCTACCGCATTACTAGTCGCCGCATCTCTGTAACAGGAGGATGGAGGGGCCAAGATCGCACCGACATCATCTACGCTGAAATTGCCAAAGTCACCAAGGTTCCCCGTGGAATTGGTACTTGGGGAGATATGGTAATTACCACTAGAGATGGTAGTCGCTTGGAATTGAGAGCAGTTCCTAAGTTTCGGGAGATTTATGACTACATCGAAGAGAGAGTGGCAGCTAAAACCGGCAAAGCAGGCGGTTCTCCAACTCGTTAGGTCAATTGAGTTTACGTTTGTGCCCTTATAAGAGCTACTGCTGAAGTGGCTGTTTGATGTTGAAGACGGGTCTTAATTTTCTGGGAATACCTCAAAAACGGGTATTACCTAGACTGCAACAAAGGCCAAGATTCGATAAATTAGATTAAGAAAATTTACAGCCCTAGTTGACTCAGAACGAATGGACTTTGGTATCGGGTTTCTTTCCAATAACGTCATGCTGCCGATCCTAGATTTTTTCTATGGGGTCGTGCCAAGCTATGGTCTGGCTATTGTGGCGCTGACACTGGTCATTCGCTTTGCTCTCTATCCTCTAAGTGCTGGCTCCATTCGCAACATGAGGCGGATGAAAATCGCCCAACCAGCGATGCAAAAGCGAGTCAAAGAAGTTCAAGAGCGCCACAAAGATAATCCTGCTAAGCAGCAGGAGGAAATGAGTAAGGTCTACAAAGAATTTGGCAACCCGCTAGCTGGATGTTTGCCAGTGCTGCTACAAATGCCAGTTTTATTTGCACTGTTCGCCACATTGCGGGGCTCGCCGTTCTCGGATGTGAATTACACTGTCAACCTGCAAATATTGCCTCAAGAACAAGTAGAGCACGTCCAACCTCAAGCCTTCATAACGCCACCCCAGAACATTTACTACGCAGAAGGGGCTCATGCTCCGATAGTAGCTGTGCTACCAGGCGGTAATAGCGTTAGTGTAGGTGAAAAAACTCACGTCGAATTTCAAACCTCTGCTGGTAAACCTCTGAAGGCATTACTTACAGAGTATCCAGACGCCAATCTTGTTCCTCGATGGAAGGTGATTAAAGGGGAAGAGCGCGTACACTTGGATGATCGAGGTAATCTGGAAGCCATCCAGCCAGGAGATGTCACAATTCAAGGAACCCTTCCAGGACTGGCAGCAGATAAAGGATTTCTGTTTATTGATGCCTTAGGACGCGTCGGTGCTTTTGACCCAGACGGAACTATCCACTGGGATGTTGTGGGCATGATTATCTTCTTTGGTATCAGTTTGTATGTTAACCAGATTCTCTCTGGTAGCAGTCAGGATTCTAGTTCCACACCACAGCAGGCAACAGTCAACAAGCTCACCCCAATCATTTTTTCTGGGATGTTTTTGTTCTTCCCACTGCCAGCAGGGGTGTTGATGTATATGGTGATTGCCAACGTGTTTCAGACTCTGCAAACATTTATTTTATTGCGGGAGCCCTTGCCGGAAAACCTGCAAAAACTAGTGGAGCTGCAAGAAAAAGAAAAAGCAGTGGAAACCAAAGGAAGCGAAACACTACCTTTTGAGCCAGGACGTTCCAAGAAAAAGGCTTGAGTGAAGTCATGAGCGATACGGTGGAAAGCAATACGCAGGCGCGCCGCACTCTGGATCGGGGTCAGCAGTGGCTTGAGCAACTCCTAAAGTTAGCTAGATTTCCCACAAGTGTCGAGGCCAAAATACCAGACATCCATGAATCCGACTTAGCTTATCCGGAGCAATCAGATAGTTACTGGTTAATCATCGACGACACAAAGCTGGCACCTGCACAAATTGAAGTATTAATTGGTCCAGAAGGCACGACTCTCGATGCCATTCAGTATCTAGCAAATTCGATTCTGAATATGGGTCAAGAGCGGGAGCAGCAAGGCTCCTACACAATTGAACTCAACGGCTACCGGGCTCGACGTCAGGCAGAACTACGCTCTCTGGCTGAGGAAGCAGCCAAACTGGTGCGCGAGACTGGTCAAGAAGTTGAAATGAAATCTCTGTCTTCAGCAGAACGGCGTCAAGTCCATAACTTTTTTCAGGATTGCGAAGATATAGAGACTTACAGTCGCGGTCAGGAGCCAGATAGGCGTCTCGTCGTGCGACTCAGGAATTAAAAATTAAAAATCGGATTTTTAATTTGGAATTTCTAATTCGCTAGGGAGGAGGGTTAACAATCAAAATGGAACCGATTTATATTCCTCGGCTGACGAAAGCGCCAGAGCAAACAGAGCTCGTTCAGATTAACGAGTTTGTACCTGGTTTAGAAACTTTAACACCAGTGCGCGGGCGCATGCAGGTTACCCATCAGGGGAATTACCTGGAAGTTTCGGCTGTAGCGGAAACGATTATAACCTTGAATTGCCATCGGTGCTTGCAACAGTACAATCATAGATTATCCATCAAAACGTCAGAACTGATATGGTTAGATGAATCAGCCGATCAACCAGATACTGGCTCCTTAGAAAGGGAGACAACTCTAGAAGATTTAGTAGAAACCCTGTCCCCACAAGGCGATTTCCAGCCAGATGTTTGGCTGTACGAGCAGCTGTGTTTGGCAATTCCTCCACGCCAGTTATGTGACGCTAACTGCCCAGGAATTTCCCAATCAGATCCGACGAGTGTTTCAGAATCACTTACAGATAGGCGTTGGGCCTCTCTAGAAGCGCTGAAAAGGCAACTCCCATAATGAGGAAAAGTTATGAGTTATGAGTTAGGAGTTATTAATTCAAAACTCACAACTCAATTTTTAATTCAAAACTCACAACTCAAAACTTTTATGACCTTCACTGATGAATTTGAACTACTTCTACGCGCTCGCTATCCCTTGATCTATATTCCGACTCTAGAAGAGGAGAGGGTTGAAGCAGCGATCGCGCACTGTGCTCAAAGGCTCTCGCAGCGCGCCGTTTATATCTGGGATTTTGTCGATGGTTATCAGGGCAACCCCAACGATGCTGGCTTTGGACGGAGAAATCCCCTACAAGCATTGGAATTTGCCGACAAAATCCCCTCAACGGCGGCAGCAGTCTTAGTCCTGCGAGATTTCCACAGGTTTCTAGACGATATCTCAGTATCTCGCAAACTCCGAAATCTGGCACGGCGTCTGAAATCCCAACCTAAAAACATCTGTATAATTTCGCCACAAATAGCAATCCCATCTGACCTGAGCGAAGTTCTGACGGTATTGGAGTTTCCTCTCCCCACTGCTGCTGAAATTTGTACCGAAGTAGAACGCCTCATAGCCGCAACTGGTAAATCGCTTAGCAGCAAAGTAGTGGATGAACTCGTCCGTTCCTGCCAAGGTCTTTCTCTCGAGAGGATTCGACGCGTATTGTCACGGGCGATCGCCACTCATGACGAACTGCGACCAGAAGATGTTGAGCTGGTATTGGAAGAAAAGCGCCAAACAATTCGTCAGACGCAAATATTAGAGTTCTATCCGGCGACGGAAAACATATCAGATATTGGCGGCTTAGATAACTTAAAAGATTGGTTGTTGCGGCGGGGTGGTGCCTTTAGCGAACGGGCTAGGGCGTATGGCCTACCCCATCCCAGAGGCTTGTTACTCGTGGGGATTCAGGGAACAGGGAAATCCCTGACAGCCAAAGCGATCGCCCATCACTGGCACTTACCACTATTGCGCCTAGATGTGGGGCGTCTGTTTGCTGGATTGGTAGGCGAATCTGAATCTCGTACCAGGCAGATGATTCAGCTAGCCGAAGCCCTAGCTCCCTGCATACTATGGATTGATGAAATTGACAAGGCTTTCTCTGGACTTGATAGTAAAGGAGACGCCGGGACCACAAGTCGCGTCTTTGGCACGTTTATCACCTGGTTAGCAGAGAAAACATCACCAGTGTTTGTGGTCGCCACCGCTAACAACATCAAGGCTTTACCTCCAGAAATGCTCCGTAAAGGCCGGTTTGATGAAATTTTCTTTGTCGGTTTGCCTGAGCAAGAGGAACGTCGAGCCATTTTTGCAGTACACTTGACCAAACTGCGGGCTCACAACATAAATAACTACGACCTGGAGCGACTGGCCTATGAAACTCCCGATTTTTCTGGAGCAGAAATTGAGCAAACTCTGATTGAAGCAATGCACATTGGCTTTAGCCAAAACCGAGACTTTACCACAGATGACATCTTAGAATCTGCCAGTCAAATTGTGCCCCTAGCGCGGACAGCACCAGAGCAAATCCAGTTTTTGCAAGACTGGGCGGCTGCTGGTAAAGCACGTATGGCATCCAGACACTGTCGGTTGCACAGCCGCATTCAGCGTCAACTCCAGTAGTTATTTGCTACTGGCAACTAACAATTAACAACTAACAACTATTTATGAGTTGGTCGGGTCTGGCAAAATTTTTGATCGGTTTTTTCCTGGCGGTTGCCTTCCTGTCGGCTGCTGGTGTCGCCACTGCCTATTACTTGTTCACAAAACTGACTACGCCACCGCCGAAGCCTGTATTTGTCGAGGAGCAACCGAAGCCGCAGATCGCTAAGGCCAAAAAGTCTCCAGCCGTTGCCAAATCAAAATCGCGGTCTGCTACTCAATCCAGCCCTGCGCCCAGCAAGAGTGACAAGCCACCTACTCAACTAGAACCTGGAGCATACAAAGCTCGCATTACCTGGTCTGAAGGCTTGAGTTTGCGCTCAGAACCCAATCCTGATGCTGAGCGCATTGGTGGGATTGCCTACAACGAGCAGGTTGTGGTCTTGGAAGAAAGTCCTGACAAAAAATGGCAGCGAGTCCGCTTAGAAAATAGCGATCAAAAAGGTTGGATCAGATCCGGTAACGTTGAGAGAGTTGATGACCAGAAGGCCGAGGCAGGTAATAAAACAAACGAATAACGGAAGAGGAGTTCTCTCATTCTTATGGAGGATCAAAATTCGAGTTTTGAGCATAAGGCATGATAAAATCATCAAGCAGCAAGGATTTCGTTCAATCCAAATAGATTAAAGTTGTAATCAGGATAACCATAACTCAACTGCCTAACAGTTAACCGCAAAAATATTACATGGAAACCCTTGCTTATCTTCATCTAGCATTAGCTTATGATGTGCCTGTAGAGACCGGTACAGTTCATGTGTTGCAGCTTAAACTGATTGAGAGAGTCAAGGGGCAAAAACTCTTTAACAGAGCAAGTATTCATTTGCGATCGCACTCACTTCCTCTAGCTTTCCTATTTATGGTTAGCAATGCACAAGCAATGCAAATAGAGGACAAGGGTTCGCAAGTGAGTGATTTGCAAAGTAGCCTAAAAGCAGCAGCCTACTATGATGGCCCTGTGACGGGATATTACGGAACGTTGACTGAAGTAGCTGTAAAGCAGTTTCAAGCAGCTAAGGGTTTAATCGCTGACGGCATTGCGGGTGAGGCAACCTTAGCAGCACTGCAAAAATATCTTAAGGGGACAAGCACGGGTTCAGTTGTCTACAGTGTTAGTAAACGCGGTCTGCAAGTGGGCGATCGAGGTTCTGAAGTTAAAGAAATTCAGCAAAGGTTGAAAGCTGCCGGTTTCAACCCTGGTTCCATTGATGAAGAATTTGGTCTTGATACCAAGGAAGCCGTTAGGCAATTCCAGGCTACCAGAGGTCTATCTATTGATGGTATTGTTGGTAGAGAAACCTGGTTCGCCCTGAGGTGCCTGGGTTCTGCCATTTCTCCCTATCGGGTAATAGTCACGCCTGGGGGTGCCGAGCAACTAAAAAAGGTGTTGGCTTATGTGCCTAATGCTTATGCGGATCAGTCTAGCTCAGACCTAGATATTCATGCAGGCGCATTTCCCAACTACTCCAGTGCTCAAACACACTCCGAAATGTTGCGTTCCCACGGGCTTGATGCACGGGTGGTTTACAATCGCTTAGCACCATGAAGAGTCCAAAGTCTAAAGCTTGTGGTTATTTCACGCTCAACTAACAGATTTAATAAATAAGCACTTAGATAAACTTGCGTATAGAAGCCCGTCAAGAACGCTGTTAAATATGGAATCTCTTGCTTATCTTCATCTGGCTCTAGCTTATGAGACACCCGCAGACAGTAGTTGTGCGCTTGGATTGTTGAACCTGAAACTGTTAGTGAAACTGAATCAGCAAAAGCTTGTCAGCAGAGCAGGTATTTATTTTCTATCACTGGCAGTTTCGTTGGCAGTGTTGGGGATGGTGAGTGAGGCCTTAGCAGCAGCGCTTCAAGAAGGTAGTACAGGCGCAGAAGTAACACGCGTCCAAAAGCGCCTGCAAAATCTAGGCTACTTTAATGCCGGTGTCACAGGCAATTTTGGCTCCCAGACTAGGGATGCGGTTATCCAATTTCAGCAAGCTAAGGGATTAACGCCGGATGGCGTTGTTGGCAATGACACTAAGGCAGCATTATTTGGTCAGGGGAGTCGCAGAAGGACTGAGAGTTACAATGGCGTGAGTGACACCCCCAATGTCAACGCTGAAAGTGGTGTAAGTTCATGGCAGCAAGCACAGAGCAACGAAGACGTGCGCTATCTCCAGCAACAGTTGAAGGATAAAGGTTTCTATTTTGGCCCCATTGATGGAGTGTACGGTTCGCAAACCCAGCAGGCGGTAAGAGATTTTCAGGCAAAGGTGGGTTTGCCAGTTGATGGCATAGCGGGGACACGGACACGGATTGCCCTGGATAGCTACCAAGGGCGTGGCAGTATAGGAGAGGAATACCCTGGTGGGAGCTACGGAGAGCAGCCAAGTAAGCGCAACTATGTGGTAGTAGTGCCAGGGAATTATGATACTCTGAGCCGGGTGAGCCTGTATGCGGATAATGCTATTTTGGAGAAGTCAAGACTGGGCTCCTATGTAAATGCTGGAGCATTTTCTAACAGAGCTAGAGCTGAAAGCTTATCTGAAAAATTGCGATCGCGGCGGCTTGATGCCAGAGTGGTGTATCGCCCCTAAATACTCCTAGAGTATCGGTCAAGTATTCAGATTTCGGTGGAGCTAAGCTTTTCTTGATCAGGGTCGGTGGAATCACGGATTTTCTGTAGCTCCATAGAATAGTTAATTTGTCAATCTCGATTAATTGACCGACTCCCTAGATGAATTTATGGAGGTAGGTATGGATTTTTTATCAGATACCGTTGCATTATCCCGGATGCAGTTTGCTCTCACTGCCATCTTTCATATGCTGTGGCCCGTTCTGACTACCGGCATGGGCATTTATCTGGTCGTTGTCGAAGGACTATGGTTGAAGACGCGCCATCCAGATTATTACCACCACGCCCGCTTCTGGTCAAAGTTATACGTGTTGAACTTTGGCATTGGTGTGGCATCGGGACTGCCGATGGAGTTTCAATTTGGGACGAATTGGGCACCATTTTCAGAAGCGGTAGGTGACTTTTTTGGCAGCATTTTGGGCTTTGAGGCTTCGATGGCATTTATGCTGGAAGCGGGATTCCTGGGTATTATGCTGTTTGGCTGGGAACGGGTGAACCCCAAAATTCATTATTTCGCTACCATCATGGTTGCCTTTGGCGCAAACTTATCGATCTTTTGGATTTTGATCGCCAACTCTTGGCTGCAAAGTCCGGCAGGGGGAGAAATGGTGGACGGCAAGTTTGTCGTAGACGATTACTTTCAGGCAATGTTCAATCCGTTTGTGGCGAAGAGTGTGTCCCATATGTTTTTTGCCACACTAGAAACGTCTCTGTTTGTGATTGGTGGTATTAGCGCCTGGTATATTCTCAACAAACGTCATGAGGCTTTCTTCGCCCGATCACTGAAGATTGCTGTGGCAGTAGCGATCGCTGTGACACCTTTGCAAATCTACATTGGGCATCTGAGCGCCGAGCAAGTAGCACACTATCAGCCCACAAAGCTGGCGGCAATGGAAGCAAAGTGGGAAACTAGCCCTGCCGGACAGCCTGCCCCCTGGACTGTGGTGGCACTGCCAAATAACAAAACAGAGCAAAACGACTGGGAGATCTCGATTCCGAATGGCTTGGGCTACATCCTAGAATTCAAAAAAAATCTCTCTGAACCCGTCCTGGGTTTGAAGGAGTGGCAGCCTGAAGATCGTCCTCGCATGGTGGGATTAATCTATTACTCTTTTCGGGTTATGAGCGGTATTGGGTTTTTCCTCGCCGGATTGATGGGCATCAGCGTGATTCAATGGCTGCGAGGTAAATTATCACCGGAGGCGATCGCTCAGCAGAAATGGCTCCTGCGAACTTGGATCTTTGCCGCTCCACTGGGCTATATTGCCGTGGAATCGGGTTGGATTGTGCGCTGCGTCGGACGACAACCTTGGGTAGTCTACGGACAGATTCGCACGGCAGATGGAGTGTCTCACTTGCCTCCGGGCGAGGTGTTGACCTCCTTGCTACTCTTCGGCGGGATCTACACCATCCTATTCATATGTGCTTTGTTTTTTGGCAGTCGCATCATCCGTCAAGGTCCTAACCTAGATTTGCCGATACCAGGAATTGAGAGTCAGCCGGCGGTGGATACTGAACCGGCGGCATTCGTCCCAGATCAGCGTCCTGTGGAGGCGCAGCAGTAGCGTCATGGAAAACTTAGAACACTTCTTGGCTCAGGTTTGGTTTGTCATCCTGGCTCTGTTTTTATTTCTCTACGTCATGCTGGATGGCTTCGATCTGGGTGTGGGCATCCTCTCTCTGACCTCTTCCAACGAGGAGCGACGTGACATTTTGATGACTAGTTTGGGTAACATTTGGGATGCCAATGAAACCTGGCTGGTGCTGATGGGTGGTGCGTTGTTCGGCGCCTTTCCCCTGGCGTATGGCACCATTTTGAATGCGCTTTATATGCCAATTTTTGGGATGCTGTTTGGCTTAATCTTTCGCGCTGTGGCGTTTGAGTTCCGAGAACACTCCAGTAATAAAACGTTCTGGAATGTTGCCTTTGGAGTTGGTAGTTTCATGGCGGCACTGTTTCAAGGGTTCGCCCTGGGTAGTCTTTTAGAAGGCATTGCAGTGGATGAAGCCGGTCACTTCGTTGGCTCAATTTGGGACTGGCTTGATTGGCGATCGCTCCTAGTCGCCCTGACGCTGATTCAGGGGTATGTCCTGATTGGTTCCACCTATCTCATCTTAAAAACTGAGGGAGAACTTCAAACGTCTCATTACCGCACGGCGAAACTCGCGGCTTGGACAACTCTAGTAGGTGCAATTTTAATCACCATCGCTCTACCTGTCGTCTACGAAAATGCCAGAGCCAAACTGTTTCATCAGCCAGAGGTCTATATTTTTGCCTTGATTCCTGTGCTAGGTGTGCTGTTGATTGGACTGTTGCTGAGAAGCCTAAATCGCCAACAGGAAGCGACTCCGCTCATTTGGACAGTGTTGCTCTTTCTGCTGACGTTCGTTGGGTTAGGATTTGTTGTCTTTCCTGACATTATCCCGCCTAGCATCACGATTTACCAGGCTGCTACCGCGCCGAGTGCCCTGGTGTTCATGCTGGTTTTTATTGGGTTTTTGATCCCCATCATGCTCTTCTACAACATCTACAACTACGTCGTGTTTCGAGGAAAAGTTGTGAGAATTGATGGTTAAGTCAGGTCAATTGAGCCTCCCGAAGCGATTCTGCTCCTAAAAATCGGGTCATCTTAGCAGATTAGGAGCAGCCGTTTTTACCAATTCCAATATGCCATTGGCGATGAGTTGAACCTGACCGACGCCCTAGTCCGAGTGCGTTGAATATGAGTTCTCCCTCTAGGACTTACGCACAGAGCCCAAATCCAGTTGCTCACCTTCACCTGTGTCTATGGTTCATGTTTTGCAAGTTCATTGCTGCTTTGGTTTATGAAGCATGAACGAGCAAAGAAGCGGGCAACCGGATTGGAGATTAAACACTGGCGGCAGCGTCTGTTACCTTAGCTGGTGGCTGTGTAACGCCCATGCGAATTTCCGAGCAGAATGAAGCCATATTGAAGCCGCCAAATCTCTTCAAAATGCTGGTTCGCAACCGTAAGTTAGGACTAGCAAACCACAGGCGCTCTTCAGAGTACATCGTTTCATACTCTGTGATCAGAGTCAGAGCCTCATCGCTGCCCATGATATACCGACCAGCAACTGGTGCTTTCTCTGCATAGCCCACATCGCGCAGCAGCTTGCCTTCATTGGGTTTATCCGGGTCGGGAATGGGCACAAGAATTGCAGAACCAGAGTGTTTGTCTTGATCCCATTCCATTGTGCCATCCCAAGTGACCTGTGCTGGCCCTCTAGCTAAAGCCGGGTCAATGCTATATTGCTCACAGAGCTGGATCACCTCTGGGGCATCCTCCGCAATAATCTCAATCTTGATGTCTGATTTGCCACTTTCTGCTTGTTTAAACGCCAAATGGTGACTGGTACGTTGGGAAAACCATTTGCCAGCACTCAGCTGGAAAAACTCTTGAATATCCATGAATTAGACTATTCCGTTCTAACACTTCTTAACATCACTCTCATTATTTTAGTTGTCCTTTGTCCTCATCTGTGATTTTTGACATCCTCGCCGCCTGACTATAGATTCACTAATTAAGGGTGCATCGGAGCGAAACGAAGCGTGCCGCAGGCTTAGGCTTAGCGAATGCTCTTAGCATTAACACCCTTACTTAGCAAGCCTTTCACTAGTACTGAGCTTGCCGAAGTATCCCCACCCTGAGCTTAGTCGCAGGGTAGAAAGATGGGGTATTTCCGGAGTGTTGGATAAATGTAGCAGTGAGGCAGGCTCGTAAGCTATTTAACAGGGCAGCAGTAGGTACTCTTGAGTAGTGTATCAGAAGGGTGTGTGTCTTTAGGAGAGTTATATGGAATAAAAGCTGGCAAAGTGTTGATCGCCTTCAACAGTAGCTACTGTTGACGAATTGGAATCTCAATCAAAAACTCTGCTCCCCTACCTGGCGCTGAGACACACTTTAACTGACCGCGATGTTTGGCAATAATTTGGTAGCAAATAGATAAGCCCAATCCTGTGCCTTTGCCGATGGCTTTCGTTGTAAAGAAAGGTTCAAATAACTGTTGTTTAACTTCTTCCGTCATCCCCATTCCATTGTCAATAATTCGGATAATGACTTGATATTTATTGACAACTTGTGTGTGAATTTGAATCACACTTGGGTTATTTTGTCTGTCTGCTAGTCTTTGCTGGTTACTATGATCGTCAAAGGCATCAATGGCATTGGTGAGGATATTCATAAATACCTGATTAAGCTGTCCAGCATAGCAGTCTACTAGCGGTAATTCACCATACTTTTTGATAATTTGAATTGGCTCTTTTCGTCTTTGTTTCAGTCTATGTTGTAATAGTAAAAGTGTATTGTCTATTCCCTCATGAATATCAACTCGTTTCATTTCAGATTGATCCATGCGAGAGAAGTTACGCATAGATAGAACAAGTTGTTGAATCCGGTCTGCTCCTATTTGCATCGAAGACAGGAGTTTCGGTAGGTCTTCTTTAAGAAAATCGATGTCGATGTTTTCCGCATTGTCTCTAATTTCTGATACTGCCTGCGGATAATGCTGCTGATAAAGGTCAAGCAAGTGTAGTAAGTCTTGCGTGTACTGCACGGCGTGAGCTAGATTGCCGTAGATGAAGCTGACGGGATTGTTTATTTCATGGGCGATTCCAGCAACCATTTGCCCAAGACCAGACATTTTTTCTGTCTGAATCAGCTGAGCTTGGCTATGCTGGAGTTCGTGAAGTGCTTGCCATAGCTGATTGGCTTGTTCTTTCAATTGTGCTTCTGATTGCTGTAGAGCATCTGTTGTCATTTCCTGGATTCGCAACTGAGCTAACAGTATCTGATGCAGATCTATCAGTTTATACGTATCGGCAACTGACACTACTATCGGTTCGTAGAGCCATTCTGTCACCCGCTCTAGAGACTGCCGCACAGCTGCCAAAATCGAGGTGTTGCTATCAAGGATTAATATGTTTGGTCGGATGAGTTGGTATAGAACTAGAAGGGGACGTTGGGAAAATAATCCTAAACTGTAGGGGCGACTCATATACTCGTAAAAACGCTGTCGCGAAATCATCCCCACAAACTGACCCTGATCGGTAATTATGATGCCAGGGAGTAAGGGGTTGGCTTCAAATACCTTAATAGCTTCTGTGCCTGAGTGACTTGCCTCAATATAAGTTGCGTAAAGGGTTAGCTCTCCCAACGTTGACTTTAAATCGAGTAGGGATTTGTTTCCTGTAGATGTAGGGCTTTCAATCTGTGACGCTGGGGGAGCTGGTGCTCGATTTACTCGTATGCACTGCATTAGCAATATATTCAATCAGGTTTAACATGAGTGAAGTTTTTAAAGTATCAATTTTAATAAATTTTTTTTGTGATGTTATTAACAGAATTCTGATAACTAAATTTAGTATGGTTTGTGACGCCAATCTCTCAATTGAATAATGCTGTCAATTTTTCCGGCTTCAGATAAGACAGAAGTGAGTACTACCCAATGGTAATAGATTGTGCCCTAGCAGCCTGTCGGAGAGAGAGCTATCACTGTTTTTGGACTAAGGAGGACAAGGAGGAATTGATAATCCACATGTCAATCAAAACTCTGCTAATTCTCCTCTTCTTCCTTGTCCACTAAGTCTCTCCGGGAAATTGCTAGATACATCTCGGTCTATACAGACAAGTGTATGGTAGGTAATCCCAT
>CAZZWA010000024.1:0-4440 GCA_964657555.1 uncultured Microcoleus sp.
GCTTTGAGGCTGAAATGAAGCAGCAGCAAGAACGCGCCAAGGAAGCTCACACAACCATCGATCTGACCGTGCAAGGTTCCCTAGATCAGCTGGCTGAGGAGATCCAAGCCACAGAATTTGTGGGCTATATTCACCCCTCAGCACTTGCTAAAGTCGAAGCCATCCTGGTCAACGGCAAATCGGTAGAAGAGGCAGATGCTGGGACACAGGTACAAATCGTTCTAGATCGAACGCCGTTCTACGCAGAATCGGGGGGACAAATGGGCGATCGCGGCTATCTATCAGGTGACGACGTTTTGGTTCGCGTCGAAGATGTCAAGAAAGAGTCAGATTTCTTCGTGCATTTCGGACGCATTGAACGTGGCACCCTGCGAGTCGGCGATCCACTCAATGCTCAAATTGACCAATCTTGTCGCCGTCGCGTCCAAGCCAACCACTCAGCAACCCACTTGCTGCAAGCAGCTTTGAAAAAGATTGTCGATGACTCCATCTCTCAAGCTGGTTCTTTGGTGGCATTTGACAGGTTGCGCTTTGACTTCAACTGTCCTCGTCCTCTGACACCAGAAGAGGTGCAACAAGTTGAGGAACAGATCAACACTTGGATTGCCGAAGCCCATGCTGCCCATATTTCCGTGCTGCCAATCGCTGAGGCAAAGGCAAAAGGAGCGATCGCTATGTTTGGCGAAAAGTATGGCGACGAAGTGCGGGTGCTAGATTTCCCTGGCGTTTCGATGGAACTGTGCGGTGGCACTCATGTGAATAACACTGCCGAGATTGGCGTATTCAAGATCGTCTCCGAGACGGGTGTCGCTTCTGGGGTACGACGGATTGAAGCTGTAGCAGGGCCATCGGTGCTGGAATACCTGAATGTGCGAGATAAAATTGTCAGGGAACTGAGCGATCGCTTT
Organism: uncultured Microcoleus sp.; assembly: GCA_964657555.1. Taxonomy (GTDB): domain Bacteria; phylum Cyanobacteriota; class Cyanobacteriia; order Cyanobacteriales; family FACHB-T130; genus CAZZWA01. The sequence continues at coordinate 909 of CAZZWA010000024.1, forward strand.
AAAGCCAAGCCAGAAGAACTGCCTGAGAGAATCACCAACTTGCAAAACGAACTGAAAACCACTCAAAAGCAGTTGGAAACTCTCAAAGCAGAACTCGCCATTGCCAAGTCTGACGCCCTACTAGCGACAGCAGAGTCTGTGGGTGATTTCAAAGTCCTCGTTGCTCAGTTGGCAGACGTGGATGCAGAATCCCTCAAAACCGCAGCCGAACGGCTACAGCAAAAACTAGGCAACAGCGCCGTCGTCCTAGCCTCGGTTCCTGAACCAGAGAAAGTTAGTCTTGTTGCAGCTTTTAGTCCAGATGTCAACAAAAAGGGATTGCAAGCCGGGAAATTTATTGGAGAAATTGCCAAAATCTGCGGTGGCGGTGGTGGTGGACGCCCCAACCTCGCTCAGGCGGGTGGACGCGATTCCAGTAAGCTAAAAGAAGCCCTCGATAGTGCTCTTACTAAATTGCACTCAGGCTTGAGTTAGGGTACAAGAGAGACAAGGGAGAAAGAAAACTAACTTAGACTCTCTTTAACTTAGGACAAGAAAGCTAATCTTTCCGATCTCCCCCCTCTCCTTGTTCTTCCCAGTCCCCAATCGCTAATCCCTAATATATAGGAGCAGTTTATGGGCAGAATTAATCCTTACACCTTACAAATGCAAATCACCCGCATGTTTGAGGAGGGGCAATCATTCTTTGCTGCGGTGAAAGTACAGGATTGGTTGAAGGAACGCAATCAAGATCCAGCAGCCTATGAGATTGTCTTTCATCAAAAACCAGCCCCTCCCAAGTCTGAGCGAGTGATCGACATCGAAATTGAGCTACGGCGTCGAGATGGACAGCCTGTAGACCCGTGGCTGCAACAAGAAGTCAATCGTCATGCCTGATTTGAAAATAGGCAGGGGCACAGAGGAGGCAGATTTTTATCCTTCGTTGTGAGTAAAGATTATCCTAGTTACGCTAGGGTCACTGACAAACATTGCTACGGGAAGCTAGAGCGGGATTTGAGGCTCCCCGCCTCCTACTAAGGGAGACGGGGCTAGATAATGCCAAAACAGGATGCTCCTTTTAAGGCGATCGCTCTTCTGAATACTCAAGTTATACAAATTCGCATCAGTTTTGAGAAACTTCAATATAACGATATAATGTGTGCTAAACATGACTGAGTTGTGTAATGGAGTTTAGCACTATCTTTGAGAGACTTCAATTTGTTATTTCTAAACAACTTGAAGCTGAGATCAGTAAAATTACACCGCAGGCTAGTTTTGCTAACGATCTAGGCGCAGATGAGATCGATATTACTGATTTGATGATGGCGCTAGAAAAAGAGTTTGATATAGAGATATCAGATGAAGTTGCTGAATGGCTTGCTACTGTTCAGCAAACTTTTGACTATATCAGCAGTAACGTTGACCAAGCAGAGACAGAAAAGGCAGAAGAATGTCTGATAAAAGAAGCAGAAAAAAGTAGGAGATTAATTGAATCAATCGCGAGTTTTTGGAATCAACTAGAAATTAGTGAAGCAGAAGCGCTGAATTTTACGAAAGAGGGATTTAAAGTCATCAAAAGTAGAAGAATAGCTGCTCACAGAGAAGAGCTAAAAGAGTTGAAAGTCAAGCTTGAGACAAAGACTGCTGATTTGGCAGCTATTAAAGCACAAATTCAGCACCTAGAGAATCAACTTGAATTAGAAAATACTTAGATGAAAAATGTATGACAAGAGGCTGAAGGATAGAATGTCGCTGAGCTGTAAGGAAGCCAACTAGACATAGAGCTGCTCGTTTGAGACGTCTAACTTAATGATGCTGAGGCTATTGTCGGCATTCTCAACCAGAGGCGCATCTAAATTTGATAATTTAGCGCCTGAAACCACTTGCTGCCTTAGATTATCCTATAAAACTAGATGAAGAACAGCTGAGCATCCTTATTTTTATCCTAGGAGAATGACCACAACTAAAGAGGCGAGCCTGCTCAAAGTGGGAACGTGCAGACGGTTGGTATCCAGGATTTTGAGTGGGTATGCCAAAGCTGATACTCCGAGCCTCATTGTGACGTTTTTGAGCAATATGGCTTAGTATTTTTAGCATAATAGCTAAGGTTTTTATTTTTGATTACGGATACTATAAAAGTAATTCGTTCATACATATCCTTAGATCCTTCGTATTATGGATGGGCTGGCAAGCGTTATTAATCAGGACGAGATATCACTTGTCACTCCTGATGAAAGAAATCATAAAGAGATAGCAGTTTGGATGTTAAAAAAACTCCAGGAAAAGTTACAAAAAGAGTTAAGTGACTGCACAGATCATCAATGGATTGAAAACGATTACATAACAAGACTCCGTAAGCAAATAGACTTCTGGCTAGTAGTTGGTAGCTTGCCTTGTGAAAACTATATGGTGAAAATTGCCTTAACCTACTACTCTTGTTTTAAAGCATCTTTCTGCCTATATGATGAGCTTTCTAACAGCTCTTTTGACGGTTTTTATTCAAGGTGCTTTGAGCGTAAAGAAGTTAGGTCTAGTAATTTATAACTGAGCTTGGAACAGGTGCACGTCAGTTCAAAAGTTCCTCAGGGCTTTTGAGCTACAATACTGTACATCAGTGGTAGATTGGGCACATCCTCAGGCGGAACCATCCGACGTTTGGGAGATTCGCGCATTCTTTCAAAGAGCTTGCATCCGTTGGCGTAGGGATATTCTTTCAGCGCTGTTAGGGTAAGTCCAGCTTGCAAAAGAGCAGTGACAATTTCTCCAATTCCCCACAGAAACTCATGAACGCGGTAGGGATTGCGAAAGTTCTCTATGCCTGTCTCGTATCCCCAGGGAGTCAACCCTTCACCAGAATTTGCCACGTAGTCACCTATCCCCTCTTCACAAGTTTGCGGCTTTCCTTCATTAAAGTAGGGGAATTTGTGAGTCCAGTCCTCATCAAACATCATAGCTACAGGATGGAAGTCCACCACGACGAATCGCCCACCCGGATTGAGAACAGAAGCAATTCCCTGCGCCCAAAGGCTTAAGTCAGATATCCAGCAGACTGCCCCATAGGAGCAAAAGACAATATCAAACCGATGGTTTTCTTGATCTGCTTCCTTGAACCAATCAAACACGTCGGCGCGATGTAAAGTTGCTCTTATGCCAGAGTCTTTAGAAAGTTTCTGAGCAAAGGCGATCGCTTCGTCACTAATATCCACGCCAGTCACAACAGCACCGAGTTTTGTCAGACTTAAGGTGTCTTGACCAGCATTACACTGAAGATGGAGTAGGGATAGACCCGCGAGATCTCCGAGGAGTTCGATTTCTTCCGGAAAGAGTGTACTGCCGCCTTCTTGAAAAAACTTGGCTTGATCGCTTTTATGACTGTTGTGCGCCTTGGTTGCTTCATTCCAAGAAAGACGGTTTTCTTCGTGAAGTTCTTTTCTAAGTGGTACATCCACCATGATGTTTTCTAGGTAAGGCAATTCTTGTGCATAATAATGCGATCGCTCTTCCGATATTCAGGATAGCTTATGAGGGATTGGTGTAAATCGTTAGAGAATCA
>CAZZWA010000024.1:4540-10967 GCA_964657555.1 uncultured Microcoleus sp.
GGATACCGTATTAATACTTTCATTACTGTCTATGAACTTGAAGGCAGAGGCGGCTAAGTAAGATGGGTTTTGCTCAAAGGCAATCCAGCGTCGCCTAGCATCTTCAGCAGCAGCACCAGTCGTATTCGAGCCTGCAAATATATCTAGAACTGTATCTCCTGGATCTGTCAAAAAGTTAATGAAAAATGCTGGAAGTTTTTGCGGAAAACGTGCTGGATGAGCGGGGATACCAACGGCTTTGCAGAGTTGAATGTATCGAGAATTACTTTGTGTATTAGGAATTTGCAACAAGTTAGAAGGAATTGCCCCACCATTATCCGTGGCAAAAGCCGTCCCAATATCATGCCCTGAGGGGCGTTCTTTTGGTTTATAGTATTTCTTAGGATTTGCTTGGAGCTTTTTCATCCGCTCGGAATAAGGGACAAGGACACGAGTGACATCGGCTTTAGGATTGTCAGTCTTAGACAACCACCAGACAGTATTTACAGAATCTTTAGCCCGGATCTTACGTTTATTTACCCATTCAATGGGTGAAGGCAATTTGGCAGGATTGTACCAAAAGAACTCCTCAGCCAGCCGAAAATCTAGCTCATCACATAATCTTATCAAAATACGGTAGTTATATAGAGAGCGCACTGGACGCCCCCTTTGATATGCTCCGCCAAGATCGAGGACAAAACTTCCATGGGGTGCAAGAACGCGATGCACTTGTTTACAGAAGCCAAAAAGCCAAGCAATATAGGCTTCCTGCTCGACGTTTCCGTAACTCTTCTCGCGTAGCAGAGCAAATGGCGGCGAGGTGATGACTAGGTCAATTGAGTCAGGTTCAAGACAATCCAGTAATTCCAGTGAGTCACCTACGTAGGCAGCACCGTAGTCCGTAGTATATAGAGGGTTGCCAAGAACTATAGCTGCCATTCTTCACAAAAATATTTAGTACTAAAGTACTAAAGTACTACAAAATCAGAGAGACAACTCCTAAAATCTGAATTGTTAACTACTCAGTCTTAGTTTCTAAGAGTTGGTTCTTTCTTTCCTTAGCCAGATGCTCTGTTAGCCATTGAATTTCAGTTTCCAGGCCATCCTTCCAGAAATACCATACGCTGGCTTGGTAGGGATCTTCGGGAACTTTGTGACACTCTACATCTTCTTTATCTTCTAGAGCTAGTTGACAAACTCTCAAGCGATGCTCTATGAGCTTACGCCTTTCCGCCAATTCCAAATGGCTAAAAAAGAAAAACTTGATCATAAAGCGAGAACGGCTGTTCACCTTGCTCTCATGGGGATGTTCCAGCATCTTCTGTCGCCAGCGATCGCGTCCCTTGTCAGTGATGCTGTAAATCTTGCGACTTGAGCCAGCTTCTCCTTGTTCCTCCGCTAGCGTCTGGATGTATCCCGCCTCCTCTAGACGCTTTAGTAAGGGATATATAGAGCCATAGTTGACGCTAATGCAGCCACTCATAAACAGTTCCAGTGTCTGCTTCAGTCGGTAGCCATGCACTGGTTCGCGTTGTAGTAAACCCAATGTTGCAATTTCTAGCATCTATATCAACTCGATATAACAGTATGATATATTCAATTTAGCAAGTAAAACGTTTACACACTTTAATAAAGAATACTCGACTGGCTAATGTAGTTCTGCTAATGCTGGTATGCATTTACACTATTTACCTATCAAGTTATCTATCAAGGCCGATATAACTGGTTTCTGCACTGGCTAGGGAAGGATATCACTGTGGTATACAGACTAGAAGAAGAAAAAGAGCGACTTAATGGGGCGATTAATGCAGCAAGCGCATCCCCTGACACGCTTGCAATAGATAACATCTCCAATCCAAACGAATTTGAGCAAGAAACGCCACTTGCCACCAAGAAAGAGCACAACGAGAGCCTAGAGGAAGCGATCACGCCTAACAGTCTTGATGCGGTCGAATTTAAGCAAGAGCCACTACCTGCCATTAGTGAAGAGCAAAGAGAGCTTTTAGAGGAAGCTTTCCTAGATAGTGCTCCAGAACCAGATGAATTTGAGGAAGACTTTCTCCCTACCGCCAGAAAAGAACGTTCACAGCAAGGATGGCTGACCCCTATAGTGTTGGGGACGGGGATTGGGATTGCCTTGAGTGTAGTAGGAATGCGCCTGCTACCCGCACTCCAAAGCCAAGGTACTAGTCCCGCCGCCCCAGCTAAAGAGTCGGTAGCACCAAGCCTGAGTGTAACTGTCGCACCAGTAGAAACCACCACAGTAGCCAAGACATTAGACACCACTGGTACTGTTGCCGCCTTTGACCTTTTGCCTGTTCTGCCGCAAGCATCCGGCTTGCAAATTAAGCAAGTTCTGGCTGAAGAGGGGGACATAGTCAAGGCGGGACAAATCCTGGCAGTTCTCGACAATTCTGTCCTACAGACACAACTCCAGCAAGCCAAGGCACAACTAGAATCCTCCCAAGCAGTCGTGGGACAAAAACAAGCCGCATTAGCTCAAGCCCGTGCTACTATGGCCCAATCTCAAAGAGAGCTAGCACGTTATCAATATCTAGCGAACCAAGGGGCTGTGAATCGTCAAGATCTAGACACTCGCACCACCGGAGTGGCGACGAATCAGCAGGCAGTGCAAGTGGCAATAGCCAACATTGGCAGCGCCCAAGCGGATGTGAGAAACAACCAAGCCAAAATTCAACAACTGCAAACCCAGATAGAACAGACCATAGTCCGTGCTCCCGCCAATGGAATTATAGCCGAGAAAAATGCCAGAGTTGGTGATGTCAGCGCTACCTTTCAAGCGCAGAAGCTATTTTCACTCATCCGCGATAGCCACCTGGAACTCCAGCTCAAAGTCCCAGAAACTCAACTGCCAGAAGTGCATGTAGGAGCACCAGTAACAGTTACTAGTAATGCAGATCGTCGCCTCCGCATCCAGGGAAAAGTCCGAGAGATTTCCCCCTTAGTCGATCAGCAAACAAGGCAGGCAACAGTCAAGGTAGACCTTCCTCCCTCTTCTTATAAAGACTTCCAACTACGACCAGGCATGTTTTTGCAAGGTGCGATTGTCTCTAATACGGCTCAAGCCTTGGCCGTTCCAGCAACAGCTGTTCTACCCCAGTCTGATGGCAAAGCGATTGTTTATTTATTAAGTAAAGATAACACGGTGAGAGCCCAAACGGTAGACGCGGGAGTCACCACCAACCCCTCCAAGACCAAGGAGAGCGATCCATCAACAGCCAGAATCGAGATCAAGAGTGGTTTGAAATTAGGCGATCGCGTTGCGGTAGATGGTGCAGGTTACCTCAAAGACGGTGACAGAGTGAAAGTGGTCTCGCAGTCTGTAATTCGCTAACTGCCAATTGCTAATAGGGCCAGAGAAAGACCCCATTACCTATTACCCATTACCCATTAGCATGTCCACAAACATCTCTGCCTGGTCAATCAAACAGCCCATTCCTACAATAGTTCTATTCCTGATTCTCACCATCTTAGGATTAGTTTCCTTTCCCCTGATCGGTATTGATAGTAGCCCCAACGTTGATATCCCTTCAGTAACTGTGAGTGTGACTCAGCCGGGAGCCGATCCATCAGAACTGGAATTTCAGGTAACGAAGAAAGTTGAAGATGCTGTCGCTGGTTTGGGGAATATTGACCACATCCTCTCTACAGTCACAGATGGCTCTTCGGTCACAACAATAAACTTCTTATTGGGCACTAACAGCGATCGCGCTACCAATGATGTCCGCAATTCTATCTCTCAAATCCGCCAAAGCCTACCCCAAGACATCAACGACCCCGTGGTCAATCGGGTAGATACCGCAGGTGCAGCGATCATGTCCTATGCTGTCGTTTCAGAGCGGTGGTCTATAGAAGAGCTGAGTAACTTAATTGACCAGACAATCAGTCGCGAACTTTTATCGGTTCCTGGTGTTGCTCAAGTCCAGAGAGTAGGCGGTGTAGACGCGGCAATTCGGGTAGACTTAAACCCAGAGCAGCTGCTGGCTCAGGGGATTACTGCCACTCAAGTCAACGACCAGTTGCGCAACTATAACATTAACTTACCGGGTGGACGGACGAATGTAGGCAGTAGCGAGCAGAGTGTTCGTACCCTCGGTAGCGCCAACACTGTTTCGGAGTTAAGAAACTATCAAATCATCTTACCCAAAGGCAGTTCAGTGCCCCTCTCCACCTTGGGAGAAGTGAGTAAGAGCTATGATGAGGTTCGCCAGCAAGCCCGCCTGAATGGCAAACCTGTTGTGGCATTTTCCATCCTGCGCAGTACCGGCAGCACTCTGGTGACAGTAGAAGAAGGAGTGCGGTCAGCTGTGAAAAGCATGGCAACAAAGCTGCCTAAAGATGTCCAACTCCAGCTCATCTATACCCAGGCAAACTACATCCGCAATTCCTACCAAGCCTCTATAGATGCCGTAGTTCTGGGGTCTGCCCTCGCAGTGATCACCATATTAATTTTCTTGCGCGACTGGCGAGCCACTCTGATTACCGCCGTTGCCCTTCCCCTGTCGGCAATTCCCACCTTTACCGTGCTTAAAGCCTTGGGCTATACCCTCAACAGTATGACCTTGCTGGCACTTGCCCTTGTGGTGGGCATTTTGGTGGATGATGCGATCGTAGAAATTGAAAACATTGAGCGGCACGTCCAGATGGGCAAAAGCGCCATGCGAGCTGCTTTAGATGCTTCCGATGAGATTGGGCTGGCAGTTGTTGCTACCACAATGACGATTGTGTCGGTGTTTGTGCCCGTGGCGTTTATGGGAGGCATCCCCGGTCAGTATTTTCGACCCTTTGGCGTAACTGTTGCTGTTTCCGTTTTGTGCTCTTTGCTGGTAGCCCGCACCGTGACGCCTCTCATGGCAGCCTATTTGATTGAAGACAAAGCACACGCTCAAGGCAATCATGCAAAGGTAAAAGCCAAAAGAAAGAAATCTTTTTTCTCTTTTGCCTTATCACTTTTTAGTTTTGACTTCGAGAAGCCGTATCGCCGTCTTTTAACCTGGGCGCTCAAGCATCGGGTGCTGACGCTGCTGTTCGCCCTCGTTTTCTTCATCGGCAGTCTGCAAATGGTGCCTTTCATTCCCAAGGGCTTCATCGACCGAGACGATACGGGCCTTTCTACTGTCTCGATTGAACTCCCTCCCGGCTCCACCTTAAGCCAGACAGATCGAGCGGTGCAGCAGGCAACTCAGCTATTGAGGCAAAGCCCTCTAGTGGAAAATGTCCTGGCAACTGAGGGTGCTCCATCTATCTCCAGTGGCGGTGGCCCATCAAGTGGTGGTGGTGCAGCATCGGGTGTGAACACAGCCACTCTCTACGTCAAACTCAAACCTGCCGATCAACGCAAAGGTGAAGACTGCGTCCTCGTGCGGGGTAGGCGGGACTGCTCTCAGGGTGCATTTGAGGCTCAGATGCATGAGAAATTCCAAGAAATTCCAGGGGTACGCATCAGTTTTGCCCAAGGGGTTATCGGCGGTAAAAAGCAGCTGTCAATTGTCCTCAAGAGTGACAACGGCATTTCCCTGAACCGTACTGCAAATACCCTCATCCAACAAATGCGCCAGATTCCTGGTTTAGTAGATGTGACATCCTCTGCTAGTTTAATGAAACCAGAGATTTTGATTAAGCCAGACACCAACCGTGCTGGCGATCAGGGAGTGTCTGTGCAATCGATCGCCCGTACTGCTTCCATTGCCACCATAGGAGATATTGATGCCAATCTCGCCAAATTTAATTTGACAGATCGGCAAATTCCTGTTCAGGTTCAGTTAGCTCCCCGCTTCCGCAACGATATTGAGACGATTAAAAATCTCCAAGTACCTGGTAATAACAACACCCTCGTCCCTATGGCAGCTGTTGCTGATATCAGCATGGGTAATGGCCCTTCTCAAATCGACCGCTATGATCGCTCCCGTCAGGTCACCGTAGAGGCTAACCTGAAACCTGGGATTGTCTTGGGAAATGCCCTCAATGCCATTAAAGCTCTGCCAGCTATGAATCCCCTACCGCCGGATGTGACGCAAGAAAAATCTGGGGATGCCAAGGTGATGCAGGACGTTTTTACCGGCTTTGCTCTAGCTCTAGCGACGGCAGTGCTACTGATCTATTCCGTGCTTGTCTTGCTGTTTAATGATTTTCTCCACCCCGTGACGATTATGGTGGCTTTGCCCCTGTCTTTAGGGGGGGCACTTGTAGGACTGCTGATTGCTCAAAAATCTATAGGTTTATATGCCCTGATTGGAATTGTGCTGCTGATGGGAATCGTGACCAAAAATTCGATTCTCATAGTAGACTATGCCTTAATGAACCAAAAAGAGGGTAAGCCACTCTACAAAGCTGTGCTGGAGTCTGGTGTGGCGCGACTGCGACCGATTATCATGACCACCATCGCTATGGTTGCAGGGATGGTGCCAATCGCCTTGCAACTTGGTGC
>CAZZWA010000024.1:11067-24437 GCA_964657555.1 uncultured Microcoleus sp.
AATGTGAGAGCAGATTGACCAAAATGGGCTAGCTAACCAGGATTTAATATTACTTAACGCTTTGTTTTTAAAATATGAACGCTCAAATACCCGAACGCAAAACTTCTGAGGAAGAACGTTTTCAGACTGATTATTTTTCTTACTTTGAACAGCCTGAAAATGCTACACGATATACACCTGCTATTTATTTTCTAGATGAAATTTTCAAGCAACGCTCGTTTTCTTTGTTAGATTTAGGATGTGGTAATGGGGCTTTGCTCAAATATTTACCTATTCGCTGTGACTACTTGGGTGTAGATCACAGTGAGTTTGCTATTAAACGCTGTTTAGAGGTTTATCCTCAACAAAAGTTTGTGGCCACAGATTTATTTGATTTTCTGCCAAAACTTGTGACGGATAATCAAAAGTTTGATGCTGTTATGCTATCTGGGATGATATTTCATACTACTGATAAAAACAACCTAGAATTAAAGGATGAACAGGAAATTATTCAATTGTGTCTGGAAAAGATATTAAACAAAAATGGATATTTGGTAATTATTGTAGGTTTTAACTATGGTGACCATCCAGCTCATAATCTGTTTGTCCGAGCAGAATGGCTACAAAAGTTAGTAGAAAAAAAGCTAGAGATTGCCCAAGCCAAAATTGTTTACGAAAATTTGTCTCTTCAGCTAGGCTTGGATCAAAAGATTCGACAGCAGAAGGTAATGCCGGATTGGTTTGTTCCCGATAGTGGTGCCGACTATTCAAATAAGTACGCTGGAACATATGTGGCAAGTTGGACATTTATTGCCACCCCATCAGTGGGTTAAATCGCTGAACATGCGTGCCCTAGAGTACATGAGCTTAGCTTAACAAATTCTCTGCAAAATTAATGCGACTCAAGAAAGCTTGCAGGCGATCGCTCTGCGGATTAGTGAGAACTGTCCTAGCTGGTCCTGCTTCTGCCACATAGCCTCGATCCAGAAACAACACCCGATGCGCCACCTCACGAGCAAACTGCATCTCGTGCGTGACCACCACCATCGTCATTCCTTCTGACGCCAGCTGCTGCATCACCCGCAGCACTTCACCCACCAGTTCCGGATCAAGAGCACTAGTCGGTTCATCAAACAGCATGATCTGGGGGTTCATACACAAGCTACGGGCGATCGCGACTCGTTGCTTTTGCCCACCAGACAGATGTTCGGGATAAGCCTCTGCTTTCTGGGTTAGACCAACTTTCTCCAGATAGAATCTCGCCTGCTCCTCACTCTCCTGACGAGACTTCCCCAACACTTGGCGCGGAGCCAGGATCAAGTTTTCCAGCACACTTAAATGGGGGAACAAGTTAAACTGCTGAAAGACCATGCCTACCTGCGCCCTTAGTCTGCGCAATTGCTTCTGGTCGAGCTTGGGGCGCGACAAATCTATGCCATTGACTAGCAGATACCCCCTGTCAATCGTTTCCAGGCGGTTGAAGCAGCGCAGAAGTGTACTCTTGCCACAGCCAGAGGAGCCAATCACCGCGACCACTTCCCTGCGCTTAATTGAGTCGCTGACTCCTTGTAAGACTTTTAAAGAACCAAAGCTTTTCTCAATGCTCTCAAAGACTATTGCCTGGGCAGAATCCTCCATAGTTAAGCTGGGAGCACTTGTAATTACTTAGCTCATCATAGCGACACTCCAGCTAGTTGAGGAGGCGGAATGTAAATTGTAAGATTTATCTCAACCAGCGAGTTCTCCTTGGTGGAAGTTGCAGTAAGATAACGCACATGTATAGATTCATTCCGTCTCATAGGCTGCGCGTTGCCGTGCTTTTCGGCTTGAGTTGTCTGCTGATTTTGAGCATTTCTGTTTTCAGTGTCAGTTCCACCAAAGCAAAAGAAATGCTCAAGGTAGCCACAGGTGCTGATTATCCACCCTTTGAGTTTCAGGGACAAGGCGGTGATTTGCAGGGCTTTGATATTGATTTGATCAAGGCAATTAGCAAGGCAGCTGACTTTGAGATCGAATTTCAAAGTTTGCCCTTTGAGGGCATTATCCCCGCGTTGCAGTCCAAAACTGTAGATGCTGCTATTGCCGCCATGACGATCAACGCTGAGCGCAGCAAAACAGTGTCCTTCTCGCGACCTTATTTTAAAGATGGGTTAGCGATCGTCATCCCATCTGATCACAAAGACATCACTTCTCTAGATAGTCTCAAGAACAAAGCGATCGCTGTACAAATTGGCACCACCTCCGCTCAGAAGGCGTCTGAGATTCCCAATGCTAAGATTCGTACCTTTGATTCGGCACCTCTGACTCTTCAAGAATTGCTCAATGGTAATGTGGATGCTGCCATCATTGATTTCCCAGTGACGCTCTATGCTATCAAGAAGAATAATCTCAAGGGAATTAAAATCGTCGAGCAGCTGCTTACAGAAGAATACTTAGGCATCGCCACTCCTAAAAATTCTCCGGCTGTGGATACCATCAACAAAGGTCTAACAACTGTCCTGGAAAATGGCACCTACGAGCAGATTTACCGGAAGTGGTTTGACGCTAAACCCCCACAACTACCAAAAACAACAAGAATTGACAGCCCGACGAATCCCCTTAACTCTACCAGCGTCATCTTCAATGCCTTGCCCAACCTATTGCGGGGAGCGCTGGTGACGCTATATCTAACAGCCTTCTCAGTATTTTTGGGAACAGTCGCTGGCTCACTAATTGGTATTGCCCGCCTCTCTAAAATGACACCACTGCGCTGGTTGACTAGAGCGTATATAGACTTCTTCCGGGGGACACCATTGCTGGTGCAGATTTTCATGATTTACTTTGGTTTACCTGCCCTAATGCAAGGGTTGGGAATCAATTTTAGCTTGGGGCGTTTGACTGCGGCAGTGATGGCGCTGAGTCTCAATAGTGCTGCCTATATTGCTGAGATCGTCCGCGCTGGAATTGAGTCTATTGAAACAGGGCAATCAGAAGCTGCCCAGTCACTGGGGCTGGGAGCAGTGGAAACCATGCGCTATGTGATCTTACCCCAAGCCTTGCGGCGGATGCTGCCGCCACTGGGTAATGAGTTTATTACCCTAATCAAGGACACTAGCTTGGTAGCGGTGATTGGTTTTGAAGAGCTATTCCGTCGGGGCCAGTTGATTGTGGCGGAAAGCTATCGCGCCTTTGAGATTTACGCCGCGGTTGCCCTGATTTACTTGGCCCTCACATTAATCTCCTCACGAGTTTTTAGTTTCTTAGAGCATTGGATGAACCCAGCTAATAAGTTCCCTTCAGCCGTTGCCAAGAGTACTGTACCACCTAAGACAGGGCCTTTTTAAACTCACCAATTATCAATTAATTGTTCATGAGTATTTGCTTTCAGCTATGAAGTTTAATTGTCTTTAAAAACCAGATACATATTTAATATTTCTAGTGGGACAGTTCAGAAAAGCTTCATTGCGAATGGCTGCAAAGGAAGCCTCTATGCTTTACCCATAAGTTTAAAAACGAAAACCGCCTGGTTATTTTCCAGGTGGTTGTTTCCCACAAGTCCGATATAATTTAATCGGGAGGGTGGAGTCTCAGGTTAAGAGACTTTAGTTAGGGTTTTCGCACTTGTCCCATTAGGCAGCACAGCCGGAGTTGCAGATGTGCCTAATGGGCTAGACATCCATGCATGCCAAAGTAGTTCGTGCATAATCGATTTAGCTAGCAAGCGCCGATATAGATCGCTTAACTGATTCGCTACACCCAACCAGCTAGAAGTTTGACTGACTTGCAAGTGTAGCTGGTGTTCTAAATAGGGAATCACCTTAATGCAACCTGGCTGGGAGACATGCGATCGCAAGTACTCTTGTTCTTGAACACTACTGGCAACTATGCAACTTGCTTGCTGCATTATCTGCCGCTCAATTGCCACTCGGATATCTGCGATCGCCAGTTCATGGGCAGTTGACTGATACTCTGGTGAACCTAGGGGGTGATACGTGTGGACTAGCTGAATATTGCTCGATTCTTGTAACCGCAAGCCGACCCAACTAGAGAGCCAGTAGTAGGTATGAATAAGGGGATAATTTGTACCTTCTTTGAGCTGAAACTTCTGGAATGCATCCACAAATTCGGGCATGTAATCCAATAGCTCATAGCAATCTATCCAGTCCTCTGGCCCAGCAACTAAACGAATCGTTCTACAGTACGGTGAGTGCTGAACAATGGACTTGTCCTTAGGGTTGGTCTTGCGAGTGAAGATGTCTACCTGCCAACCCAAAGCTGCTAAAGCTTCACCCACACAACGAACATAAACATGATAATTTCCTACTTTTTCTGCACTAATTTGAGATGCGAGGTCGCTCTGAGCGCAGATGATCGCAATTGGCTGTCTACCCTGGTTTAACATAATCATCCCCTCCATTGAATTGAAATTTAGGGAAGTTTCTTAGAAAGCCATGTTATGGTAACATTTGAGATCAGAAAATACTTATCATTTCCAAAGCATTATCACTAAGCGTTCCTGCTCAAATTTTCCGGCTTTACTTTGTTTTTATGAGTGCATCTCACTTTTCTAGAAAGATACTAAGTTATCAACTGAAGTTGCAGCGGTTTAGATTCAGTAACAGATTTTTACAAAAGTAAGATGCTGACGATGATATTCGAGGCTTTTTCGCTTATAACACCACTCCTACCTCTATCATTGAGAGGCCAAGCTAGCTGCTTTCTTGCTTAATTTTGATTTTATAATTAGCAACTAGCTAGTAATATGCAAAATCAGCCTTTAACTAGAAATGATGCTAGTTAATCATCCAACTCAACTCTTAGCATTCAATTAGGCGAGACTGCTGAGCATTCTAGACCGATTTTGGGGATGACCATTCCGTGAAAAACGCTCATCAATGACTTGCTGATAGACAGCTTCGTAACCATCAGTCATTTTTTCTTTACTGAAATTGCTGACGACATGCTCCCGACAAGCGTAACGGTTCAGTTCAGGAACTTTATCAATTGCAGCTACACATTCTTCAACGCTGTGACACAAAAAGCCTGTCTTACCGTGGACAATGACCTCTGAGGTCGATCCTAGCTCTATGGCAATGACTGGCGTACCAACTGCCATAGACTCAACCATGACCAGACCAAATGGTTCGCGCCAGGTAATCGGGAATAAGGTTGCTACTGCACCTCCCATCAGTACTGTCTTTTGAGCATGGTTTGCTTCACCCAAATACTCAATCTGTTTGCCATCAATTAGAGGTTTAATTTGCTGCTCAAAGTATTCCACATCAACAGCATCCACCTTACCTGCTATCTTCAAGTGCCAGCCAGAGCGCTTGGCAATTTCTATCGCCAAATGCGTGCCTTTCTCAGGAGATATACGCCCCAGAAAAGCTAAATAAGGTGGATTTTCTGGCTGTTCGTAAAACTTGTAAGTACTCGTGTCAATACCGTTGTAGACTGTCGCCACACAGTTGAGATTTAGTCTTGCCTCACGCTGAGAGTTAGAGATACTGATATAGGGCTGTTGGCGGGCATGCGTAAAAAGCTTCTCATTATCGGGGGTAAAAACGCCGTGAAGCGTGTGGACAGTCGGCGTTTTTTGTACCAGTTTGGCGTAAGGCAAGGCAGCACAGCCCACATGGGAGTGAATGACGTCAAACTCATTCGCTTGCTCGTATACCCGACTCAGTTGCAGCATTTCGTAAATGCTACATTCCTTAACTGAGGAGTCTAAACGTAGAGCTTGTGGATGAACGGATTCCAACTTAGCAAGGCTGATCGAATCACCAGACGCAAACAAAGTTACTTCATGTCCGCGCCGGACTAATTCATCACAAAGCAGACCGACGACTAGTTCAATACCTCCATAGGCTGGGGGTGGAACTCTTTCCCAAAGTGGGGCAACTTGAGCAATCCGCATTACAAACCTCCAAAATTATTAAAAATCAGATTAAAAAGCTCTGATTGTTCTTCTAAGGTGTGGTTTCGAGCAACTGATTTAACCGGACAGGTATCAACATGAGTAAAATTTTAATGGAAGCTTTATGATTGTGTAAATCTGACTTCAGACGGAGATTGCACTTTCTAAGGTAGAGATAACCGAACTTTGTAGGATGAGAAAAGTGTATTTACTTACTCAAATCAACACGCTTAAATAGGCTTGCTTGCCTCCGATACCAAGTTCATCTGACAACTTATAGCTATTAAGTATTACCTGGACGCACTCTGATATCTGCCCTTTCAAGCCCTACTATCTCTTTTCCCTTGTCCACTTCTATCACTGTCTGGTAGTGGCTACTTGAAGGCTACGCATTTGCGCGATAATTCTCAGACTTGCTTGCTTCATAATCCAATACAGACCTGAAACCACCACAAAGCTTACAGCGATAATTAGCAACCGACGTTTGCTTCCTAAAACTCCAATAATGCTGAAAGCTAGAGCATGCGGTCGATTAATGAAGTCCCAGCTATTAAACCGTAAGAAACGTCCTAAATAAATGCCAACAGCACAAAGAGCATGTGTAAGTAATTCAGCCCAAATAATCCATCTCCCCCATCCCATCCGGTTTAAGTAGTAACCCTGGTTAATTAAAGACAGGACGTAGGCTTCAAACCCAGCCAGGATAAATAGCAGATACACAGGAATTAAAATCAGGATAATTATCCACATTGAGTTAGTCATGTGGAGTAAATCAATCAAATGAATTGTATCAGTCAAAAGATAAGGTGCATTGGGTAAAAAAGCCAAGAACATCAAGAATATGAGCCACCATGACCAAGAGCGCGGTTGCCCACCGCGAAACAACAAAATACTTAATGCTAAAGGCACAAAAGCCAGATACAAGTTCCAACTCAGCCAGTAAATGTTGAACTGCAAAGCCGATAAAATTCTGGTTGTCATAGAAATCAGTTCCGCTTTCAGCCGCGATTCCTCAAGAGAGGGACGTATATGAGTTATGACGTCAGACTCAGAATCTTCACTCACACTCCTAGATTTTTTTGACTAAGTATAACCGAATATCTACATGCAAGGGTGTCGAATCTTATCTATCCATTTATAAAAAATATAAAATCCAGTTGGGAAACTAGACTAGCTCGGCAAATTCATTCAAGCCCTGAAACAGCAACACGGTTCAGTTAGCGGGTGAATATCCCCTTAACCCCCGCGAGTAGAGCGCCACAGCGCTCTACTCGCAGGAATTTAGGAGGATAGCAAGGACTAAGATAGTAACGAGAGGTTGGTCAATATGCTCTAGTTCAACACAAGCAAGCCAGCATTTACTGTTCACACTCAAAAATACCGAATTGATCAAATAAGGAAGTTAGCAAATGCGTGTTGTGTCAATTGATACTACTCAACTAGTCATTCACAACAACTGCACTTCAGTTTCTCAAGAAAGATGGGCTGCTGCTGTTTTATGTTTGGGAATTATCTGCATACACTTTTTAGTCTCAAATGTGATAGATAATATAATTTATCTATGGGCAGCAATACTTACTCATTTACTAAGTTTAATGTTAGTTTATTGGTATTTTTCCCCAGTTAAAACTACTTTTCATAAAATAAAACATAGGTTATATATTGAAAATTCCAGCTTTTTTGGTATTAAGGTTAATGAATATTCAATCTCTGAGATAATGTATGTACAGCTTGACAAAATAGACACCATTAATAAAGTAAGTAAAATATATTTAGTGCTGAAATCCCAAGAGCGCTTGTATTTAAGCAATTCTTGGGATGACAAGAAACATTGCCAAGAAGTGCTGGAAATAATTAAAAAATTCATATCGCTGTAGAACAAAGTAAATATAGTGGCTCTCAATGACTCGTGATATCAAGTCTGCTTGAATACCCATAATAAACACCCGCACTTCGCGTCACTAAAGTCTGACCGCATGAACGCGCTCATACCTCGTATTCCTCCCCCATCAAAGGAGAGGTTCTTTCTCCCCCTCTCTCACTTGGGAAGAGGGGGAGAGGGAGTGATACCAAATCCGCTTTTATAGACCTCCTTTAGCTTGGCGACTACAGTCGCAGCTACACAAACAAAGTCCGACGAAAGCGGACTAGATGATCAGGAGGGTATTAGATCCTGATTTGGTATGAGGGGCTCTTTTTATGGGTAATTCACCAGACTTTATATGAAACCGAATTGGCTGGAATCCCTATCCGTAAGGATTATTTAAAAGTTAGCTTTTCACATTTCAATTAGAAACGCTATATCTAGCGCAGCCTGGTATAAATAATTCACAACTTAAATCTCCCCATCTCTCTAGAAAAACCAGCAGCATCCTCAAACCAGGAGGAGTAGTCAATTAAAATCCCAGATGGAAATTTACAATCGGTTGCCGATTTCTATTTTGTGGATGCTCTTTTTTCTCCTTGCGTTTTTTGTACTCTCCTAGCAGTTTCTTCACCTTTTCCTTCATTTGAGCATGTCGTGCTACGCCCTCGTAGACATAGCGGTCATAGCCATTAGTCTGAATAAGCTCTTCCAGATAGCGAACTCGGTCTTTTGTGGCTGGGTGATCTCTCAACCAACTAAACTCTGAGTGGTCTTTATCTTCCTTAGTAAGCGTTACCATCAGATTGCGCATCCCATCAGCAGCATAGCCACTAGCAGCTAGAATCCGCGTGCCTAGTGTATCGGCCTGACGTTCCATGTCGCGACTGTAGCTGAGGACAAAGAGATCGCCAATAGTGTCTCCTAAGGGTAAATATTGTGTCAAGTTGGCAGTCAAGTTGCCCTGACTAGCCAACTGAAACCCATGAGACAGGACGGCGTGAGATAATTCGTGAGCCATCAAACCAGCTAATTCGGCCTCTGAGTTGGTTTTGGCGATCGCTCCAGCATTGACAAACACCTTACCCCCAGGTAGGGCAAAAGCATTCAGGCTATCATCCATAACAACGTAAAACTCATATTGAAAATCAGTGCGTCCCGCCACTGCCGCCAGTTTGTTTCCTACCTCTCGAACGTAGCTGAGCACCTCTGGATCATCTAACATTGGCAGTTGCCGTTTTGCCTGCTTTGCCGCCGAGGCACCAATAGCAGATTCTCCTCGCATTAGCATAACGGTGGAATCTACCGCAGTCAGGGGGCCAAACAAACTGCCAGTGAGAGCGTAGCCTACGGCACCAGTGAAGATGTTGGTAATGGTATTGCGTCTGATCCTGGCGCGTATGTGCTGTTTGTAACGTGCCAAATGCTTTTCCGCCAAAGCTGTCATTTCAGGCGCTGCTGGATCGTTGGCGTGAAGCAGGGCAAACTGACGGGCGGCAAGGGAAGCTTCCAACCATTTTTCGTCTTGGGCTTTAGCCTCCACATTAGCTCTGACCAAATCCGCTTGCTCTGGATACATACTCGCCGCCCGTTCCAATACTTTTGTAGCTTCTTGGGGACGGTTGTAATCCTTGAGTGCCTGAACATATCGCAATTGACCGGGAATAAATTCGGGATACTGCTGCACTAAAAGTTCAAGCGGCGCGAAAGTTTTGGTCTCCAACTTTTGTGCCATTCCTTCCCCAGACAGACGCCAATACGCTTGACCTGCTGGCGGCAGCTGTTCGGGGTCGGTAATTGGCTCTTTTCGCTCAGTCTGCGGTTTCGTGGCAGCAAAGGGGGGTTTTGCTTCCTGGTAGAGCTTTTGAGCTGCTGCATGTCGTCCACTCAAATAAAGTTGGTCGGCTTCAAGCAACTTCTTCTGGCGAGCGATTTCTTCTGGCGGAGTTTCAGGCTGTTTCTGCTCGGCTGAATCTGAGGTATCTGGTTTTTTGGTTGTTTGCGGTTTGTCAGTTCCTTGGGGAGTGGATGCAGGTTGTTTCTGTTGCCCTGAGTTTGAGGTGCTTTGCGTAGTGGTTGTCGGTTCCTGCTGCTGATCTGTTGGCATTGCCGGACTCGACACTGGTTTAACCGGAACCACAATTGTTGGCACGTTGGGTGTGGGCAAGAGCTTTTGAGCTGTTGGCACTCCCAGATGGGATACTTGTGCCACTGCTGGGACGGCAATCGTTGACAGATTGAGCGTCGAAAATTTCCCTACAACTGAGTTTGATTGGTTGGGTGTTGTAGTGAATCCACTTTTGCTGGTTGCTTCCAGACTAGGACTTGTGCTGACAGCAGGACTATCCATTACGGGAGTGGGAGATGCAGATGCGAACACAACTGATTTGGAGATTGGCAACAGCACCAGGCTGAAGGGTAAAGCACTGCCAAGAGCAACTATCAGGGAATTGCGAACTGGTTTCATGGCGGCTGATGACGCATTTTTTGCTTATGTGTTCAGAGTTTACCCGACACATAAACGCGTGGCTAAAAAAAATCCCAAATTCCTGTTTAGGGAAGCTGGTGATGAATCATCTGATGCAGTTGCTCAGACTCCTCCAGGATGTTCTCAACTCCTGTTTCAGAAATGCTCTTCACGTAATTAATTTTGATTTCCTCTAGCATGTCTATCAGTAAAGATTGAATTTCCTGAAGATTGTCCTGCTTTTGTACTTCTACTTGTAGGGCTTTGCTGAAGTTATGGAGCAGACGGCTAGTATGTGCTGCCACTACAGGGTCTTCCAGCAAAGTCGTCATGGTGCTGTAGGTGACTTGAGAGATATCCTTAACCAGTCTCTCAGTCAACTGAGTGGGTAATTGACTCATCCCAGGCACATTTTGAAGTTGCTGGTAGACGGGAGCTTTTTTGAGGGTACTTTCAATAGTGTAATGCAGTAAGTTTTCTAGATCGGGCTGAATTTGGGGTAGAACTTGGTAGACACACAAGTGTAGCAAGCGAGCAGCGATCGCTTGCATTTCATTGGTGTTGTTGATGTCAATGTAGGGGCGACGAGTCTCTGGATGAAAAAGCCAGTGTGCTAAATCACCCCGTTGAATGGATTCCTGAATCTGGTCAATCAAGCGGATGCCTACAATCTCAGTAAGTTCCTCAGCAAAGTTAGCTGCAAAGTCATACCTAATTTGCGCCTGTACAGGTTCGAGATTTAGCAAGTTAGCTTGCTGGAGGCGAATGGTTACTGAGATGACTCGCAACCACCTCCAGAACGGTAGCATCAGAAAGATATCGTACCATCGTCGCAGCATCACTTGCTGCCAGGTTAACCCAGTATGATGGCGACTAATAGAGAAAGTACGAACTAGAAATTCTAAGCTAAACAGGATAATAAATGGTAAGTCAATCAGCCGAAAGTTATCAATGAATTTGCCATTTATCCCTATACCTCGATAGTAGTTAGTCTGAATCTGAGGTTGAATGTATGTCTTAAAAAAATTGATTTCTTTTTGCCAACCTGCTTGGGAAAGATAGTCTTGACTCCAAAAGTGAGCAAAGGCTTTATGGGAAGAGTTTATGGCTGTGCGATCTCGTATCTGATTTTTAATTTTTTCTAATGTACCGCTTTTACTCGCTACTGCAAACGGATTGTCCTCAATCATTTCATTACTGAGATGCCGCAATTCCTCTAGCAAGCTTTCTACCTGGGGTGAATCTAGTCCAGTCTGCCTAACCTGCTCTTCTAATTCGTTGACCTTGTGGAGATACTGCTGTGTTTCTCGATGAGGTTCAATACCTTTAACTGGGTCGTACAATTGGGTAAGGGAAGGAATTTCTCGAAAATAAAAATCGCGCCAAGGTACATAGCTCATGTCAAACAGTATCAAGGCGAAGTTGATCAAGGCAATAATGGCCATCAATCTTTCAAACCAGCGTTGCCAGACGGCTAGGGGATGCCTTATACCGAGTTTCGATGCTACCATAACTGATTAGAGCAAGTCTTTTCCTTAAAAAGTATGGAAGTCTTTGGGAAAAGTGGCAATCTTCACTCTGGTTAATAGGGTCAGCCCTACGACTCACGCAATACGTATCCAACTCCACGCACAGTATGAATCATGCGCTTTTCGTTGTTCTCTTCTAACTTGAGGCGCAGGTAGCGAACGTAGACTTCGATGACATTTGAATCCCCCACGAAGTCATAACCCCAAACATGCTCTAGAATTTGGTCTCGCGTATAAACTTGCCGGGGATGGGTAAGTAAGTAATCTAATAAGTCAAATTCTTTTGCCGTTAACTCAATTGCCCGTTGACCCCGAAGGACTTGGCGAGTGCGACGATTTAAGCTCAAGTCTTCAAACTGTAGCACGTCCTGGTCAGGTTCCTGAGTGCGGCGGAGATGGGCGCGAACCCTAGCTAACAGTTCCTCAATGCTGAAGGGTTTAACCACGTAGTCATCAGCGCCAGCATCCAAACCCGTTACGCGATCGCTGACTTCATCTTTTGCCGTTAACAAAATTATCGGCACTTTATTTCCAGTTGCCCGCAGGCGGCGGCAAATTTCCACCCCAGATAACCCTGGCAACATCCAGTCAAGAATTACCAACTCTGGCGATGACTCTCGCGCTAGCGTCAGCCCCGTCATCCCATCATGTGCCACACTAATGCGATAGCCTTCGCTGCTTAGTTCCAACTCTACAAATCGAGCCAACTTGACTTCATCTTCGACCAAAAGAATATGTGCCGTCATAACAATACCTACTCTTATACTGACTGTGAGGGCAAAGTGACTGAGAAAGCGCTGCCTTTTTTCATGTCTTCAGTAGAGTTTGTGAGCCTTTGAAGGCCGAGTCTAAAAATGCCTTAACTTGCGATCGCTCCCTTTCTCCCTCACCACTCACAAGAGACGCCAAAAGAACAGCGCCAACCCAGTTTTGAGTATGCCAGAAACCTTTGCCATTAAGGAGCGGCAGATTTTTCGTTTCAGGATAAGGATCGGCAGAAACGTACCAGTAAGGTTCGTTGTAACTAGTATCCCCCGGTGAAAATCCCATATTTACAGTCATCAGACTCCCATTTTTGGTGCCAGGAAGGGTGATGAGTGTGGCGATATCGAAGTGATGGGGCCAAATGCGGATTGACGAGGCTTCTTCAGTTGTGGCAACGATTTCCTGCAAAAGTTGGTGCGTGTTGGCATAGTAATTCGTGAGTTCCTGCCGTTTGACCTCTTCAGAGGCATCAAAGGGAGCACTATGCGCCAACGCATGCTTCGGGAAATCATCAGGTGGATAGGAAAGAAACGCAATCTTGCTGGCATCAACGCCTAACTTGGCAACCTCCTGCTTGAGCCAACTCATTCCCTCTACCATTGTTTTTTGATGCAGAGGAAACGCTGTTATTGTATCACCTTGTTTGTCTAAAATGATTGAGGTAAGACTGATTGGATCGAGTGCAACTCGGAACGGTTTTACGGCCCGAATCACTGCTCCAACAAACACTTCTAATTCGGGATTCCATTCCAGGCTGGCGTGACTGTAGTCTGGCAGAGGTTCTACAAGGGCAGCACCTGTTGCAGCGATGAACTGAATCGCGTAGTGCAATTGTAGTTTGCTTTCAGTCAGTTCTTGTGGCTTAATTTT
>CAZZWA010000025.1:0-16334 GCA_964657555.1 uncultured Microcoleus sp.
TGATGTTGGTTCCAAAGCGAACGGTAGAGCCCAGTTTGCTGTAAAAGTTGATCGTGAGTTCCCATCTGGACAATCTGACCAGCGTCCATTACGAAAATGCGGTCGGCTGTGGCGGTAGCAGACAACTGGTGAGAGATAAAGATCACAGTTTTGCGCTGGATGCCTTGGACGAGATTTTTCAAAATAGCTGTGGCTGTTTGATTATCCACACTAGAGAGCGCGTCATCTAGAATCAGGATCGGAGTATCTATTAACAAAGCACGGGCGAGAGCAGTCCTCTGCCGTTGGCCACCAGAGAGAGTAATGCCGCGCTCTCCCACAATTGTTTCATACTGTTGGGGGAAATTGAGAATTTCCTCATGGATTTGAGCTTGCTTGGCGGCATATTCAATTTCTGGCTGCTCGCTCAGAGGGCTACCATAACGGATATTATTTTTGATGCTAGTGCTGAATAAGAAGCTGTCTTGCGGTACGTAGGCGATCGCCTGCCGCAAATCTTGCAATCTGATTTGAGTTACACTATGCCCATCCAGAAACAGGCACTCAGCGTCAATATCTAGCAGACGCGGCAAGGCATTAGCAAGGGTCGATTTACCAGCACCAATTGGCCCCACAATCGCTATTGTTTCTCCCGGTTCAATCATGAAATTGATATCATTCAGCGCCGGTTTCAGCGGGAGTCCCGGCGCTAAATTTCCCTTAGCTATAGTATTTTGGGGATGAGAATTACCAAAACTGGGATAAGTGTAACTCAAATGTTGAGCGACCAACTGACCTTTCACCTTTTCCACTGGCAAGTTAATGGCATTGGCTTTATCCTGAATCTTGGACTGGACGGTGAAAATAGACTCTATGCGATCAATGCTGACCTCACCTCGTTGGTAAGCTGTAATCGTAAAGCCCAGTAAAGCTGTGGGGAAAACTAGACGCTCTGAATAGAGAATCAGGGCCACCAAGTCACCAACCCCAATCTCACCAGTGGAAATTGACTTAGTCCCCAGCCATAGCAAAACCAGCAAGCTAACATAGGATAGACTTTCAATAATGGGAAACAGCGTGTTTCGCGTTCTAGCTAGAATCAGGTTTGCCTTCAACAAATCCTGATTCATCTGCCTAAAGGCGCGGCGCTCGTTTTCCTCCTGAGCATAAATTTTAATGAGGGCAATGCCGCTCATGTCTTCCTGAATGAGTTCGCTCAGATGCGAAAGCTGCTCTTGCACGTCCTGCTGCTGGACGCGCAGCTGATCGCTAAACACCTGTACGCTGATCAACATGAACGGGTAGACTGCGAGTGCTAGCAAACTGAGCCGCAGATTAATCGACAGCATCACCGGCAGCGTTAGCCCGTAGGCAAACACTGTATTTGCCAAACTCAAGACAGCAAATCCCAGTAACCGCCGAATGTTATCCACATCACTTGTGGCACGGTTAATCAAATCTCCAGATGTGTTAATGGCGAAATAACTAGGCTCCAGCCTCAGCAAATGCTGAAAAATTTTCTGCTTCAGATCGAATTCCACCTGCCGCCCGACTCCAAACAGCCAGATCCGTGAAGTCATCCGCAGCACCCACATTGCTGAGGTGAGTACTAAGATGAGTATCACATAGTGCCAGATCTGAGAGAAGCTAAAAGCTTTCCGGAGATCCTCGATGCTATTCCGAATGAGTAAAGGGATGTAGACACCCAAAGCATTCACAACAAACAGGGCGATAATACCCAGTGTTGCCTCCCGCCAATGGGGACGTAGGTAAGTGCCTAGTTTTTGTAGCCGTGAGTGAGCCATTTCGATCTTGAATCTTGGATGCGTAGATAAAGATGGGTATAGAGCGCTCCTTCGCTGCCAAAATATCTAAGGTATCTTTTGAAGCTTTCAAGCAGTATGTAAGCGCTCCTCTCCCTTTAGGATACCGTTTTCATGATCAGGAATTTGCAACTTTGAAGTGCTCCCAATTTGTTAGCAGCCTAGGAATTTGCCCCGTGCAAGGGGAAAGCTATCGGAGTGGTAAAAAGTTTGGGTGTGGGTATTGCGGTTGGTTGGGGGATGCTGACTTGAATGGTGCCAAGAATATTTCGCTAATCGGGCAACTTGTAAACTTGCCTAGAGGTTCAGAACTTGCTTGCTCATTAGAGGAGCATGTTCTAGGGCTACTAAAAGCCCCATCCGCCTATGCGGTGGGGTAGTTTACACAGCCCAGACTCAGGCGGCAACTGTGAGCCTTCGCTGAAACTTCACCTTCATGAGGAAAAGGGGAAGAATTGTTCTCTCTCCCCCTGCTTCCCTGCCTTCCTTGATCAGCAAGTCTATGTTTTGTCTACCTGAAGCTAGGAGCAGGTGCTTGCCAGCCGCGCAAGAAGTAGTAAAGCGATACCAGAAACTCTTCAACAACACGAGTTGTGACTGTCAGAGCTTGTATATTGGGGACAAAGTTTTCCACCCGCAGGCTCCTTGCCGCCCCACCTACATTTGAGAAGAAATCTGTAGATTGGGGCAGGGCCATAAGACCGAGATTGGCAAAAGTCAGAGTAGCACGACGGCTAGTCAGGGCAGGAGAGACGATAATCACGCGGCGGTTGGTGACACCCCGGCTCTTCAAGATTTGATCTGTCTCTTCAGCCGCACTGCGTAAGTCCGCGCTCCTCCGTTCGACTATAATCTGGCTCGCTGGCACCCCGGATCTTCCCAATTGCCTGCTTATATCGTTGGGATCGCGGTTAGTGCTAACAATTACAAGCGGAGGGTTTCCGAAACCCGACTGTTGCTTGTACAACTGGGCGGCGTAATTTAGGCGAGAATTTGTCTCACTTGAGGGCAGGTTGGCTTGCGCGCCTTCCCGCGCCTGTACTATGATCGCTCCTGCCTTTCCTGTTGCCTGTGTCTGAGCAGCAAAGGGAGCACGTCGCTCAACTCGAACTGCTCCTCTCTCAGATGCTTGAGCCAGATTATAGGCTACGATTGGTAGACTCGACAGAACCAAAACCAGCAGTGCCGCCATAACTTGGTTCCCTGATACCTTTTTCACTCCTCCCCGCAGGGCGATCATTAAAAGCAAAATCGACAACCCTAGTGGTGTGAAGGGAAATGAGAGAATTGCCCATGCGTTTGATACCAGCGTGGACTGAGCGGGGTTGATAAACGACAGCACCACAAATATAAATAAAACCAGGCCGCCGAACCATGTCAGATATTTTCTAGGGATTATATTCAGCAGCAGTCTGTAGAAAATGGTGCCAATCAACAGCCAGAGAAGAATTCGGGTTAGGAGTAGAAACATAGTAAGGTTGAGACTAATGGCTAACGGCTAATTACCGATGGATTTTAGGTAAGTGTTTAGCTTGGGTAACAGTTCATCAATGATTTTTGAGCTTGTTTACCCATCTACTTGTCAAGCAATGCAGACTAGAGGCTTGTGTGGTTTCAGTTGGTAAACTTGCAAGTTGTCGGAATTTGGATAATCCATACAGACTCCCTAATAAAACATGAGTGTACCAGTTATGATCAAGAAAACCAATGTACCCAAAATCAAGCATTTTCTGCCAAAACAGCCAAAAAAAGGAAAAATGTTGCTTTTGAAAGGGAGTGGCTAAATCGGATGCGCCGTAAATCTATGCAGGTTCTCTAGTTAACCATTTGCTTAACTAGAGAACCTTTGGCAGGTGCTGCCCAATCTTCCAGCCCTACAATGAGAGGGAATTTATTATTCCCGTGAGCTAGAAGCAGCGAACAGCGTTTGTGCTTCCCGATACCGCAGGATGCTCTGCGTCTCTTTGCTCATTCATCCGTCAGCACTATGCGAGTACGCATTCATCGTGCATACCCTACCCTTAAAGGTACGGAAGTGTAGACTGGGCGTTGTTGGTTCAAGCGGAGACTTGTAAGTATTTTTATCAAGGGAAAGCTTGAGAGTGAGGTTATTTAGCATGGAAAATAGAGAATTATAAACAGAGAATAATGGGATGCAGCCTTTATATTCATTAATAGTTCAGCATTTTGAACTGTTCATAATTCAGCTTTCATTTCTCTTAACACTAAAGTCGAAAGGTAATTAAAGTGAGCGAAGTCAAGCCAACCATTCTAGTAACCGGAGGGGCAGGATATATAGGCTCCCATGCTGTGCTGGCTCTCTTGAGATCGGGCTATGGGGTAATCGTGCTGGATAACTTAGTATACGGGCATAGAGAGCTGGTAGAAAAAGTCCTACAGGTGGAGCTAGTGGTAGGTGATATCAGCGATCGCGCCTTGCTCGACCAGCTCTTTGCTACTCGTAATATTGCTGCGGTCATGCACTTTGCCGCCTATATTGCCGTGGGGGAGTCCGTTACCGCCCCAGGCAAATACTACCGTAACAACGTCACTGGCACGCTGACGCTCCTAGAAGCAATGGTAGCGGCTGGTGTCACAAATGTTGTCTTTTCTTCAACTTGTGCTATTTACGGCACACCCCAGCAAGTGCCGATGACTGAAGACCATCCCCAAAATCCTCTCAGTCCCTATGCGACGAGTAAGTGGATGGTGGAGAAGATTCTTGTCGATTTTGATAAGGCTTATGATTTAAAGTCTGTCCGCTTCCGCTACTTCAACGCCTCTGGTGCTGAACCAACTGGTTTGTTGGGGGAAGACCACAACCCAGAAACACACCTAATTCCCCTTATACTCTTGACAGCTTTGGGGAAACGGGAGTCGATTGCCATTTTTGGCACCGATTACCCAACTCCCGATGGCACCTGCCTTCGGGACTATATTCACGTAAGCGACCTAGCAGACGCCCACGTTTTGGGGTTGGGGTATCTGCTACAGAACGGTAATAGCGAGGTATTTAACTTAGGCAATGGCAATGGCTTCTCAGTCAGAGAAGTGATTGAAGCAGCTATTGACGTAACAGGGCGGGAAATTAAAGCAGTGGAACGCGATCGCCGCGCTGGTGACCCCCCTGTTCTAGTTGGCAGTAGCGACAAAGCCAAAAAAATTCTGGGTTGGTCTCCCCAATACTCAGATCTGAAAAAAATCATTGCTAATGCATGGCAATGGCATCAAAAGCGTCATACTTGACACTGCCACAATTGGTTTTATTGTTATCTTCATACCCTCACGTTTTTATAGAATGACTGAGGAGTTAACCGCAGCCATACCAGATTCAGTTTGGACAACCCCAGCTTTTCCACAAAAGAGTTCACGGGCGTGAAAGCCAGAATAAGTCGCCTTGAGTCGATTGTTAAAGAAATTGGAGAGGCGGTACTTGCTACAACTGAGACGATCGACCGTCTTGCTGATCGAGTTGACGCCCTTACCGTTCAAGTGCAGGAACAGGGACATCAAGTCCAACAGCAGGGCTACCAGCTGTTTGCCTTGAGTGATGCCGTGCAAACTTTAGCGGAAGCTCAAAAGGATTCATTACAACAGCTAACGCAACTGACAGAAGTTTTACAGCACCTTGTCGGTACTGTTGAACCAAAGGATCTCACATAATCTGAAATCAACCAACAGATAATAGCGGATGTAATAGATGTAGCAGCGAAAGATTTAACTAATGTAGCGGATGGATTTACCCAAAACCAACAGGTAACTCATCTGTGACATCTGTCCCCTAAAAAGGCAGATTTTCTGGAGCAATAGATAACTCATCTGTGACATCTATTGTCAAAATAACGTGCACTCAGAATATACAACTAAAACCCATATGCTTCCAAGAGGGTTCGGATAGGCGGAGGTTCGTATACGAACCTCCGCAAACCTAGTTTCTTTTCTAACCCAATCCTCTTGCATACACTTCTAGCCGTGAAGAGCAAAAGCGACTTTACTGCTACCCTAAATCCTACAGAACCGCTACGCTAACATCTGGGAAATTCCCCCCTGCCACGTCTACCTGAGCTTGGCGCACCCAAAATCTCAAATCCACTAATTCCTTTTATGAGAGCATTAATACCTTTTCTCCGTTTGTATGTTGTCATTCTTCCTTTGACTGCTGCCATGAGTTTCTTAATAGTCAGTTGCGAAAGCAAAGTTTCTCAGTGCAGCAAGATTATCCAGGTGGCCAATCAGGCAGTCAATGATGCTAAAAACATTACCAATAGTGGTCAGACGAGCGACCCCAACGCCATTCTTCAGGCGGCTAATGCTATGGACAAGGCTGCCAAAGATATGGAGGCAATCAAAGTTAACGATCAAAAGCTCAAAAATTATCAAAATGAGTTTATTAGCATGTACCGAACAACAAGCAAAGCCACTCGCGAGTTGGTGACAGCATTTCAGAAGAAAGACCGACCAGCCGCTGAAACATCTCTGAAAAACTTACAGCAAGCCACTAGTCCAGAGAAAGATTTAGTAGGTCAGATAAACTCATACTGTCGCTCGTAGGTAAGTAGCTCTCCCACCCAATATATTTAGCATTACGACCGACGGCAGAATCTGGATGCGATGATTCAGCATTAAATGCGCTCACTCTCATGCTGAAGACTGTAAGTGATATCCTCGACCAGTTGACATGGGAATGAACTTCCAGAGGCTCTCTGTAGTCCAAGACTAAGGCAGTAAACGAGGAGGTGAAGATTTGATCTT
Organism: uncultured Microcoleus sp.; assembly: GCA_964657555.1. Taxonomy (GTDB): domain Bacteria; phylum Cyanobacteriota; class Cyanobacteriia; order Cyanobacteriales; family FACHB-T130; genus CAZZWA01. Next base: position 6,555 of record CAZZWA010000025.1, read on the forward strand.
TGAATGACCAACAGCATCATTTTAGGATTGGGGAGCAGGAAGACACAGAGGACAGGGAAGAGCAGAGGCCGCCGGAGACGAATTTTGGCAAGATTCTCCCCCGGCTTCTCGCTCACTTACATGCCCGTAAAGGCCCTACAGTCTTGTCCTCAGCCTCTTCCTCCTCACTCATCCAGAAAAGATTAAGTTTGTGGAAGTGCGAAGTATGATTCTGAACTCGACACTCATAACTTATGAAATATGCCCTCGTTCATGAGTGGTTGACCCCTAAGGCTACTGGTGGGTCAGAACTAGTTGTGCAGGAAATTTTGAAGCATATTGATGCGGATCTCTATGCCCTGATCAACTTTGAATCCACTAATCCTGATAGCTATCTATTTAAGCGCTCCATTGGCACAACATTCCTTCAACACTTCCCCTTTGCCCGCAATGGTGTTCAAAAATATTTGCCCCTGTTGCCTCTAGCTATCGAACAGCTAGATTTACGTGAGTATGATGTCATCCTCTCCTCTTCTCACGCCGTAGCCAAGGGCGTCATCACCAGTCCACAACAGCTGCACATCTGCTACTGCCATAGTCCTATGCGCTACTCTTGGGAGCTGACGTTTGATTACCTCGCCAGCAGCAGAATGGGACGTGGGCTTCCAGGTATCCTGACAAGGTATTTACTCCACCGAATACGTCAGTGGGACGTGCTCTCAGCGAATCGGGTTGACTACTTTATTGCCAACTCCCAACACACCGCTCGTCGCATCTGGCGCTGCTATAGGCGCACAGCAGAAGTAATTTATCCACCTGTGAATATTGAGCGATTTCCCTTTGAACCCCAAAAAGAAGATTTTTATCTTACCGTCTCTCGTCTGGTGAGTTACAAACAAGTATCCTTAATTGTTAAGGCATTTAATCAACTGGGGCGTCAACTCGTGGTAATTGGTAGTGGCCCAGAGCTTTCTATGCTACGCAAACTCGCTCAATCGAATGTCCAAGTCCTAGGACCACAGGCAAATAGCGTTGTTGAGCAATACATGTCCAAAGCCAAAGCATTTGTCTATGCAGCTTGTGAAGATTTTGGCATTGCCCTAGTGGAAGCTCAAGCTTGTGGGACACCTGTAATTGCCTATGGTGCTGGTGGAGCTCTAGAGACGGTTTTGGATATTCGACAACATCCAGACACTGGCACAGGCTTGTTTTTCTCATCCCAAACAGAAACAGAGTTGATGCAAGTGTTAGAGTTCTTTGAGGCATCTCAGAATTTATTTAAGCCGGAAATGGGGCGACTAAATGCAACTCAGTTTGCCCCTAAAACCTTTACAAATCGCTACCTATGGTTTCTGGAGAGCTGTTTTCAGGAATTTGCATCGGCTTTCCCCTTACCTGGAATCAGAGGCTTTGGAACTTAATTCAACATAGCAGGCGTCGTGTGGCTTTATGATCGGGACTGTGTGGTGTGAAATGAAGGAGTAAGATGACTGCCGAGAGCCAACTTATCTCCGTCAGGATTTTGCAAGCATTGGTGAAGCGAGGGGCTAGGCCCCTCACGCCAAAAGGCAGGCACCGAGGTTTGCCCCAACAGGGTCTAGACGGAGATTTCGCCAAACGACTGTTCGATGTCTTGTTTTCGCTAGTTGTTTTGATATTGTTCTCTCCGGTGTACCTGCTGCTAGCGTTGCTGATTGCCATCAGCTCACCAGGTCCTATTTTTTATGTTCAACAGCGTGTGGGCAAGTCCTACAAGCCATTTGGATGTATCAAATTCAGAACGATGGTGAAAAACGCAGACGAAAGGTTGCTGGATATGATGGCAACATCATCCCAGATGCGTCAGGAATTTGAGGATAATTTTAAGCTCAAACACGACCCTCGGATTACTTGGATTGGGAAATTTTTGAGGCTCACCAGCCTGGACGAGTTTCCCCAGTTCTTAAACGTTTTAAAGGGAGACATGAGCGTCGTTGGTCCCCGGCCCCTAGTTCCAGAGGAATTGTCAAAGTACGGACGTCATATTGACAAGGTTCTGACAATTAAACCGGGAATTACCGGGTTGTGGCAAGTTTCGGGACGCAACGATATCCCCTACCCCCAGCGTGTCCAGATAGACGTCTACTATGTCAACAGCAGGAATTTCTGGCTAGATTTATGGGTGATTGTGAAAACAGTTGGCGTTGTCATTGTTATTAAGAACAATGGTGCCTACTAAACAATCTTCATGGAGAATCAACAGTTCCTTCATACTTGGTCAGCAATAATTTAGGTTAACGTAAGAGGTAATTTGCTAACTGCCAACTCTGGCGACGTTAGACGTTGGCAGGGTTGGCAGCAGCTATAGAATCCAGCAATTTGGTCATAGGCAACAGGGAAGATCAAGAATGACGCAACGCAAGCATGCACTAATCACTGGTATTACAGGTCAAGATGGTTCTTATTTGAGTGAGTTTTTGTTAGATCAGGGTTATATGGTTCACGGCATCATCCGGCGAACCTCCACTTTTAATACAGACCGAATCGATCACATATATGTAGATCCTCATAATGAGGGGGCACGATTATTTCTGCACTACGGTGACTTGACGGATGGTGTTACCTTGCGGCGGATTTTGGAGCACGTCAAGCCAACAGAGATTTACAACTTAGGTGCTCAATCCCATGTACGCGTCAGCTTTGACTCTCCGGAATATACAGTGGATGCAGTCGGAATGGGGACACTACGGCTGCTAGAGGCGATTCGAGATTATCAGCAGCGGACTGGCATTGAGGTACGATTCTATCAGGCAGGGTCTTCTGAAATGTTTGGCTTGGTGCAGGAAGTGCCTCAGAAGGAGACAACACCGTTTTACCCGCGTAGTCCTTATGCTTGTGCTAAGGTTTATGCCCACTGGCAGACAGTGAATTATCGGGAATCTTACAACTTATTTGCTTGTAATGGTATACTTTTCAACCATGAATCTCCTCGTAGAGGGGAAACGTTTGTCACCCGAAAAATTACACAGGCAGTTGCTCGGATCGTTGCCGCAAAGCAGAAAAAACTCTACCTCGGCAATCTAGACGCTAAGAGGGACTGGGGTTTTGCCAAAGACTATGTTAAAGCAATGTGGCTCATGCTACAGCAAGACCAACCAGATGATTATGTGATTGCTACGGGAGAAACTCACTCCATTCGGGAATTCCTAAATCTGGCCTTTGGCTACGTCAATCTCAATTGGGAAGACTACGTGGAGTTTGACGAGCGTTATCTTAGACCAGCAGAGGTAGACTTATTGATTGGCGACCCCTCTAAAGCGCGGAAGCAGCTGGGTTGGGAACCATCAGTCACCTTTGAAGAGCTAGTTAAGCTGATGGTGAATGGAGATTTGGAGGCACTGGGTTTGACTCCCCCGAATGGTAAGAGTTCCCAGTCTACTAAAGATATTGCCACCACCCGTCGCCTGAGTGTCAGTAGTTTGCATGATTAGTTATTCCTTATCCTGAATGGCGAGGGTGGCAAAGATGGCGACTTTAGATTTGAGCAACAAACGGATTCTGGTTACGGGTGGAGCTGGATTTCTGGGGCGTCAGGTCATCGCACAACTGGAATTGGCTGGGGCAGATCTCCAGAAGGTCATAGTCCCGCGATCGCGGGATTATGACCTTCGCTCTCTAGAAAACTGTCAACGAGTTGTCGAACAGCAGGACATTGTCATTCACCTAGCGGCTCACGTTGGTGGTATTGGTTTGAATCGAGAAAAACCAGCTGAGTTGTTCTACGACAACTTGATCATGGGTGCACATCTGATTGATGCTGCTTATCAAGCAGGCGTCCAAAAGTTCGTCTGTGTGGGGACGATATGCGCCTATCCCAATCTCACTCCAGTACCATTTAAAGAGGATGACCTTTGGAATGGCTATCCGGAAGCAACCAATGCCCCCTACGGTATTGCTAAGAAAGCCCTTCTGGTTCAACTCCAATCTTATCGGCAGCAATACGGGTTCAACGGCATTTACCTGCTGCCAGTAAACCTGTATGGCCCAGGAGATAACTTCGATCTTGGAAGTTCTCACGTTATCCCAGCTCTGATTCGCAAAGTCCATGAGGCGCAGCAGAAGGGAGAAAAGCCAATACTAGTTTGGGGTGATGGCAGTCCGACTCGTGAGTTTCTCTACTCTACTGACGCTGCGCTGGGCATTGTCATGGGTACTCAGTACTACAATGACCCAGAACCAGTCAACTTGGGAACAGGGTCGGAAATTTCTATAAAAAACTTAGTAGAACTCATCTGCAACTTGATGGGTTTTGAGGGTGAAATTATCTGGGAAACCGATAAGCCTAATGGTCAGCCTCGCCGCTGTTTGGATACACAAAGAGCGAAGCAGGCATTCGGCTTCACGGCACAGATGGAGATTGAGCAAGGGTTAAAGAATACGATTAAATGGTATCGTCAGCACGCTAGATGATGACTACAGAGTCGGTCAAGTAATAGATCAAGACCGCTATATTGATGCTGGACAAATTAGGGTTCTGATTAGGCTGTCGAGCATCGCCGAGTTCTTGGTCTGGGAGGAGTCTTGGAGGAGGAATACTGGCCATCTATCCAAGCTGCTGTAAACGTAGTGATAGGGTTCTAAATGAGAAAAGCAGAACTACGCAGCTCGTTCCTCAAAACACGCCAATCCATGCCTGTGGAAGAATGGCGGGAAAAGAGCGATCGCATCTGTTCTCACCTGCAAGCCTCACCTCTATTCACCAAAGCGCAAACAGTTCTCGCCTATTTCAGCTTTCGACAGGAACCAGATTTAAGTTCCCTATTTACAGACAATGAATACTGTTGGGGATTTCCTAGGGTGATGAGTAAATCTCTATTCTGGCACCGATGGAAGCCTGGAGAACCCTTACTAACAGGGAAATATGGTATTTTTGAACCCCAACCTGATGCTACTGCTATAGAGCCAATTGAAGTAGATTTAATTCTTGTCCCAGCAGTTGCTTGTAACAGGCAAGGGATCAGACTGGGCTACGGCGGCGGTTTTTATGACCGGATGCTGTGTTCATATGAGTGGGCATCTAAGCCTACGATAGGGATTGTGTTTGAATTTGCCTATTTGCCTCAACTACCCGTAGATGAGTGGGATGAACCCTTACAAAGTGTTTGTACAGAAACAGGTTTCCATACTTTTTCCTCTTCGAGTTTGAATTAAGAAAACAGCTCAAAACCATGCCCTTAATATCAAGTCCGGTGAATCAACCATAGTAAAAACCTCTCCCCATGGCCCCTAATCCCCACTTCCTGGGGGCCCCGAGTTCCCGATCAGCCCTAACTATAAGTAATCAGGCGGACATGATATGAGCCCTTCGCTGCAATCAAGGGTAAACTTTGCCAAAAGTCAAAACTCAAAATCCAAAACTATTTGGATTTATGGGCTACTGGTCGCGATCGCACTCCTGATGCTCTTTCCCCTTCTGTGGCTTGTCAGTACTGCCCTGAAATCTCCAACTGAAAACCTCTTTCAATTCCCGCCCCAGTTGTTGCCCACTCAGCCCACATTTAGTAATTTTATCAAAGTCTGGCAGACCAATCCTTTTGGCCAATACCTATTTAATAGTGTGCTAGTCGCCGTTCTTACTGTGACCTTAAGTCTGCTATTTTGCTCTCTAGCGGCTTACCCTTTAGGGCGACTAGATTTTCGAGGCAGAGAGCTGATTTTTACGGGCATCGTTTCCACAATTATGATTCCATTCCAGATTGTGATGATTCCCCTGTATATTTTGACAGTGCAGCTGGGTTTAAGAAATACTTATCTGGGCGTCATTTTGCCAAGCGTAGCATCAGCCTTTGGCATTTTCCTGCTGCGACAAGCCTTTCAGGGCGTTCCTAAGGAACTAGAAGAAGCTGCCCGAATGGATGGATGCTCTGAATTGGGCTTGTGGTGGCATGTGATGCTCCCCGCCATCCGCCCAGCCTTAGTGTCGTTGGCCATTTTTGACTTCATCGGTTCTTGGAGTGACTTCCTCTGGCCATTAATTGTCCTTGACCGACCAGAATACTACACTCTTCCCTTAGGTGTTGCCACATTAGCTGGGACATTCTCCTTAGATTGGCGTCTCGTTGCCGCAGGCTCAGTTATTTCCATTGCTCCGGTGCTGCTATTCTTCATCTTCCTGCAACAGTACATCGTGCCTACAGACACCAGCAGTGGTGTTAAGGGTTGAAATTACTTGCTCCCAGCTAGTTTTGGATAGGCAATGCGTTGATGATTACACTGTTGCCAGACTTCTAAGAATACCTCCCCAATAATTGCTAAATCCTCCCGCCTTAGCTCAGAATCTACAAGTTGGTTATCTTGCCAGCGAGCACGGAGGATTTTGTTGATTGTAGAAAGTGCTTGTTCTGGACTGACGTCTTTGAGCGATCGCAGCGCCGCCTCGCAGGCATCGGCAAGCATCACAATTCCCGTTTCTCGTGATTGGGGAACTGGCCCATCATAGCGGAAATTTGCTTCATCTACAGGCGGCATCAGTGCTGCCTCTGTCTCTGCTACAGCAACTTGTGCTTGATAGTAGAAATAGGCAATCAGTATCGTTCCCTGGTGTTCCGGGATAAAGGCTTGAACTGCCTTAGGTAGCCGATACTTACGGGCCATCACCAGCCCTTCACTAACATGTTTTTTGATAATCTGGGCGCTTTTCCAAGGATCGTTGATCTGATCGTGCTTGTTAGGACCCCTCATCTGATTTTCGATAAACGCTAAGGGGTCGTGCATTTTACCAATATCGTGGTAGAGTGTACCAGTTCGGACGAGTTCTACATTGCAGCCCAAAGTCCGCGCTGCCGCTTCGGCAAGAGTGGCAACCAGCAGGGTGTGCTGAAAAGTGCCAGGAGTCTCGGCAGCTAAACGTTTTAATAGCGGTCGGTTTGGGTTAGCTAGTTCAGCTAAACGGATAGGCGTCACTATGTCAAATAGGTGTTCTAAATAAGGACTCAGCCCCAGCGCTACAATGCTCCAAGCTAAGCCAGAAAGACCGTATAAAGCTGCTTCTTCAAGTACCGTCAGAAAAACTGAACCAGCAGCGGCACTCAAGAAGAGATTTAAGAACAAGTAGATGCCACCCTGAGTTAATCCAACCGCGCATCCAAGAAAGGCGAGTTCCTCACGCGATCGCAATTTCCCAGCCATTAAGCTTACCAAGATGGCGCCAGCCGCACTTGCCACTAAATAATCCCAACCAGTGCCGAAGCTGATTGATAAGATTCCTGTCAGCAGACCGACCACTGTAACTCCTAAAGGAAAACCGTAAAAACTGCCCACCAGTAACCCAATTGCTGGCAAATTGGGATAGGGCAAATTTAAAGTTACCAGGATGGGCGTACTTAGGGTCAGCAATAATACTAAGAGGTGGTCTCGTTGCCGTAGGTTAGGGTGAAATCGCCGTTGCACCAGCCAGAAAATCAAAATGCCCCCACAGACTAGACTGCCAAACCAGATCAAACCTCGCCCACTGATGGCGCGACGACTCAAGCCAAAATGATCCAGCAGTACAAACTGTGTGTGGTTGATCACATCACCCTCACTAACAATCACCTCTCCCTGGTTCACACTTAGCATCACTGGCTTTACCGCAAGGGCTGCCTGTTCAGCCAGCTGTTTCGTTTGTTCTTTATCTTCCTTTAAGTTTGGCCGCAGGCTGCGGAGCAATATTTGAGTCGCTACAGATTGAGCCGTGGGTGGTACTAAAGAACTCAATTGTGTTTTCACTGCTTCCTGCAAAATGCTAGATGGCAATCCTGGGGGAATACCCTGAGTAAGCATACGGATGGCAGTCTCGCGTACCCCCATTTGTGTCTGCTGCCAGGCTGTCTCTGACATGCCGACGATAAACGCGAGGTCAGTCGTTTGCAGTCCAGAATCTGGCACAGTGGTCAAAGCTTTGGTATATTGCTGGCGGGCTTGCTTAATCGTCTTAATTAGGGCTGAGAACTCTTGGGAGGAAGCGGTTTTACGGTAGGATTGGAGTTCAATCACAGCTGGTAAGACAGAGAAGATAGTAGAGGCTGACTCACTAAGACTGCCGGTAGCAGATGAACTAGCTAATGGTGGCAAATCCTTAGTCTTTTCTAAGTCTGTAGCTCCTGGTTCATTGATCTGTGACAGTACAGTTTGCCATTCCCACTCCGGACAACTGCGTAGGGAAACTTGGGCAGAGGTTGACAATACAGTCGTGGGGACAAATGGCACAGTACCGACAATCTCTCGTACTTTATCGCCCCGCTCGAACATTCGCTGGAAATCGGCATAGATCTTTTGGTTGACGTCCTGATCGAGCATCAATACAGGTACTGCACCTGTACGGGCTTCTTTGCGTTTTTCTTCCGTAGTTGTGACATCCTCTACATTGGCATCATAGGGGGCTCGGATGGTTTCAGGGGATATTGTGTCTACGTTGAGCTTTGGTGCATTGTAGAAGTGGTTCCCCATTGTGCCAGTGAGAGACACTACTGCCAGCAGCAAAACGACGGGTAGACGCTTTCTGGGACGGACAGACCCTCTTTTGCCTCGCGCCCTGGCTTTGGAACCAAGTCCCAAACCCATTCGCGCCTTTACACCAGCAATCCGGTCAGACAAGCGGTCGAGCAACAGACTACTGCGAAGAAGCTTGTATAGTCGCCGCCATTGATCAAGCTGCTGCGTCAATGACTGAAGCGTTTTCATAAGTGGATGAATGTCGTTTCAGGCGACAGGTGTAGTGGGAGCGCTAACCTATTTTGCTTTGTTGGAAGAAATCTTACAAGCAATTTAAGGGCTGCGATTGCCATGCCAAAATTTACTTCTTCCAAACTTACAGAAAGCTACTGAAAATGGCCATATTCTATGGAGGAATTAGCCTAGAAGAGTTTATTAAATTTTTCTAAAAAAACTTGGATTTCATCGCGGCTGAATTACACGAGGAGAGGCCACAGCGCTACTCATCTGTACCTGTAAAGCTGTGGAGGCGTCGTAAACTCCCGACCAAACGGCTAAAAGTTGGTCTGCTAGTCGCAAAAGCTGGGTGGCTGAGTTCATTTCCCGGCTAGTTTGGCTCCAATCAACACGCCATCCTACAGGAATACCAACTATGCTGTTATAGGCTCCTGATAAAGCCCCTGCTAGGTAGCAGGTCATCTGGGGTCGGTAGCCGGTACGGGAAGCACGAGTAACGCTGAGTCGAAAATCTTCCAGGGTGCCCAAGAAGCAGTAAAAGGCTAAAGCAATGGGGGTAATATTGGGTTGGGCATCGCGGCACAGCGTGGTTACTGCCATTTCTAACCCAGCTCCTTGTTCTAGCAAGGTTTGGACTGCTAAGAGCTGTTGCACCAAAGGTGTTTGGGACTCTTGTACAAAGGCAATGGTTTTGGGAATCAGAGTGGCAGCTTTGAGTTTTTCTCTAAGGGATTGGGCGATCGCATATCCCACAGCTAACGCTCCGTCCCTCAACTCTAGATCATTCTGCCAAATGCTCGTCAGTTGTTGTAAGTTTTGTCGCAATTTAGCTTTATATTCATGAGAGAATAGCACAAGGGGCAGAATTGCCATAATAGTGCCTGTAGAAATGAGATTTACAGTGTCCTGCTTCGGTAATTCTAAGATGAGGCGTTTTCGCCAATCCTCTACATCTAATCGGCCCAACCCAATTAAGCTTTCTGCACCTCTGATCGCCATTTTGCACCCCTCAGATGGATGATGGTGCTGCTCTGTTTTGTGAGAACCGAAATTTTCCCCTAGTGCAGCTCCCACTAAGGTGCCGCGAAACCGACTTAATAGAGAGTATCGCAT
>CAZZWA010000025.1:16434-18932 GCA_964657555.1 uncultured Microcoleus sp.
ATGGGCAGGCTTCTTCATCGACTCCCAACCCCTGCTCCCAAGAGACTTAATAATTCTTAGTCAAGCTAGGAGTCTCTGATGCCAAGCAAACTTAGCTAAAAAAGAAAATTGCCACTTCTTTGGATGGAATAATTCCCAAAAAGTTTTATAATTTCTTAAGGTTGTGAACCAAAGCCTGTAACCCTAAACAGTAACTGTTTACGCCAAAGCCACTAATTTGTCCAATGGCTACTGGCGCAATAAATGAATGGTGGCGAAAATCTTCCCGCCGATAAATGTTACTGAGATGTACTTCTACAGTTGGGAGGTCAACCGCTGCGAGCGCATCTCTAATAGCCACGCTTGTATGAGTATAGGCACCAGCATTAATTAAAATCCCTTGGTGCTTTCCCAGGGCATCATGAATTAGATCAACCAAGACGCCCTCGTGGTTTGATTGCTTTATAGAGATATTGCTGTTGAGTCCTTGGGCTTCCTGTTCTAAAAGGCGATTAATTTCCTCTAGTGTCACCAAGCCATAAACCCCTGGTTCTCTACGTCCCAGTAGGTTGAGGTTTGGCCCATGCAGTACCAGAATGCTTAAAAGTTCCATAAAAATAAATTCACACTTCGAGCTGATCGTTCCTTCTCTTGGGTTTTTAGTCAAGCCCTAAGGACAACAAAGCAGTACTGCCGAACAGAACTGCTCTACGCTCTCATGAATTGCTTTTTACAGCCCTTTTCGCCTAAAGTTTAGAAAAACTTAATAGACTACCGTCTAGGGCGCGATCGCTCATTAACGGGGATGGGGATTGGCTCTGGTTCTGGTTCAGCCTCCGGCCCTAGCAGCGTTTCTATCAGCTTGCGTGCCCATTCCTTGAGCTTCTCCAGTACCTTCTCTATGTAGTCCATCGAACAAACTGCTCCTGCAATACAACCAGGATGTTTAATTGACAACTGGATAACCTACAGATTTTTACACTTACTATCGCCCTTGCTGGCGGTTATGTGCTTGAGATTGCCTCAAGTTTGATCTTTTAGCTATCCAACCAAATGTTTTTTGTGAACAACTGGATTTATTTTAAGACTAGCATATTGCCAAGGCGCAGTGACATCTTACCTGAGATGGGTGGGCGTGGGAGTGAAAACTCCTGAAGAAAGGCGAATCTCCGTTAAGATGTGCCTCAAATTCGTCTAGCTAACAATTTGCGTCGCAGCCGATCTAGGGCATGACATGCTGACATGTGGCGAATCAAAGCTCTGTCTTGCTGGGAATTTAGCCGAAACTCAAAACTTTCAGTTTTATCGTTTGGCTCAGCCAGACCAATGTAAACCAAACCTACAGGCTTAGATTCTGTACCGCCACCAGGGCCAGCAATGCCAGTAATACTCAGTCCCCAAGTTGCCGATAGTGGCTTTTGGAGAATGCGTGCAAAGCGCTCTCGGACTCCAAACGCCATCTGTTCTGCCACTTGGGGACTCACGGCTCCCAGTCGGGCTAAATCTTCTGGTACGACACCCAACAAAGAGATCTTGGCCTGATTGTCGTAGGAAATAATCCCTCCAGGGAAGTAAAGAGAACTACCAGAGACAGAGGTGATCATCTGACCCAAACCACCTCCAGTACAGGATTCAGCTACGGCTAGCATTTCACCAGCATTAGATAGTAATTGACCAACAACTGAGGCCAAGGTGTCATTATTCACACCGTAATAGTCTAGTCCCGCAATCTGCCGCACCTGTTGTTCCACTGGCTCAATCAGTTGCAGGGCTGCTGCTTCTGACTCGGCTTTGGCTGAGAGTCGCAGCCTCACCTCTCCATCACCAGCATAGGGCGCGACTGTGGGGTTTGACAGATTGAGTAGAGGCGCAACTTTTTCAGCTAGGGTAGATTCACTAATTCCCCAAAACCTTAACATACGGCTGTAGATAATTTCTTCAGCCCACCCTTGACTCTTCAGATAAGGCACAGCCGTTTCCTGCCACATCCGCCGCATTTCCCCTGGGACGCCTGGAAAAGTAAGAATTATCAAATTAGGCTGGGGTTGCCAGATAATGCCTGGGGCTGTACCAGCTAAGTTGGGTAATACATCTGCGCCCTGAGGCAGAAGGGCTTGTGTGCGGTTGCTAGGTGTCATCTGACGCCCGCGACTGGCGAATTTGCGACTGATATCTTCCAGAATTTCTGGTCTTTCCACCAAGGGGACGCCAAAAAAGTCTGCTAGGGTTTCGTGGGTGAGGTCATCGGGAGTAGGCCCAAGTCCGCCAGTGAATATGAGAATTTGCGATCGCTTTGCAGCAATCTCCAATACCTGTTTAATCCGCCCTGGGTTGTCTCCCACCACTGTTTGATAGTAGTGCACAATTCCCAGTGCAGCAAGTTGTTGTGCTAAAAACTGAGCATTGCTGTTAAGGATGTCACCCAGTAGCAGTTCGGTACCCACACAAATAATTTCTGCACTCATAATTGATAAATAGCCTTTCTAATTAATTTGTGCCAATCTGATCCTTACAGTCAG
>CAZZWA010000025.1:19032-24381 GCA_964657555.1 uncultured Microcoleus sp.
TCGGCACGCTAACGCTACGGCAAGAGCTTGTCGAAGGGCTCACGCCGAAGTCTTGTCAAAGTACGCGGAATAGGAGATTTAGCTTTGCTATGAGTTCTCAAAATTTGGTTTTCCCATCCTAATTACCAATTACTGATTGCCATTTCCATCAAAATTTTTTGGGCACTCTGTGGAGGAGAATTCCCATCTGGATGGCGTTGAACGTATTGTCCATTTGGTTGTAATTCCCAAGCTTGACGATTATCCGCCAGCATAATTCCTAGGATTTCTTGTAGGTCTTTAGAAATCTCTGGATCTTCAAGAGGGACGATCGCTTCCACCCGCCGATCCAGGTTGCGAGTCATCCAGTCCGCACTACCAATGTACACTTCTTCCTGACCCTGATTGTGAAAGTAATAAATTCGGGAGTGTTCTAAAAACTGGCCTACAATACTGATGACGCGGATATTTTCACTAATGCCTTTCACTCCTGGACGCAGACAACATATCCCACGCACAATTACATCAATAGGGACACCAGCCTGTGATGCTTCGTAGAGAGCCGTAATTATCTGTGGGTCTACCAAGGCATTCATTTTGGCGACAATGCGGGCAGGACAGCCCTGCTGGCTATGTTCAATCTCACGGCGAATTAATGCTGTAAAGCGATCGCGGCTGTTCACAGGCGATACTAACAACTGACGGTAAGACTTCTGCCGCGAGTAACCAGTTAAATAATTAAATAAATCTGTCAAATCTGCCCCCAGCTCTTCACGACAGCTTAAAAGCCCCAAATCTGTGTAAATTCGAGCTGTCTTATCGTTGTAGTTGCCCGTACCAATGTGGACGTAACGGCGGATGCGATCGTCCTCTCGGCGCACCACTAGTGTCACTTTTGTGTGAGTCTTCAAGCCTACCAACCCGTATACAACATGCACCCCAGCTTGTTCTAACTTACGCGCCCAGTTGATATTGTTTTCTTCATCAAAACGGGCTTTCAGCTCTACCAATACTGCCACCTGCTTGCCATTTTCTGCTGCTGCAATCAGCGCACTGACTATTGGCGAGTCACCAGAGGTGCGGTAGAGGGTCATTTTAATCGCCAATACATTTGGATCGTGCGCTGCCTGAGTAATGAAGCGCTGCACAGTCCCTGAGAAAGAATGATAAGGATGGTGCAGTAGCAGATCTCCCCGCCGAATGATATTAAAGAAATCTTCCCGTTTCTCCAGATCCGGATCGTTCAGCCGTCGCAGACGTGTGGGAACAGTGGGTGTCCACAGTGGGTCTTTCAGTTCTGGGAGTGGCAATGCCATGAAGGACATCAAATCTCCCAATCCTAGCAGTCCGTCAACAGCATACACATCGCTCTCTTTCAGCCCCAGTTCCTCCATCAGCATCTCTTGCACCGATTCTGGCATGGAAGCTTGAATTTCCATCCGCACTGTAGAGCCACCAAGGCGGCGTTTGCGCAGTTCCTGCTCAATAGCCAATAGCAAGTCATCAGCTTCATCCTCTTCCACCTCTAAATTAGATGTACGGGTAATCCGAAAAGGGTAATATTCCTGAATATTCATCCCCGGAAACAGAGACTCCAGATTGTGAGCAATCACCTGCTCTAGAGGTACAAATCTAAAGACTACATGCTGGGAGCGAACAGCATCCTCTGCATCTTCTTGCTCTCTTGACTCTTCTGTTTCCTTAGAGGAGGAGGGGAAGTGAGGAGACACAGCCTCTGGCTCTTTGCCCCTTGTTCCTCCCGGTAAAGATAAAAACCGGGGTAATGTCTTCGGCACCTTGACCCGAGCAAACAATTCTTCGTTAGTTTCCGGGTCTTTGACGACAACGGCCAGATTGAGGCTAAGGTTGGAAATATAGGGAAAAGGATGACTTGGATCGACAGCTAAAGGCGTCAGAACGGGAAAGATTTTCTCCTCAAAGTATTGATGTATGTAAAGTCGCTGTTCTTGGTTCAGATTCAGGTAGTCAAGCAGATGAATACCTTTAGCAGCCATCAGGGGTCGCAATGCCTGCTCAAAGTGTTGATGCTGTTTAATCACTAGAGGTCGCAGCCTCTGACTAATTGCCTCCAGTTGTTCGCTGGGTGTCCGACCATCCGGCGTCAGTTGACTCACTTTCGCTTCTACCTGTTGCTTTAGACCAGCAACGCGAACCATAAAAAATTCATCCAGGTTCGTGCTGAAAATCGCCATAAACTTTAGGCGTTCCAGTAGAGGTGTACGGGGGTCTATAGCCTCATGCAAAACCCGGTTGTTAAACTCCAACCAGCTGAGTTCCCGATTGAAAAAGTACTGAGGGTGGCTTAGATTAACTTCAATTACTGTCTTTTTGGATTTAGCCATGATTCTGGAGCTTGTGCAAACGCCGCCAAGGCATTGAAGAGATTGCAGGAATCATATTATTCCTCCTATGAAGACTTGTAGCGCTTTTTTGCCCCAATTGCAGCTACGTTTGCTATATTCGCCAATTCCCCTCAAAAAACCTCATCCTCTTTTCCCTGCCACCATTCTCCCAAATTCATCAGGTCTTGATGGATATCAGCTAGGCAACTGGCATATTCTTCAGGGGGAAGTGTCTCTCGCTGCTCTTGCAGCTTCTTCAAGCGCAGTTGCACCAACAGCCAGGGCTTAAAAATGCTGTTTGTTGCTTCTAGGTATTGCGCTAGATTTTTACTATCCATAAGGAGTTTGATTCTATTTCTGTAAAGAAAGCAGAGGGCCGAAGGGAGCAACATGGTGGAAGCTTTAAGATATCACCCGTTGCCAGCCACCAATATTGTTGCATTGTGGTGGGGGACTTCAACCCTTGTCTATGAGAGAGTAGGGCGTGTCAACATTGCAAAAGTCTACAGACATCTACAGACAATAAAGGACAGCCGCAACTCAACTCGTGGCTGTCCTTCAGGATATTAAATCTGAAGTATTTCGGATAGCCGCAGTGACTTAAGCAGCCGCAGCTAAATTCTTGGCAACGAAATCCCAGTTAATCAGGTGGTCGATAAAGTTCTGTAGGAAGTCTGGACGTCGATTCTGGAAATCCAGATAATAGGCGTGTTCCCAAACATCTATCGTGAGCAAGGGAGTCTGTCCATGAGCAATGGGGTTTTCGGCGTTGGGTGTCTTGGTCACTTTCAAGCTATTGCCGTCCTTGACGAGCCAAGCCCAACCGCTACCAAACTGCGTTGCACCAGCATTTTTTAGCTCTTCTTTTAATTTATCCAAGCTACCAAAGCTGGCGTTAATCTTGTCGGCTAGTTCGCCACTGGGGGAACCACCACCAGATGGTTTGATACTATTCCAGTAGAAATTGTGGTTCCATGCCTGACCAGCATTGTTGAAGACAGCGACTTTAGCTGAGTCTTTAAAGGTTGCCTTGATAATTTCTTCAAGTGACTTGTCAGCCAGTTCCGTGTCTTTGACCAAGTTGTTAAGAGTATT
Source organism: uncultured Microcoleus sp. (assembly GCA_964657555.1). Classification (GTDB taxonomy): domain Bacteria; phylum Cyanobacteriota; class Cyanobacteriia; order Cyanobacteriales; family FACHB-T130; genus CAZZWA01. The sequence continues at coordinate 22,470 of CAZZWA010000025.1, forward strand.
CACGTAAGCAGCGTGGTGCTTATCGTGATGGAACTGCAATGTTTCAGGCGACATATTAAACGGCTTTAGAGCGTCATAGTCGTAGGGCAAAGGTGGAAGTTCAAATGCCATCGTGTTTAATCCTCTGCTAATTGCTTTCTAGCTTAAAGCGAATGAAGATGCTTTTTCCTGTTCAGGAAATCAGGTCTCACCAGCTTAAGATTGCCATCGCTGGCGCTTATAAAACTTAACATTTGAATTCTAGCTTAAAAGTCAAGCATAGAGCCAAAAATTTGTAACCATTTACACACTAAAGCTGGCAATTTGCCTCCAAGCTACTCAATGTACTAGTGAGCTGGCACTTTGAGAAATTCCCGAGGAGATTTAGCAAATTAGTATTATTCCTAATGCCTAGCACTCACCCAACGCATTGACAGTTATTGAGGTAATCAGCAGTACACAGCGTTTCTGGTTAGCTGGCAAATCAATCTCCAGGAATTTATCGCAACTCATTCTAAAGTTTACCAAGTTGAGAGCGTTTTTTCATTTCAAATAGTTTATATCTTCATCCATAAAAAACTATAAAAGTAAATCAGTCTCTAGATATAAATTTTTTTCAAAAATAGAGATGCCAGATCGCACTTCGTGCCGCTTCGCTAACGTGTCTCTACAGCAGGCAACCCCTTAAATTAGCTTTGGCGGACTACTAGCTTGTCACGATCGCTCGGCTTGATAGTACTCAGATCAAATCGCCATCACACAAGTAGACTTTGCTTAGCAGCTTTAACCCACATTCCGCACACTTCGACTGCGCTCAGTAGCCGCCCTCAACTTGCAGACTCAGTTTTTTGGTAATTGGTAATCGCTCATACATGGAACTACGCAAAATCATTTGACCATTCCTTAGTCCTCAATCCCTCATCCTCACAATCAGTACTGCGACACTTTGGGGGATAATTTATTTCTTGTAGTTCCCTAAGCAATATATAGCGGTTCTCAGTTGGCAGCGATATTGTTGATTAGTCAGCAGATAACCAGTAATCAACACATAATAGCATCAAAGGTTTTAGCAGTAGTGGCTCGAACAGCAGGATTGATGGTATGTTCAGGTGCTCAACGCCTGACGGCATCCAAGGTTTCGACAGCTTGCATCAGACAATCCGGTATCCTTCTGACTCAATCGGCCAAGCTTCTGGACGGTTATATGCCTGTAATCCACCGACACAACGGTTGCATAGGCGGATCAGCAACAAGTTATCCTCTGCCGCCAATACCTTCTCCAACTCCCAGCGCAACTTTTCTCGCTCTCGCTGACTTAAGCAACAGCGAAAGATGGAGAATTGCATCCGTTCGCCGTATCCTTGAATGATTTTGTAAGCCTTGCGCCAGCGCTTTGGGTGGCGAATGTCGTAGCAGATCAGATACCAATGTGTTGCTTCAGCCATTGCCACACCTCACCGTAACACGAGCTGACCAAACAAACCACCCTCACCAGTCCACTCCTTTTCTAGTAACCGAACTTCCAACTCCAATAGGCGGCGATAGGTCAAGGAGTATCCCGTGGCTGGGTGCTTCCAAGTTTCTTCTTTGCGGTGTTCATACAAACCAACAAACTTTTTGCGACCATGATCACTCAACCAAACTTGTACTCCCCGCACATCAAAATCTGCCTGTGCGTCCCACTGTCCCCGATTGACTGAAGCCATTACAGTCATATCTACTAATGGCACTCTGAAGACTTCAAGTAAATCTAGTGCCAAAGGAGCTGCTTGAGAACGGGGCTGGTGGTAGAATCCCAACGCTGGTTCCAGTCCTACTGTTAAAATGGCGTTCATTACATCCTTAAGCAGCAAAGCATAGCCAAAGCTCAATAAGGCGTTAAACCGATCCTTAGGAGGGCGACGATTGCGATCGCAAAAACGCAATTCTGGGG
>CAZZWA010000026.1:0-7388 GCA_964657555.1 uncultured Microcoleus sp.
CCAATCTGAATATTGCGCACCCGCACTGGCACACAGGCATGGGTCATTTGAGCTATTTGCATCGGTTCACCTTTCCCACAGACGTTGGTGCCGCACTGTTGGTATTCCGAAGCTGGCCCCAAGGCATCGATGCTATTCCAGAAGTCAGTTGTCATAGCATGATAGGTGACATCTTTTAGCATCCCCACCACTTTGCCTTTCTCTACCTTCCAGAAAGCATCGCCACCAAACTGGAAATTACGTCGTTGCTGATCGATGGAGAAGCTACCGATACCGTCGATTAAAATCCCATCTTCTGTATCAGCAACCATCTCTGCTAAAGTGGCGGTATGGCTACCACCATCTGGCCCTGGTTGCAATCCTAGGTTGGGAATCCGCACCATCGGCACGCTAGACCAACTATCTGCATAGGCACAGCCGTTGCTGCTAGCGCGACCAAGTCTGTAGGCTGTCTCGCGATCGCTGAGATAGTCTACTAAAATGCCATCTTTGATCACAAACCAATCCTGTGCTTTCACGCCCTCATCATCGTAGCCTAGAGTGCTGCGACCTCCTGGTTGCGTGCGATCAGCTCGGAAGTTAATCCAAGGGGCGGCATACTGGAGGGTGCCTAGCTTGTCTGTTGTGGCGAAGCTGGTGCCTGCAAAGTTGGCTTCGTAGCCATACACTCGGTCAAGTTCCGTGGGGTGTCCGACGGATTCGTGGATGGTTAGCCACAGATTGGTTGGTTTGAGGATCAGGGTCGTGCGGATGCCAGAAGGGCCAACCGGCGCGTGAACTTTTTCAATGGCTTCTTCAGCAACACGGTTTACTTGGTTAAGCAGATCTAATTTATTGATATGCTCGTAACCCAGGTTCAATGGTGGGCGTTCGTAGCTGCGACTTTGGGCATCTCGGTTGGCTATGGCTGTGCAGCCGAATCCCGGATAACTGCGGTAGATTGTTTGATGGATGAGGGAGCCTTCTGTGGAAGCAAAGGTTTTGTCTTCGTGGGCGAAACTGAGGGAAGAATAGGCTTTTTTAATTCCTCGTTCACTGTAGCTCAGCAACTGCTCGTTGATATGGAGCAGCAATTCCGCCTTTTCTGTAATAGGTACACTAAATGGGTCAATCTCAATAGGCGTAATATAGGTATCGCGGTATACTTCTGTCGGAGCCAACTGAACCCGCGTCTGCTGAGAGAGGCGGCTGCCTCTAGCAATGTCTACAGCCAGCGCAACTATTCTTTGCACTTCGGCAGGGGTTTTGTTGTGGCTTGCGGCAAATCCCCACGCACCATCAAGCAGGACTCGCACTCCAAAGCCAGAACTAATGTTGTCTGCTAGATTACTTAGGGAGCGATCGCTAGCATAAAGATTTTGAAAACGGTAGGTGCAAAAGCGCACGTCCCCATACTCACACCCAGCTTTACAAATCAGGTCGATAGCCAATATGGCGAGGTCAGTGGTAGCGATCAGTGCAGGAGCTTGTACCATAGCGAGTTAAATGCATGAGTGATTACATATTGTAACGGCTGTGCTAAGAAAACCCCCAGTGCGCTCGCCAAGCGTCTCCGCTGCCGAATCGTACTGGGGGCTAATCAGGGTGTATCTACCAATTTCTGTTTCCAGTAGAGAAGTGGGCACATCCGGAAAAATTGCAGACAATCTCTAAAAAGATTGAGTTCCTTTGCCTACAAGGTTGGAGTTCCGGGCGTTGCCGAGTCTGGCAGTGAACCAGAGATAAATCTGTTAGTCACCCACTGAGTGATCATGTGAGATAGCAATCCCAACGGCCCAGCAAATAAGCATAGAGCCAGGGAGTGGATTGTCCAGACCCCAGTACGTTGACCCTCCCAGTAAATCCAGCGACCGACAAACAAGTCCATGACCAAGAAGTGAACCCACCCAGTAGCAGATGCTTTCTCGTCTGCAAAGAATCGAGCGATATCAGCTAGCTGAGGATTGGATAGAGCTTGGGCAGATTCGGGTGTAACCGAGACAGTGAACAAATATATATAAAGACTTGCCAAAGCGATGTAGGGTAGATAAGATTCCATAACCTTGCGGGTAACGCCCCAGTTAGGCAGCAGAATCATCAGTGTCCAGAAAGGTAAAACGAATACATTAGCACCATTGAAGAGTTGAGCGATGGTCATAGTTTGAACAAGATCAGAACCTAACTATCGCCTATCGTAGTGGCATCAAGAGAAAAAGGAGAGGTTGAAGCTTTTGACGCCAAACAACTTGCCGATGAGGTCTTGAGTCAGCCTAGGGACAGGCTGACTAATATAGCGGTTCTCAGTTGAGTGGAACACAGTTTTAGAGTAAGGTTAACCAGGTGGTGATTCTCCATCCGATGAAAGCCTACTCAATCGGCCTACGCCAAAAAATCGTTGAGGCTTACAACAATCAAGAAGGTTCTTACCGACAACTAGCGCAACGCTTCCGGGTCAGTCTGAGCTTTTTCAAGAGACTACTCAAGCGTTACAAAGAGATAGGAGGGATTGAAGCTTTGCCTGATGGAGGTGGACAAAAACCCAAGCTCAAGCCCGAACAGCTGAACATTGTCATACAACTGGTGAGTTCAAACAATGATGCCATTTTGGAGGATTTGTGCGCTCGCTTTGATCAAAAAACGCAACTTGTTGTCAGTCGTGCCACTATGGGCAGAATCTTGTACCAACTTAACCTGACTCGCAAAAAAAATGTTTCACGCTGACGAACAAGAAACAGAAAGGGTTAAAAGACTACGAGAGGAATTCTGGCAATTAATTAAATCAATCAGCTTGAATAATTTGGCGTTTATCGATGAGACTGGAGTGAACATGGCGATGACTCGACTGTATGCCAGAGCCTTAAAGGGAAAAAGAGCTTACGGGAAACGACCCGATAAGCGGGGTAAAACGTCACCCCTTAAGTGCGATCGCACTTAAGGGGATGATAGCTGCTCTTACTTTTCCTGATGGGACAGACCGCTTCGCCTTTCAAACTTTTGTGGAAAAAGTGCTGGCTCCTCACCTCTGGAAAGAGGCGATTGTAGTGATGGATAATTTAAGTTATCATCATCTAGCTGGCATCCGAGAGGCAATTGAGGCGGCTGGTGCTCAATTAATTTACTTATCCCCTTACTCACCTGATTTCTCTCCCATTGAACTGTGCTGGTCAAAAATCAAAGAATTTCTCAGAGATTTGGCAGCACGTACCTCAGAAACTTTAGATGAAGCGATCACCTGTGCGATTCAGGCGATCACTCCTCAGGATATTTTAGGTTGGTTTGGCCACTGCGGTCACTGTGTTCCACTCAACTGAGAACCGCTATAGATAGATTTTATTAAATGGTAAGTCATGAGAAAACCAATAGGTATTTACTAGCTATCACGGTTTTTAATGTTCCTATAGATTGATATGATCATGATCACTAAAAAGGAACTTTAATAGACAGTCGGCAATTGGAAAACGAGTTGCCCATGACCTATTAGAGTTTTTAAGACTCCATATAAATGAAAGCTATATAACTCCTGACATCTAAGTTTACTTAAGGCAGGAATAAACTTTCTATATGGATGTCTAGAAATGTTTGAAGTAGTTGTGATTGTGACTTAATGGTAAGATAGGGGGCCAATAATGTCCCCATATCTGTCTCAAAAACTAACTCTTCAACAACTAATTTCTCCTAGGTTACAGTCAAAATTGAAGTTTTGTGTGTGAGAATTGGTCATGAATATGTATTTACTGTTCTCTGTTTGCAGAGTTGGTTTGCTATGCCTGGTTATAGATTGTATCTCCTTCATCACAATATCTGTAGTAGCTGAATCTACTGAGCTATTGGCAGCGAATAATTCTATGCCAAAAGAAAAGACTAATGTTCCCACTGCTCAATCTATCTACAAAGAACATACTAATATCTCTGTTAGAAATCTAGAAAAATTTGAGCTTGCGACTAAAATAGCTCACAAAGAGTCTATTAGTCTTTCTGTTGAAAATATAAAAGGCTTTGCAACGACTACTAAAATGGCAGGCAAAGACTCTGCCAACTTCTCCTCTAGTTCCCAAGTAACACGTGAAAATACGGCTGACATGGTCTTTGCAACTCCGGCAAAACTCAATTATGTTGTCACCAAACCTATAGCCAAATATCTTAGCAAAGCAACTCGCTCTCTACCTGTAAACCCTAGTTATAATGAGCAGACGAATAATGTCAAAGAAGATTTACAGGGAAATGAAGATTTTTTAGATCAAGACCCTATGAATCAAGTCACTAACGTTTCCCAGTTCTCAGACATACGACCAGGGGACTGGGCATACGAAGCCCTCCGAGAACTTGTAGAACGTTATGGCTGTATTGCTGGATATCCTGACAGCACATATCGAGGCAATCGGGCTATGACCCGTTATGAATTTGCCGCAGGGTTGAGGGCTTGTTTGAATCAAATTGAGAAATTGATTGCTGCTAGTACGACTAACTTTGCCAATAAAGAGGATTTGGAGAAGCTGCGGCGGCTGAGTCAGGAGTTTCAGGCAGAACTGGCTACCTTGGGGACGCGGGTAGATAAGCTGGAAAGCCGTGTTGGTTTTCTAGAAGCACATCAGTTCTCTGTAACGACAAGACTAAATGGTCAAGCAATTATCGCAGCTGAAGGTGCCAATGGAGGAACTCGCTATAACCGTCCTACAGGAGGTAGAGGTAGCAACCCAAGCATCATCTTGGTTGACCGAGTGCGGTTGAACCTCCAGACGAGCTTCACAGGTAAGGATCTGTTGATTACAGGTTTACAAGCCTATAACTTTGGTGGTAACCCTTTTGGTGTGGGCAGCGTCCAGGGTAGGTTGTTTCCCGGACAGTCATTTTTAACAGGAGGTTCAACTAAGCTGAGTTTTGAGCCTGAGTTTCCTGGGTTTGATCCTAGGGATTTGAACCTCGCTAATGCCGGTGGTAACAACATTAACCTCTACAAACTCCTCTATATCTTCCCAATCGCCAAAAGGTTCACTTTGTTTGCTGGGACTGCTGCTGAAACATCGGATGCCTTCCCTGCTATTACTCCCTTTGCTGATGATGGGCAAGAAGCAATTTCCAGGTTTGCAGGGTATAACCCTGTAGTACGTGTATCCGGCGGGACTTCTGAGACTGGTTTGGCTTCCGCTGCTGGCTTTATCTGGTCTATCTCTGACAAAGTAGACTTGAGAGCTGCATATGCTAGCGTGAACGCGAATATCCCTGCAAAAGGCCCCAATATCCTTCCAGGGGTTTCTGTTAATGCTTTGGGGGCAGGTGTGTTTGGTGGTAGTAGTGTTGAGGCAGTACAACTGACTCTTAAACCTTTCAAGACCCTTGATATTGGTCTTAACTATGCCCACAGCTATCATGAAGTTAACATCTTAGGTACAGGCTTAACAGAGTTTTCCAGTGGAGTTTTAGCAGTTGGCAACGGCAACCCCGGTCTTCCTGTGACAATCAACTCAGCCGGTGGCACTTTAACCTGGCGATTTGCGCCCAAGATTGCTTTTAGCACCTATGGTGCGGCCTTCTTTGTTGACGCTGCTTCCCGTAGCGTTAATGCTTCCACCACCATCACTAGTTGGATGGTTGGTCTGCATTTCGATGACCTGCTAAGTAAGGGTAACGCAGCGGGGCTGATCTTTGGACAGCCACTATTTCGTACAGCAGTTGGCGGGCAGGCTCGTTTTAAGGACGACCCCACTGATAGAAGAAACACTCCATACCACCTAGAAGGCTATTATCGTATTCGTGTCACTGATAATATCAGCATCACACCTGGTGCTTTTATGCTGTTCAATCCAGAATCGAATAGCAGAAATCGCACAACAGAGGTAGGTGTGATTCGCACAACTTTTACGTTCTAGAGTTAAGCAGCTTAGTGCAATTCGTAATTTGTAGTTCGCGGTTATTACCCTAGGCATAAGAGGTTGTTTGAGAAGTATCCAAAGCGATTCAAGCCCCCTAACCTCCCTTAAAAAGGGGAGATCAAAAATTGGGAGTATCAAGAGCACCTTTTCAAACATCCTCTAAACTATTGCAACTTGGTAACAATAGCTACACCTGATAAAGAGTCTGATGCAGCCGCTCAACCTCTTCCAAGGCTTTTTCCGTTCCTCCTTCGGCAATTCCCTGAACGTAGCTAATTTTAACCTCCTCTAGGATATCTATAAGTAAGGAGTTAATCTCTTGAAGATTATGCTTTTTCTTTAACTCCGTCTCTAACGCATCTTTGAAATTCCTCAGCAGACGAGCAGTAAGTTCTGCCCCTACTGGGTCTTCAAGAGCTTTTATTATGTTATTATATGCACTCTGAGAAATGTTTTTAGCTAATTTCTGAGTGAGCTGGGTTGGTAAGCGGTTTAAACCAGGCACATTTCGTAGTTGGCGGTAAATAAAGCATTGGTTGAGAGTACTTTCAATAGTGTGACGTACTAAAGCTTCCACATCAGGCTGAAGTTGGGGAATGATAGTATAAACGCTTATATCAAACAGGCGAGTGGCAACAACTTTTGCCTCATTCTTATCTTGAATCTGAACATAAGAGCGACGAACCTCAGGATGAAACAGCCAGCGTGCTACCTCACCCTGTTGAATCGACTCTTGCATCCGATTAATCACCTGAATACCCACAATTTCAGCGATTTTCTCAGCAAAACTCACAATTAAGTCATAATTAAGTTGCTTTCTTAATGGTTCCAGATTCAATAAATCAGTTTGATAGAGGCGAATGGTCACTGGAATAACTCGCAACCACTGCCAATAGGGAAACAGTAAGAAAAGGTCGTACCAGCGCCGCACTATTGCTTCCCACCAACTTAAGTAAGGCTTACGACGACTGATAAAGTAGCTTTGTGCTAGGATTTCCAGGGTAAATACGACAATAAATGGTAAGTCAATTAACCAAAAATGATCAACAAATCCGCCAAATCTTCCAATATTTCGATAGTAATTTGTCTCAATCAATGGTTCAATTTTGGTATTGAAAAAATAGATTTCTCGTTCCCAGCCTGCTTGAGAAAGATAAGCTGGGCTCCAAAATGTAGCAAAAGCATCGCGAGCTAAATCTTTTCCCACTCGGTGCCGCATCTCATTTTTAATCTTTTCTAATGTGTTGCTTTTATTGGCTCCTGCAAATGGATTATCTTCAATTAGTCGCTCACTAAGGATTTGCAAATGCTTTAGCCGTTCTCCTGTTTGAGGCGACTTCAGCCCCAAACGCGAAATTTGTTTTTCTAGTTCATTCACCTGCTTGAGATAGTTTTGCGTTTCTGGATGCGGTTCAATCCCTTTAACTGGATCGTAAGTTTGAGTCAAACTTGGAAAGAATTCTAGGTAAAAACTGCGCCAATAGATGTAGCTTAAATTAAATAAAACTAGAGCTAAATTAATTGTAGCGAGGATGGCAA
>CAZZWA010000026.1:7488-12486 GCA_964657555.1 uncultured Microcoleus sp.
CTAAATTCAATAACAGGTTAATAAATGCTATAAAAAATGAAGTCAGCAGGTAAATCTACTCAAACAATAGAAGATTAAGATTGCTCAAAAAGTCATAAACCTAACTCAAGCAGAACTTTTGAGTAAGTATGGAACTTAGAATATCTGAGTAGAACTATTGACAAGCGTAGAGTGTCAAATCAGTCATTAAAGCAGTGTCATAGAAAAGTGTAACCAAGAAAAAGCATGGTATATCAACCGATTCAAAACTACGGGATCATTGGGAACATGTATACAACAGCCCTAGTGGGGCTGAACGGGTCAATCGACTGGTTTTGTTATCCAAATCATGACTCGCCTAGTGTATTTGCAACGCTGCTCGACGATCAAAAGGGTGGCCATTTCCAGATTTCACCCATGACTTCTGAGGTAACTCACAAACAGTTCTACTGGCCTGAAACTAACGTCTTGGTCAGCCGCTTCCTTACACCAGATGGCGTTGGAGAAATTACCGACTTTATGCCTGTAGGTATGGCTGCTCAAGAGCCTGGTTTTCAGTGGTTAGTCCGGCGCGTAAAAGTGGTTCGCGGCTGCATGGATTTTAGGATGGAATGCCATCCCGCATTCAACTACGCCCAAGATGAACACCAAACAAAGCTCAGTTCAGCGGGAGCCTGCTTTCACTCACCGGAGCTTAGTCTGGAACTGTTTACAGATATTCCTCTACAGCAGGAAGACAAAGGGGTTTTTGCCAAGTTTACTCTTCAGGCAAGAGATACAGCAGTTTTTGTGCTGCGGGAAATCAAACCAGATCGTGGCAGTGGATATCCCCTCAACCAGTTACAAGCAGATGAGCTGTTTAAGCAAACCGTTGATTACTGGCGTCACTGGCTAGAGCAATGCACTTACACAGGTCGGTGGCGCGAGATAGTTCACCGCTCAGCACTGGTGTTAAAGCTGCTCACTTACGAACCAACAGGGGCAATCGTGGCAGCACCAACCTGTAGTCTCCCTGAGGGCATCGGCGGCGAACGCAACTGGGACTACCGCTACACCTGGATTAGGGATGCAGCTTTCACGCTTTATGGATTGATGCGGATCGGTTTCACCAACGAGGCTGCCCAGTTCATGAATTGGGTAGAATGCCGTTGCCACGAGCGCAACCCAGACGGCTCCCTGCAAAATATGTATGGGATTAACGGACAGCACGATCTGAGGGAAGAAATCTTAGACCATTTAGAGGGTTACAAAGGTTCGAGTCCGGTTCGCGTCGGCAATGGTGCCTACAACCAGTTACAGCTGGACATTTATGGCGAGTTGATGGACTCGGTATATATCTACAACAAGTATGGAGCACCGATTTCGTATGCCTTGTGGACTTCCCTGCGTCAGTTGCTTAATTGGGTTTGTGACAACTGGCAGCGACCAGACTCTGGGATCTGGGAAGTGCGTGGCGGACAGCAACACTTCGTGTATTCAAAGCTGATGTGCTGGGTGGCTTTAGATCGCGGCTTGCGTCTGGCTAACAAGCGCTCGTTCCCCGCCGATCAGGAACGGTGGCTCTTGGTTCGAGACCAGATATATGAGGAGATCATGGCTCAGGGATGGAATGACTCACGTCAGGCTTTTGTGCAATATTACGGTAGTGACTCGCTAGATGCCGGAAGCCTGATAATGCCCCTGGTATTCTTTCTCTCGCCAATAGACCCTCGAATGCTGAAGACTTTGGATGCCGTTAATCAATTTCCACACTCAGGAGGGCTGGTCTCTGATAGTCTGGTATACCGATATAACTTGGAAGAAACACCTGATGGTCTGAAAGGATTTGAGGGCACCTTTAATATCTGCACGTTTTGGCTGGTTGAGACACTAACCCGTGCCGGAGTTGTGAATAGGGATAACACCAGACTTGATGAGGCTCGACTCATGTTTGAAGAAATGCTGGGCTATGCTAATCATCTGGGTCTTTATGCTGAGCAAACGGGTTCCAGTGGCGAAGCTTTAGGGAATTTCCCCCAGGCTTTTACCCATCTAGCATTGATCAGTGCAGCATGGAACCTGGATAGAGCGCTTCAATCTGGAGGATAGCAATAGAACAAAGCATGGATTCTGGGAAATCATTGAAACCGGACGCCAGTATCTTGCACAATATTTGAATCTGACGGCTGTGCTTGACCAAATGAATAGACCTCTGGCAAAAGTGAAGGCATATCTGGTTGAACAGTATCCCAATACAGTAAAAGCGATTCTAGATGTTACCAATCTCAAGGAAGTCAAGGCAGCAGTAGACGCAGCATTAGAGGCATGAAGTTATCCAGATACAATCGAGAGGTCAACCGCATGAAAATTGGTATCATTGGGTCAGGAAACATTGGTGGAACGCTAGGGTGACACTGGGCAAAAGTTGGACATGAGGTGATGTTCAGCTCCAGAAATCCTGAGACGCTTAAGTTACTGGTAACAGAAGCAGGTGCGCAGAGCGGAACCGTTGAAGCTGCTGCTGCATTCGGCGATGTGATTTTGCTAGCCATTCCGTTTGGGAAAATCCCTGAGCTAGCACAGCAGATTGGACGATTGGACAATAAAATTCTGATCGACGCTACCAATCCCTATCCGCAGCGCGATGGCGATGTTGCTCGCCAGGTGATCGAAGACGAGTCACAAACTGCAACGGGCTACGTTGCCAATCAATTTCCAGGCGCTCGCACGATTAAGGCGTTCAATTCTATCTACTTCAAAGTGCTGGAAGAGAAGGCGTTTCGCTCCGGTGATCAACGAATTGCCGTTCAGATTTCTGGCGATGATGCGCCAGCAAAGCAGACAGTAAAGCAACTGATTGAAGAGATGGGATTTGCACCTCAAGATATTGGCGCTCTAAGCAGCGGCACTATCTTTGAACCGAATGCTCCACTTTACAACAAGAACCTTAAAATCGGTGAAGCGGAGAAACTGTTGAACCAACTATCTGTTTGAACTTTTCTACTCAACCAGGTGAACGAAGCGATCGCACAAACTGCAAAAGCAAAAACGCTAGAGCTTTTGATGATTGTCCCAAGTTCATCGGTTGGGTTCAAGAAAACTGGGTTCTCTAGAGCATCGGTCAAGTATTCATATTTCGGTGGTGCTAGGCAGGGGGAGCAGGGTCGGTGGAAATTCACGGATTTTTCCTGTACATCCGCCTCAGGCTCGAAAACTAATAGGCGAACGCGATTGTTTCTTAACAATAGCTCGCCTATAGGTTCTTCAAACAGTCCCGTAGCAACTTCTTCTGATACTGCCAAATGAAGCGCTCGGTCTGGTTCAACTTGAGCTAGAACATCATTATATACAATGTACTGACCAACAGCTTTCTCCAGATCGCTCATTTCAGATAAACCAGTAAAGCTCTTAATTTCAACTGCGATTTTGCGTTCGGCTCTCTCAGCTGCTATGAGTTGCTCGGCTCCCAAGTCAACGTACATGTCTTTCTTACCCCATTTTAAACTGAGCGGATCGTGAGTAATTGTCCAATCATCTTTGATGAGGGCATTTTTTACAGCGTCGTGGTAAATATCTCTGGCTGGCATATCGCGTTAAGTTTTAGCCGTAGGTCTTGCTCTGGCAGCAGTTTTCTTAGCGTTTGATACCTTTAAACCGCTCTTGCGCTACCTGAAAAGCTTCTTGCATCACAAACTGAATTTTCTTGGGATCGGGTTTCTTCCCTCCCATCAAATCACCAAAGTAGACGCAGGCTCCTTCACCTAGGGCCCAAGTGTAGGCAGATGCCCAGGAAGCGGCAATCACGCTGCCGAAACCAGGAAGGAACTTAATTAACTCCCGTCCGACTGCCTGTGCCAGGAAGCCACCCGCGATCGCACTGACAACACCCCCTGCCTGCGATGGGGTGAGCGTCTGCCCATACAATTTTCCCAACAGACCCACCATTGAGACTTGCAAAGCAGTCAGCACGGGCATGCTAGCAAATGGCAGTGGTATAGCCTCAAGTGTGGCTGCCATAATGGCAAATGCCAATATATATCGACGTCCGACATCCCGGTAGACGTTACCAAGTTGCCTGCTAGCCTTCTCATCCAATAACTGATAAATCGCACGGGCTTCTGCCTCTGGAAGGAGGTCCGCTAAGGCATCTCTGAGCGCCTCTAAACCATAAAACACCGGAGTGTAGCCATCCTCTTCTAGGGTGAAATCAATCAGTACAGCGCGATCTGCCAGAGGCGTGTCCTGCGAATCGCACAGTTCTGCAAAGGCTTGCCCAATCGCGGTGAAGGCTCGCTTGATTTCCTCATAGTCTGGTGGATATTCTGGATGATCGGTGATACCGGGAGGATAAACCTCATGCAAGCAAGTTACTGCCAGTAGACAGGGAATGTCTGAATACTGCTGACGCAGATGCTGAGCAATTTTTTGCAGCGTGTCGGTCGCAAAATCATTAATTTTGACTGTCAAAATTAGGACTCTGGCGCGGCGAGTCTCCTGTTGCAGATCTCCAACTAGTTCCTGGATGATTGTCTGGGTATCCTGGTTCACATCTCCTAGTCCGACCGTATCTGTAAAAATGAGCAACGGTAGGTCACTAGAAGGATAGGCATAGCGCTCAGTATGTTGTGTGTGGGGACGAAATCCCTGACCGACAATTTCAGCAGACACTCCCGTCAGTCCCCGCACAATCGAACTTTTTCCGGATTGAGGCTTGCCAATCAGAAGGGCTTCCGTGGTGGGTAGTTCCGCACGAACGGTCTCCAAAATCTCTGCAACCTGAGCTTCGCCGACGCTAAACCACTTGACAACTGTCTGTGCCACTCGCTCTGCGGGTAGGAGTTGCATTAAGCGCCCTGTAGCAGTGTTCCAGACACCAGTAATGCGGTTTGTCCAGGAATTATCTGCTGATTCAGTCGTCACACCATCAGTCGGTTCACTGAATTTCTGAGAATTAGCCGACGGTGAGTCAGCATCACGTTGCTCAGTCATTTGCATAAAATGGTGGATAGGTTCTCAGACTAAATCTAAATCTTGTTTAGT
>CAZZWA010000026.1:12586-24252 GCA_964657555.1 uncultured Microcoleus sp.
GTCACAACAACGATGCCTACATTCTCGGAGCAACCCTGAAGCAAGTTCCGGCGATGAAATTGAATCAACTGATCGTGATTGTACCTCCAAATACATTAAGTATCGCATTATTGAAGTTATAATTTTTTGGTAAGATTCAGTTTTTTTCTGTCTCCATACACCAGATATTTATAAAGGGCAAAATACTCAAACTTCTGGAACATCCAGTTATTGATTTTGTTTTTGATAAACTTTAACATTTGTATTTGCCTTTAAAGACATAATCACTAATTTTCAGGGCTTCATGCTAGCAAGTAAATATTATCATTTTAGCACAGCAACTTTACTCCCAAACCTGGTAGCTCATTTGGTATTAGGCACCCCTGTTGCACAGTTGCTCCGGTGAAAGGGTCATCAATTAAGTTTAAATGGCTGTCCAAATCCAGATAATCAGCTAGCGGTGAGAGCTGTGCTGCTGCGGTATTGGAGAGGGCGCTGTCAGAATAGCAACCAAACATGACTTGTAACCCATAGGCTTGCGCTGTATTTACCATGCGCATTGCCTCGGTTAATCCTCCACATTTCATCAGTTTAATATTAATGCCGTGTACGCGGTCTGCCAAGTGGGGTATATCCTTGCTGCTAAAGCAGCTTTCATCGACAAAAATGGGCAGGAGCGATCGCTTGTACAGTTCCAGCAAGCTTTCCTCTTTGCCTCGCGCCAATGGCTGTTCCACATACTTAACACCCAGCTTAGCAAGCCAGTTGCACATAGTCACTGCGTGCTCTAGAGTCCAACCGCCATTAGCATCTACACTCAGGGCATGCTCTGGGGCTTCCTCCCGGACAGCAGTCAGCATTGCCCGATCTGCTGCAATTCCAGCAGGGCTGCCCAGTTTCACTTTCAAAAACTGCACTTTTGCTTTTCCAGGCAAAGTTTGAAAATGAGACAACCAGTTACGCACCCTCCTTGTCGCCTCTGCTGGTGAACTAATCCCAATCGTGACGGAGATAGGTACAATGGAGTGACGATTTAGTCCCCAGATCTGCCACAGTGGCAGTCCCACTCGTTTGCCAAACCAATCGTGTAGTGCCACATCCACCCCTGCCCGCGCTGCTGAGGGAACCTGCATTTCTAACAATAGCTGCTCTATCTGCTGCCTATCCCAGGGGTCGAAACCCCTCAAAGAGGGTGCGACTCTCTGCAAAGCGTCTGCCAGGTCGGTAGTGCTTTGTCGGTGTTCCCCAAGGGAAAAAGGCGAAGCTTCTCCCCATCCCTCAATGCCATCCTGCTCCACCCGCACCCACACATTCGTAGTCTCAGATGTTGTACCGCGACTGATAGTTAGGGGAAATCGTTTATGTACGGTAAATGTTTGAATGCTAATCCGCATGATTGCTTTTCGCTCTAACTTGTGTTTTTTATATTATTTTAAATTTGTTATATTTGTTTAATTTAAAATAATATCACTAGACGGTAATCTCGTTAAATATACAAATAAAATTCAGCATTCCTAGCTGAGAATGCTTATCAATCTAGCCAACAAAAGCTAGATGCGACAGAAGACATTGAAGTGGTGTTAATTCCTGTTGCAGTTATAGAAAGGAGCTTGAATCAAGAAATTTGCGTTTTTGGAAGCGTTGCTGCTATTTTCTGGGAGTTAAACTTCCTCGCTACGGGTAAATAATTATAGCAAAAACGGAGTTATTCTCTTTCCTCATAACCGTTTTTGAACTCAAAACTCAAAATCCGCCTACTCATCTTTGATTCGATAGTAACGACACTCCTGACACGGCCCCGTTGGATTAACAGCGCAGCGAATGTAAGCAGAATGAGCATTAAACCGGCAGCTAATGTCGCCAATTAAATAACCAACTCCTTCTACATAATGCTGGTCAAGAGGCATCTGCATTCTTCGCACAGAGGTAACGGCTCTAGCTTCCATAGCCGCTCGCAGCCCTTCCCTTGCCTTCTCCTCTGCCTTACGTAAAATCCACAAAGACAGCAGGGTGGGCATCAGACTGAAAGCAAAAACCAGAATAATTGTTTCAAACACGCTGCTTTGACCTCACAAAACCCTACTAGTGCTAATTTACTAAATTATGATATGATCAAAAACCCACTAATCGCACAGTGGGCTTCCTAAGATCAGGCTCACTACTTTGAGCCCAGAGACACCACCATGAAAAAACGTGCACTACTTAAAGCTAAGACATTGGGAGACTCGGTCTACTTAGCAATTGAGAAACACCTGCAGAAAATCCTTAAGCACGAAGACGACGTTCTCAAAGACCGAGACCCAGAAGCATTGCACCAGATGCGAGTCGGAATGAGGCGTCTGCGTTCAGCTGTGACTGGTTTTGCATCAGTTATTGATTTGCCTAAAGAAGCTAGGGAAAAGAAGATTGCAAAAGTTGCTCATTGTTTAGGGGAGCTACGCGACCTAGATGTCCTTAAGGAAGAACTCAAAACCCGTTATAAACCGCTTCTACCAGCGTCAGAACAAAAGCATTTAGAAACTGTGTTGGAGCATCTGGATAAACAGCGTACACACGCACTCCGTAAAATACAGTCTAGTAAGTCAGCTCAGCAGTACGAGCAACTGAAGCAGGCATTTCAAAAATGGCTGAAGCAGCCTAATTACACGGAATTAGCTCAACTCCCCATTCGGGACGTCTTACCAGATTTACTTCTACCGTCCGTAAGTCAGCTATTCCTCCATCGAGGTTGGTTACTGGGAAATTCAGAAACATCTGTTGTCAAATCTGCTAAGTCTGTAAAGACTAATAGCAAGCAGCCGCGTGATCCAGCCACGGTAGAGCAACTATTAGCCACCCAAGGGTCAGTTCTTCACAGCCTGCGCAAACAAACCAAGCGAGTGCGCTATCAAATGGAGTTATTCAATCACTTTTATGGAGAAGCCTATGAGGAATCGCTAAACCACTTGAAAAACATCCAAAGTATTTTGGGGCAAATTCAGGATAATGTAGTATTGGGAGAGTTTATCACAGAAGTCTTGCACTCAGATATCAAAACCTGTATGCCTGAGCTAGCTAAGCAACTGGTGCAAACAAATTACCAGGCATGGCAAGATTGGCAGCCTTTGCAGCAGCAATACCTCAATTTCGAGACACGGCAGGTTTTCCATGAGGCTGTGCTACACCCCTCTGTGGAGTTAGTGGAGTACAGCACGCGTTAAGACAAGGTCTATCTAGTCTCACAAGGTCATATCAAATCTGTTTGAATCCCCATAATAAACCCCCTCGCCCCAATTTGTAGGGAGGGGGAAGTTAAGCATTTTTAAAAAATAACAGCAAGACTAGAAGTGCACTTCAATCCCTAAAGATTCATCTGCGATCCAGCCTATGTTGCATACTTCCTCAAGCCAGATAGAATCCTAAATTACATTTGGTTCAAATTTAGCCTTTCTGTAAACAGAATATAACTTAATCTTTACCTTGACAGCTTAGTGTGAGTGTGGCCTAATAGCCAGTTTTCCATAGCTGGAATGACTTTCACCTATGCCGCTAAGTTACAAAGCAACTCTAGAGCTAGACCAGCACGAGCCACACGAAGGGCGTCGTTTGCACTCTTATAGCAAGGGAGAAGAAATACCCGTACTACCCCAGGGTGTTTGGCAGGTGGATCAAGGATTTGTGCAGCTGAGTACGCTTGGTCGCAATGGTGAAGAGATATTGCTGGGTTGGGCGGGGCCTTCAGCGTTCTTTGGCTTGTGGTTATTTCCATCGATCAAAGGAACTCATCAGTGTCAGACTAGCTGGCCCACGCTGTACCATGCACTATCAGATGTCTACTTGAAATGGTATTCCTTTAGCGATATAGAAGCTTCCCCGCGTCTTGCTCAGGCAATAGTGCCTCAGCTGGCTAAAAGATTGCGGCAGACAGAAGCACTTTTAGCTATAGTAGGGCAGCGACGCGTTGAGGATCGCTTGCACCAACTCCTACTACTGCTAAAACAAGAGATGGGTCAACCCGTGGAGCAAGGAACTCGGATTTCTGCTCGCTTGACGCATCAGCAGATAGCGGGTGCCATTGGTACAACTCGTGTCACAATTACTCGACTGCTGACTAAGATGCAGCAGCAGGGGTGGATTACCCTAGATCGCGATCGCCACATTATTCTTAAAGATGAGAGCTTTGCCAGTCTCTCGGAGTGGTAAGTCGCGTTTTTCAGGAGTACCTTTCTGTCACTATCTGTAATTTCCGTTCCATCAATCAGTGGTCAACCGCCAACAGGATTGATTGTTGTATTGCACGGCTTTGGTGCGAATGCCCAAGATCTGGCATCCTTAGCCCCTTTCTTAAACTTGCCCAATTATCAGTTCATATTCCCTAATGCCCCGTTTCCCAACCCCCATGTAGCAGGGGGAAACATGTGGTATGACTTCCAAGAAAATCAGGGTTTATCAGAAAGCCGGAGACAACTGAGTGACTTTCTCCAGTTGTTAGAAACTACTACTGGCATCCCCCTTTCCCGCACAATCTTAGGTGGCTTTTCCCAGGGTGGGGCCATGACTCTCGATGTGGGACTCAATTTGCCCCTAGCTGGTTTAGTGGTCATGAGTGGGTATTTGCATCCAATATCTCAATTATCGGGGGAAACTTTTCCACCTGTGTTAATGGTGCATGGCAGACAAGATACTGTTGTGCCCGTGATTGCTGCTCAGAAAGCACGGGACGTTTTAGTCGGATTGGGGATCTCAGTGCAGTATCAGGAATTTGACATGGCACATGAGGTTCAACCTCCTGTTTTGGCCCTGATTCGCAGTTTTGTTGAGAAAGTATTGCCACAAAATGTCTGAAGTAACCTTTAGAAAAAAACTGTCGGAGTATTGCACCGATTAATCCTGAGTTTACATATGACCCACAATTAGTGATAATTTAGATACGCTTGAAGCAGATGCTGCTCAAGGAAAGTGTGCTCAATGACAACTCTAAGCATTTCTACACAGGATATTTCTGCTCTCACAGCATCTGAGGTGGAGCAGCTCGCTATTCGTTTAGAACAGGATGATTACAGCAATCCTTTTGATGGGTTGAAGGATTGGCATTTGCTGCGGGCAATTGCTTTTCAACGTCCAGAGTTAATTGACCCTTACATCTACCTGCTGGATCTACAACCTTATGATGAATCATGACCTGAGTCATTGGTCAAGAGGTCATCAATGACTCAGGGCAAAAAACGAGTTCTCATTGGTATAGGCGGCGGTATTGCCGCCTATAAAGTTTGTGAGGTTATTTCAGCACTCTTTAAAGCTGGAGTAGAAGTTCGCGCCATTCTCACCCATTTTGCTCAGGAATTTATCACACCTCTAACGGTGGCAACGCTCTGCCGTCATCCAGCTTATACAGATAATAGCTTCTGGCAACCTACTCACTACCGTCCGTTGCATATAGACCTAGGGGAATGGGCAGATATTTTGGCGATCGCACCTCTCACAGCTAATACGCTAGGGAAGTTAGCTCATGGGATGGCAGACAACCTGCTGACTAATACGGTGCTGGCTTCCACTTGTCCCGTGCTGTTGGTACCAGCGATGAATACAGACATGTGGGAACAGCAGACAGTGCAACGGAATTGGCAACAACTGTTGCTGGACAAACGCTACCACAGTGTCGGCCCTAGTGCTGGGCTATTGGCTTGCGATCGCACTGGTGCTGGTCGCATGGCAGAACCCTCTGAAATATTACCCTACATCACATCTCTGTTGCATACTGGCGGGAAGCGAGATTTGGTCGGTAAGCAAGTCTTAATTAGTGCGGGGGGAACGAGAGAACATATAGACCCTGTGCGCTTTATTGGCAATCCCTCAACGGGGAAAATGGGATTGGCTTTAGCTTTAGCAGCACTGCACCGAGGTGCAGCTGTGACGCTGGTTCACGGCCCTTTAGCTGCTGCTGTCACCCAGTTTACAGAAGCGAGAATGAAAGCAATTCCGGTGGTTAGCGCCGAGGAGATGCAGCAGGCAATGTTGGCGTGTTTCCCAGATGCCGATTTAATTGTGATGTCAGCAGCTGTGGCAGATGTCAAGTCAGCTGAGTATAGTACCCAAAAGTTACCAAAGCACAGCCTCCCCACTTCCCTCCCCCTGGAACCCGTACCGGATATCGTGGCAGAGTTGGCGAGTCTTAAGCAGCCACATCAACGATTAATCGGGTTTGCAGCGCAGACGGGGGATATTGTCAAGCCAGCGTTAGAGAAGTTGTACAAGAAGAAATTGGATGCAATTGTTGCCAATCCTATTGATGTACCAGATAGTGGGTTTGGCAGCGACAACAACCAAGCCATTTTTCTGGATACCCAAGGACGCAAAGTTGAGATTGAACCTTGCAGTAAATTACAGATGGCTCACTACATATATGACTTTGTTCAAGAGACTTAGTGCAATTTTCCAGATTACCTAAGTATTCTTAAAGCTTGTGATCGCCCTTGGTGAGAACAGTTGGGCAGCCTTCTGGTGGTAAGTGGACTCTCGTTGAACCAAGAATCCCACAGCTTTAACGTAAGTGGAGCCGTGGGAGTGTTAAAAAGGTCTACCTTGCCACCGAACCTCACTTAAAGATTTTGTTGAATGTACTGGAGAATACCTTTAGCGATCGCCGCCGCCATGCGGTCTTGGTAATCAAGGTTAGTCAGTTTTGCCGACTCCTCCGGGCTGGTAACAAAACCAGTTTCCACTAAGATAGATGGCATCGAACTATTGCGCAGAACATAAAATCTTGCTTGTCGCACTCCCCGATTGCGGATGTCCAGGCTCTGGAGAATACTATTGTGGACAGTTTGAGCCAGACGCTCACCACTAGAGTAGTAATAAGTCTCCAGACCGTTAGCATCAGGACGACCGTCGATAGAGTTGGCATGGATACTTACAAACAAGTTGGCATGAGCGCGATCAGCAATATCTACTCGCGGTTGCAAATCGACAAAATAGTCGGCGTTGCGTGTCAGCACCACCTGGATACCCTGTCTCTCTAGTAACGATGCTAGCTTTTGGGAAATCGACAGGACAATGTTTTTCTCCAATACCCCACCAACGCCAGGAGCACCGGAATCGTAGCCGCCGTGTCCTGGATCGACAATCACAACGATTCGCCCATTTCGAGCGCGGGGTAGTTCTACCGTTGAATGATTATTTTCTGGTGCTGGTACCAGAATTGGTGTAGGTATCTCGCTGCTAGTTACAGGAGGTGTCTGCTGAGAGAGTGGCGCTACTTGTTGCAGGGTTGGTAACTGCACTATCCACTGATAGGGAGAAAATCCCCGAACTTGTACTTTCTCTGGAGTTATGGTGTAACCAGGGAGCAATTCAATGACCAAGCGAGTGGTGCGATCATCAAGCTGCCCAACTCGGACAGAGCGAATTGCTCCACCGACTAACTGCGTTACTGTCGGATTGGAGAAAGTTGTCCCTGGGAGATCGACGATCAGACGTGTGGGATTAGTAAGCAGTTCGACTTTCGGTTGAACACCGTCATCCGTCCTCAAGTCCAGCCGCTTCTGATTAGCATCAAAGTGCCAAGAAGTGAGCTGTCCCGCTTTAGCGGGAGCGGCAACGAGAACAGCACTTAAAAAACTGGCTATTAACCAGTAATATCTCACTATCTTTGCTCCTTTTGAAAATGTAGTGCAACATCGGGGCAACAGGCAGTACCAATTTTTCGCCTCTTGCCTGTGGGACTAAACTGAGGTCGCATCTGTATATGCACTAGCGTAAGTACATCAACTTTAGACTGGTTTGAACTATCGAAAGTTCGTGGATCTCACTGTCGTCGCGATCTAGTTTCTGGGTAATACTCCCTTGGGATTCAACGAATATCTATGAGATTGCAGAAGAAGTAGCAGACACGACATAAGCTGATTGAATTTTCGATAGCGCTAGCTCTTACCCGTGAGTGACACTAGGGGAATGAACCGAATCACATCCGTTAAGCTTCCTTATGCGAACTATTGCCGAAATTAACGACAAAATCAGTTCCCAGTGTGCCGTCGTGTGGACTATAGAAGAATTAAAAGCACGGGTAGTAGAAGTGGGTGTCACTCAAGCCGCGAAGGAAGTGGATGTGATTACCACTGGTACTTTTGAGCCGATGGAGTCTTCAGGAGCCATTATCAACCTGGGGCACACAGATCCACCAATAAAAATTCGCCGATGCTGGTTAAGTAGCGTCCCTGCATACGCAGGCTTTGGAGCCGTGGATTTGTATCTAGGGGCAACCCAGTTGGTTGAGACGACTGAGGGTGAAGAGTATAGAGAGAAAGGCGGCGGTCACGTTATTGAAGATTTAATTGCTGGTAAACCTGTACAACTACGAGCTATCGGGCAAGTGACAGACTGTTATCCTCGTGCCTCTTTCGAGACAACTATCACCCGCGATACCATTAACCAATTCTATCTATACAATCCCCGTAATCTATACCAAAATTTTATTGTCGGTGTGAATGGCGGCGATCGCCCTCTCTTCACCTACCTTGGCCCCCTGCAACCCCGACTCTCGAATGCCGTCTACTCCAACACTGGTGCTATCTCTCCCCTTCTGAACGATCCAGATCTGCAATTGATTGGTATTGGTACCCGAATTTTCCTGGGCGGCGGGATCGGCTATGTTGCTTGGGAAGGTACACAGCACTTCCCGTTACAAAAGCGCTTGCCCAATCACACACCAGTCGGCCCCGCTGCCACCTTGGCCTTAATTGGAGATGCTAAGCAAATGCATCCAGCATGGGTGCGCGGTTGCTACTTCAAAAATTATGGCCCTTCTCTGATGCTGGGTGTTGGTGTGCCACTCCCTGTCTTGCAGGAGGAAGTCATAGCCCACTGTGCAGTTCAAGACAAGGACATAGTAGCGCCGATTGTCGATTTTTCGATTCCCCGGCGTGTTCGTCCCACTTTTGGTCTGGTGAGCTATGCCCAGATGAAGACAGGTCGAATTACCATTGATGGCAAATCAGTGCGAGTGGCACCCTTGGCCAGTATGTACCTGTCCCGTCAAGTCGCCTTGGAGTTGAAGCAATGGATTGAGGCAGGCAAATTTACCCTCACTGAACCTGTTGCTTCTATCCCTATGGAGCGGTCATTTTTACCCCAAGATCGGTGGGGATCGCAAATTCCGCTGGATTAAGAGAACAAGGAGAGGTAGAAAAGGCAAGGGGCGCAGAGGGTATTGATAGGGGAAATTTTGGCATTCATTTCCCCTTCTCTCGTGCGATCGCGCCCCTGGCTCCAGAGAAGCCGCTCTGCTAATGCTAGAGCCCTGTTGTCTCCTTACCTCCTAGTGTTACTTCTCTGGCGGTCGTCCTTGCCGTTTAATTGGCTTGGGAACAGGTTCTCGACGTTTCGGTGGTGTGATCGTTGCTGGTCTTTCGCCTTTGCCTGCCCTTGAGGGTGATATAGGCCTTTTCCCTCCACTGGGACGGCCTCCTCCTCCTCCTCGGAAGGGTGGCCTTCTCTTTTTCACGGGCAGAAGACCAATGTCTTTTCCTTCCTGAATCACCAGAGAGTTTTCCTGCCGTTGCACCTGAAAATCCCAAAAGTGTCCGACCGCTTTATCGGCGAGAACACCTTTGAGTTTCAACTTGAAAAACTTGGGCTTTTCCTCTCCCTTGCGAGGAGCCTGCTTAATCTTGATGATCAGACCTTCTTCTTCTCGCGACTGATAGATCACCGCGCCGCGAACAGAAAAATAGCCATCTTCAACATCAGATTCCTCGCTTTGGGTCTCCGTAGGAATGGACTCTTGTAGAGACACGGCATCTTGCTCTTCTACAGAAGTCAGCGAAGGTTGTTGCAGTCTTTCTGGCTCCCAAACTCCCACAATTTGGACGTGCAAGTTGCCGTCTTCTTGTCGTGTCCGGGGATAGACGACCCAGAGATGGGACTGGTCTAAGCTGAGGTGATTTTTCACCAAACTCATAACTCGACCCAGTAGCACTGCATCAATTAAGGTCTCATCAGCCGCCAATAACGTACCTCGCGTAAACTGTTCTGCGGAGGGCATATACTGACCCCGAACCAGTCCGATAGCTCGGTACTGCATGGGTTCACTAGGCGGCGGAATGGGTTGTTGTCGCGCTAGGTCTGGTGGCGTTGCTAACTCAGCATTAGCACTCGTAGGAGTGGGCTCAGGGGCACCACCACTACTAGTTGTTTCCGAATAGCTGTTAGCCGCCTGCTCAGGCGGCTCGGGCGGTTGGTGTTCAGATGAGTGGGGTAATTTGGAGAACCGATTCACAGAAGGATTCATATAACCTGCTCGCGGCGGAGACATATCTCCTTGGGAGTTTTGAGTTTTGAGTTGAAAGAACCCCAAATTTTGGAGAGGTTGCATGCAACTTCTATACAATTAAACACTCATGACTTCCCGAGGCACTAACCGCTTTTGCTGTCTGCCACAATGCCGCCTCTTTGGAAGTCAGCTTGGGTAGACAGCGAGTTAGTTAGCGGACTTGATATTAGTCTGCCTATTTTACTGAATGCAGCAATGTGACTGGTAGATCCGCAAGATTTCTACAATGCGAGGGCATTAACGCCTGCACCCTCTAAGATATCAGCTCGACGCTGCCAATATTCTAAAGCCTTGTCTGGGGCTTCGACGAGGGGAAAATGCTATTTCACTGTTTCTATGCAACAAATACTATCTGGTCAGCTCCTTGTTGGCCACTATAAAAGCGGGGTTACAAATGTAACACCTAAATAGGTAAACAGTATCATTAGCTCTGGAAACTCAAAATGCCCAAGTCGGTTGATAATGTCATTAGAGTTCAAGGCAATTGTGTGTCCCAAAAGCGTGGTCGCTGGATTATTAATGTAGTTCTGGTGCTGATACTCCTGGTATCTTTGGTATTTTCTTCGCTCTTATTGGGGGGTGTATTCAGAGAAAATCAACCCTCAGTAGCAGCCACGCCGTCAGTCACTGAGACTCCTTCGTCAACAAAGTTTGCGGAACTGGAAGCTCAGGTTAAAGGTTACGAACTGGTTTTGCAGCGAGAACCAGACAATCGGACGGCGCTGCGGGGGCTATTGGATGTGCGCCTACAAATGGGTGATCTCAAGGGTGCGATCGTTGTCCTGGATAGGTTAGCGAAGCTGAACCCTGAGGAGACTGATTACACAGTTTTACTGGCTCAGGCTAAGCAGCAACTTGGTGATAAGGAAGGTGCTGCTCAAGCTTATCGGATGATTTTGGCATCGAAACCAGGCGATATGAATGCGCTACAAGGACTTGTGGGTCTACAGTTGCAGGAAAAACGTCCAGAGGCGGCGATTGGTCTGCTGCAAGACACCTTGAAAACGGTAACGTCAACCAGCCAGAGTTCGCCCAATAGTAGTGTAGATGTTACCTCTATTCAGTTATTACTGGGCCAGGTTTACGCTAGTCAGCAGCGTTATACCGAAGCGCTTACCATTTACGATGAGGCTATTAAAGTTAACAGGCAGGATTTTCGTCCGGTGTTAGCCAAAGCTATTGTGCTGCAACAACTAGGCAAACCACAAGAGGCTAGATCCCTGTTCACGACTGCTGTTTCTTTGGCCCCAGCGCAGTACAAAGACCAAATTAAACAGATGAGTGGCGAAACAATAGAACCACCAGCCAGTTCTCCCCCCGCCAAGTCGGGAGTTCCACAAGCTTCTCCTAGCATCAAGCAATGAGGTTTGAAGTTTTGAGT
>CAZZWA010000027.1:0-18458 GCA_964657555.1 uncultured Microcoleus sp.
AGATGATCACTCAATCTCAGCCAATTCCATCCAGCGCTCTGTCGCTGCATCAATCGCCTGAGTCAAAGCCTGCACCTGCTCGTAGAGTTGCCTCACTTGGAGCACAGCACCAGGCGGTGCATTATAAAGCGCTTTCTCTGCCTCAGCTTTCTCGGCTTCCAACTGGGCAATTTTGCCTTCTAGCATCTCAAACTCGCGCTTCTCTTTGGATGACAGCTTGCGCGGTTTATCTGATGAGTGCTGTGACTTCCAAGCTTTCGGCTGCTCCTTCTTCTCTTTGCCATTGGCAGTCTGAGCAGCCTCAGCTTCCTCTATCTGCTTGTAATCCATGTAAACTGAGTAGTTACCGGGATATTGACGTAGGTTGCCTCCCGGCTCAAGGGCAAAGATGGTGTCTACAGTGCGATCAAGGAAGTAGCGATCATGAGAAACTGCAATAACGCAGCCGCCGAAATCTTCCAGATAGTCTTCCAGCACTGCCAGTGTCTGCACATCTAGGTCATTCGTGGGTTCATCCAAAATCAGTACGTTGGGAGCGCTCATCAGCACCCGCAGCAGAAACAAGCGACGTTTTTCACCCCCTGAAAGCTTGTGGATAGGGGCATACTGCTGGTTTCCAGGAAATAAGAAACGCTCTAGCATTTGGGAAGCACTAATCTGAGTACCATCAGATGTTTTGACGTATTCTCCTACTTCTTTGAGGTAGTCGATCACCCGTTGATCTTCGTTGAGTGCCTCCAGCAAGTCCTCAGAGTGCTGGTCAAAATAGCCGATATGAATTGTAGAACCAATCTCAACGGTGCCAGAATCAGGTTGGACGCGCTTAGTGATTATATCCATTAGAGTTGATTTGCCTGCACCGTTACTGCCAATAATCCCGATGCGGTCTTCGGGGCTGAATTCATAGGTGAAGTTTTTGATCAGGGTGCGATCGCCGTACGCCTTAGAAACATTCACCAGCTCAATCACCTTTTTGCCGATGCGCCGCGTGGGGGTGGAAATATCAACTTTGCCCTGAGCCTGTTTAAACTCTTGATCTTGCATATCGTGGATGCGATCAATGCGGGCTTTCTGTTTAGTACTGCGAGCTTTTGGCCCCCGCTTGAGCCATTCCAACTCGCGGCGCAACACACCTTGATGCTTGCGTTGAGTACTAACGGCAGATTCTTCCGCTAGGGCTTTTTTCTCCAGATAATAAGAATAGTTGCCTGCATAAGTGTAAAGCTCTCCCCGGTCAATTTCCAAAATCCGGTTGGTGACCCGATCCAGAAAGTAGCGATCGTGGGTAATTAGTAGCAGTGCACCCCGATAGCGATTTAGGTAACTCTGCAACCACTCTACAGACAGAGCATCTAGATGGTTCGTTGGTTCATCCATCAGCAGCACATCAGGCTCTGATAGCAAGGCTGCTGCCAAGGCAATGCGTTTGCGGTAGCCTCCAGATAAACTGCCAATTTTAGCGTTGAAGTCTTCAATCCCCAACTTAGTGAGAATGATTTTGGCATTCGTCTCTAGTTCCCAAGCTCCTGTCGCCTCCATGCGCTGCATGACCACAGATAGACGAGCCATTATCTGATCTTGCTCATCCTCCAGCTTGTGAGCCAGTTTGTCGGAAAGTTCCTCATACTCACGCACCAGAGTCATCTGTTCGCCGCTATCTGCAAATACCTGCTGTAGAACCGTGTGGTTTTCATCTAAGTCTGGCTGCTGGGGTAAGTAGACAATTCTTGCTCCAGAATTGACCAAAATTTGACCATCATCAAGCGGTTCTAACCCGGCAATCATTTTTAGAAGGGTCGATTTGCCAGAACCATTAGTACCAATCAGCCCCACTTTATCTGTGGCCTCTAGACTAAAGCTGGCGTCTCTGAGGATTTCCTTGATGCCAAAGTCCTTTTTGACAGATTGTAGTGTGAATATACTCATTCTGGCTCTTGACTCCTGGCTTCTTTTATAGCTCTATGTATTGTAGCTAAGCAAGACTCATGCCTCCTCTCAATAGAAGGCTACGTTATCAGGCCGTAGGGTGGCCCGATAAATTCCTCCTCGTCCCAAAAACAGCTATAGCTCTTGCATCGACAGATTGAGTATTAATAAATTATTGTCTTAATTCTTAAGACAATATTATAAAACTGACAATTGAGAAACAGATGTTTTTGTGGACAACAGATGTCATTATGAATAACAGTCTAGTAGAAGGTATATAACGATACTATCTCTCTCATAAAAATATTTTATTTTCATTATTAGAGTCGAGACTAATCCCTTTTTAGATCAGTCTGTAACTTCCCGTTTGCTGAAGATATAAAGATCTCTTCCGCAACTGAGTGTCTACCCATCTAAAAAGAAGACTTTATTATAGCAAGTCGGCGGGGAAGCCCTTGTGCTTCTAGCTAGGGAAGGAAACGCCGTCCGCCGAATTCGGTAACTGGCAATAGGTGAAAAACCAGTTACCAATTACCAAATACGACAAAATTCACCTACCTCTAGGTGAGGATAAGTTTAACTCTATTTTGCTACTCTATCGGCGATTTGTATCATGCTTAAAGTAAAATGCTATTACTTAGTTTAAGTATTCTCAAATACCTTTTTCCAAATCGTCAATTTCGACCAATCTCTCTAACAGTTTTGCTATCGCTTCGCTACCCAAGCAAAGCATCAGTACTTTGGCTCATTTGTAAGTGTATAATATGGATTATAAGTTTTGATGTTATTTATGGGAAACTGTGGGATAGGTGCTCTTCAAAGTATCCAGTTGGCTTTGAACCTAAAGTCACCACTTCTAGGACTTATATGTACGACCTCACAAAGTTTACACTGAGAGATATGACCGAGTGTGGGATTGGTCTGCGCCAGCTCAGTTATGACGCTAAAAGTATGGAAGAGGTGGCCAACAGAATTGTGCGCTACCTTTACGAGCATCTCATTGATAAGCAAACTGGCAAAAATTCCTGTGCTCTAGTTCGATTCTTCAAAACGCACCCTTACGAGAAACTCACTCCGGAACTTCGGGAGTTTGCTGATGGGCTGTTGGGTAACAATTCCCCATCACCTACAATGAAGTGCCTCACATTGTTAGCAACTGCTGGAGTGAGATCCGAGTGGAACTCAAGACAGACATCTGTCGGACACAAGGCAATTCCACTGGTTAGTGCGCATCTAATCGAGCAGTCGCCAATGATTTCGCAACTGATCAAGCAGCTTGGATTAGAAATCAGTAATGTGCTGGAACCAAGTCCAGATATTTTAATGACTCTGGAACAGAGAACATTTAACGTTTTCCATCTATCTAAAGCAGTTGGCAGCCCTTATATCCCTGCTCAAGAAGAGTTCGTAATTCCCTTCGCAATTCAGTCAATTCTGGGATTTGGCGGTATGTTGCCTTCCGGCAATCTATTTGCAATTATCATGTTCTCAAAGGTGCAGATTCCTGATAATACTGCCGAATTATTCAAAAGCTTGGCACTAAGCGTCAAAATGGCAGTTCTACCGTTTGAGCTAGGGAGGGTCTTTACTTGATGATGCCAACTAGACAATCTAACGACAATAGCATCACAAAAGATAGAGCCTTGTATGAAGAAGTCGAGCAGCTAAAAGCTCAAGTGGCGGCTTTGGAAGAGTTACTGGAAGTTTACCAACGCTCAGTGCTCGAACAATCTGACAAACTTGAACAAGCTCTAGAAAAACTTCAGGAACATGCACAGCAGCTAGAACGTTCTGAAGAAGCCTTACAAGTCTTGAAATCTATTCTTGACAGTATGGGCGATGGCGTAGTTGTAGCGAATGAAAGTGGAAAATTCTTACTATTTAACCCAGCCGCAGAGAAACTTCTAGGGAATCGTTTGATAGATATATCTCCTAACGAGTGGACAGAATGCCACGGTCTTTATTTACCTGATAAGTCAACCCCCTATCCTCGCGAGCAACTCCCTTTAGTGCGAGCAATCCATGGTGAAACTGTAGATGCAGCAGAGATATTCGTGCATCACACCCAAGCTTCAGAAGGTATTTGGCTCAGTGTTAACGCCAGACCTCTCAAAGATGAGAATGATATTTCACGAGGTGGTGTTGCTGTTTTCCGCGATATTACCAATCACAAGCTCTCAGAGGAAGCATTGCAGCAATCGGAAGCGCGATCACGACAACAAGCCCAGCAGTTAGAGCAGGCTTTAAACGAGCTTCGGCAAACTCAGTCTCAACTTATTCATACAGAAAAAATGTCTAGCTTGGGTCAGCTGGTGGCAGGGGTTGCCCACGAAATTAACAATCCTGTTAATTTCATTTCTGGCAATCTTAATCACGTTCATGA
Source organism: uncultured Microcoleus sp. (assembly GCA_964657555.1). Taxonomy (GTDB): domain Bacteria; phylum Cyanobacteriota; class Cyanobacteriia; order Cyanobacteriales; family FACHB-T130; genus CAZZWA01. The sequence goes on from CAZZWA010000027.1 coordinate 4,310, forward strand.
CTATACGCAAGATCTCTTAGATCTGATCAAACTTTACCAGCAGCACTATCCTGACACAGCTCCAAAAATTCAAAAACGGCTTGAAGAAATTGACTTGAACTTTATTGCCGAAGATCTACCCAAAATTCTATCTTCAATGACGATAGGAGCTAGTCGCATCCATCAAATTGTCATGTCTCTAAGAAATTTTTCCCACTTAGATGAAGCTGGTTTGAAATCAGTTGATATTCACCAAGGGATTGACAACACCCTTGTCACTATTAATCACCGATTACAGCCAGGAATTCAAGTAATAAGAAAATATGGAGAGCTGCCTAAGATTAATTGTTATCCAGCGCAACTCAATCAAGTTTTTATGAATATCATCAACAATGCAATTGATGCTTTGCAAGCATCGCAGCAAAATTGCCAACAAATTGTAATTAAGACACAAAAGGTTGACTTTAACCAAATTCAAGTGAGGATTAAGGATAACGGCTCCGGTATTCCTTTAGAAATTCAAAGTAAGCTGTTTGATCCATTCTTTACAACTAAGCCAGTAGGTCAAGGCAGTGGATTAGGTCTTTCCATTTGCTATCAAATTATTGAAAAGCACAGTGGAACAATTGAAGTTGTTTCGGAACCTGGAGAAGGAACGGAGTTTATTATCTCGTTACCTGTAGAACTCCCAGATATTACACACTAAGGTAACTGAGCGTTGAATAGTTAAGTGTTATGGTTGAGAGTACGCCATCAGTTTGGGCAGTCCAATGTAATTTGGAAGCTTGTGTAGTGAGACATGTCGTTAAATCCCTGTTTTATTTCTTGCTAGCTGGCTTATTTGAAATTGGTGGTGGTTACCTAATCTGGCTGTGGCTGCGAGAAGGCAAACCGATGTGGCTGGGTATATTAGGCGGCATCGCTTTGGTTCTGTACGGGGTTATTCCTACGTTTCAGCCAGCTCAATTTGGCCGTGTTTATGCTGCCTATGGTGGAGTCTTTATCCTTATGGCTATGCTATGGGGTTGGAAAGTAGATGGTGTGCTTCCAGACCGTTATGACCTCCTAGGAGCCAGTTTCGCTCTTGTTGGCGTACTGATAATCATGTACTGGCCCAGAGTTTAAGCGACCATTTCATCTTTCTGACAAATTGCGGGTATAAAGAGTGATGTGTCAGGAATATTTAGCAATGGGAGTACCAAACCTGCTAAGTTTTTTCTATAAATTCAGTAGCAGCATTAACTTGACAGTACCTATTGATGCAATTCTGGTTCCTCAAGGTGCGGAATACGGATCTGTTTGTCGAAGCTTAAATCGCGTCACAGTTCCCACACCTTCAGTTTTTCCTATTCCAGTTGGTTTCAAGCCATTAACCAGATACTTAGAAAGATGGCAACAAGCTGGACACCTGCGTGAGTCGTCGCAGCCCAAAGTGCTGCTGATGGGCTTGTGCGGGAGTTTGACCCCCAATTACTCCATTGGGGAAATTGTTCTATACCGAGATTGTGTTTGCAAGTTGGATACTGGCTTACAACAGCTAAGAAATTGCGATCCAGAGTTAACGACTCTGCTTCACCATCAGCTAAAGGACAAAGCTTTCTTGGTGAAGGCTCTCACTAGCGATCGCCTTGTTTCCTCTGCTGCCGAGAAACGCCAGTTAGGTCAGAGTTATCAGGCTGAAGTTGTAGACATGGAAGGATTTGCTGCCCTAGAAGTTCTAACTCAAGCTGGGGTAGCAGTGGCGATGGTGCGAACGATCAGCGATGACACTCACCACGATCTGCCCGATCTTAGTTCGGCAATCAGTCCAGATGGATTACTTGAACCTCTACCCTTAGCCATCGGTATGCTGCGGCAACCCATTGCCGCCACTCGGCTAATTCGAGGTTCACTTCGAGGACTTAAAGTATTGCAAGCGGTAACAACTTCTCTGTTTGCAAAATAGTTTTAGCAGTAGTGTTAACTCTCCCCGCCTCAGCAGGGTGAGGCTTTCCGTATTAGTCTCTGTAAGTATGCAGTGAAAACGGCTCTCTCGTACTTGTAGTGGAACACCCTGGGTTTGGGCATCGGGCCTGAAGAAATCCTTGCCCACCTAGCATTTCATCCGAAACATCAGTTTTGACGCTCTCTATAAGTACGGGAAAGCCGACTAAGTAACTATCTCAAAACTAGTTTAGCTTGAGGAAGAGCACCCCTGCTTAATGGCATGATCAGTATCGCTTATGGAAGATCACTCTGTGGTTGATGCACCTCTACAAACCAATTTTTGTCACTTAGAAAGAAAGCCGGTGCTAACGCCGATTAACAAAAATGCACCCATTGCTAAGCGATACCAGACAAATATCCAGGTGCTACGATTTTCTAAATAGTGGAGCAGGCCATAAATAGCCAGAAACGCTGAAATACTGGCGGAAGTTAAACCCAATAAGAGTATTATCCAACCATTTGCATCAAGACCAGCTTTGAACAGCTCATGCAGTTCCAGCGCCCCTGCTAGCACAACAGTTGGTAAGCCCAGTAGAAAGGAAAATCTAGCTGCCGTCTCTCGCTCCATTCCTAAAAATAATCCTGCTGTCAATGTAGAACCAGACCGGGAAACTCCTGGAACCAGGGCACCCACCTGGGCAATTCCGACCAAGATCCCATCCCTCAGTGTGAGCTTGTCAAAGTTGCGCTCGCGCCTTCCCTGTTTCTCAGCCAAAGCCAGCAGGAGAGACATGACGATGCAGGCTATCCCCACTACTATCAAAGCTCTAAAGGGTGAATTGCAAGCATTGAGGCTTTTCTTGACTAAAAGACCAACAATGGCTATTGGGATTGTCCCTACCAATATTCCCATCGCTAGCCGAAAGTCTCTGGACTGGTATTCTTGCTTGACAACAGCGCGAACGCAAGCTCCTGTCAATGCTTTAATATCTTGCCAAAAATAGCTCACGATTGCTGCGAAACTCGCCAGCTGCATCGCCGCCGTAAACAGCGTACCAGGGTCTTGCCATCCTAACAAAGCGGGGACAATCCGCAAGTGAGCAGTGCTACTAATCGGCAACAACTCGGTAATCCCTTGGACAATGCCCAAGATGATTACTTTAAACCAACCCAACTGCACGAAACCCAAATCTACCTCACCAGGACAAGCAGCTGAAGTTGCCAATAACGAAGAGAGCATCATGGGGATTTTGAGAATTTAGACAAATGTTCTTGGTATAGCCTACCCGCAAATTGCAGCATCAGCCAGTTTTTCAACTGTAAGTAGTGGTATACTCACGCATTTACTTGTGTGGCGTTTCTTCCCTTGTCCTCTTTGAGGCGAGAAAGACTTCCCAGATCACTGAATCCGGGCTAGTATCAAAATATGCCCCTGGGGGGCATATTTGTTGTGTTACATTGATAAAATGTAAACTTAAGTAAAGAATATTAACAATATCTTGTTTAACGATACCTGGCTTTCTAACGCATCTTCCCAACCTGCGGACTATCCTCAAGTCCAGTCAGGTAAAGTTTTTTTACCCATTTCTCATCGGGGAATTGGTACTCGCCAAGCTTGGTTAGTCTTTGGGGCAGCATCTTTTCTAGTTTCTGTCCCAGTGTTTTTTCAAGCGCCACTAGTCAGGCTGCTGCCGGAGTTGAGTTTAGTTATGACAGCTGGCTGGTTATGGCTAAGTTTGGTTTTAAGGCGGCGTCCCTCGACTGAAATGTGGGGTGATTTGTTGCTAGGGTTCGCATGGAGTTGGTTGGCTGGGTCGATTTATTGGGGCTGGCTGCGCTGGGAACCACTCATTCACTTACCTGTCGAGGCTATTGGTCTGCCGTTTGCCCTGTGGTGCCTTTGGCAAGGCAAAAGGCAAAAGACGAAAGTACTTTTGCCTTTTGAGTTTTTACTTCCGTGGGGACTAGTAGGGAACCTGTTTTATCTCGGTTCCCTGTTCGGTACAGCTATGACCGATGTATACTTTTACATAGCTGGTCTGATTCCGCACTGGCGGCAACTGATGGTGGTTGAACCAGCACTGGCAGCACCGATATTTCAAGACGCGATCGCGCAAGTCCGAACCCCTTGGGGTGTAGGGTGGTCTGTTGTTATGATTGGGGTGCTTCTGGGCGTTGGTCTTCTGTCCTTAAGCTCCAAGCAGTTGCACTGGTGGGCGTTTGGCGGCGCAGTGCTGAGTACGATTTTGGTAGACAGCTTGTTTTGGCTGGCGGCAACCATGACCTGAATCAGAGTATCATATATGGGCAACGGCAAAGTGGAAAGTAAAAGTAAGATGTAAAAGGCTCGCTTATTACAATTTTTTCTCTTGCAGATTAGGCTTTCTACATTTTGCCTCGTAAACCAAGTTTTACAGGTGAGTATACTTCCGGAATAACCCTTGAATCTCCGGAATAAGTCTAAAAAAACAATTGTGAATGCCTCGTCGTTGCCCCCTTCGCCTGTGGTGAGTTTGCGACCCACTCCTTATCTGCTGCTTAAGACTGAGTCCGGTAACCGCTATCTGCCATTAGTGGGTACTAACTGCTGGACTGTTGGTCGCAGTGAGGACAACAATTTTGTATTGTCGGATCGATGGATTTCCCGTAACCACGCGATGTTGCAGTGTACTGAAACCGGGGAGTTCTATCTGATTGACTTAGGGAGCCGGAATGGCTCCTTTGTTAATGGACGCCGGGTCAGCATTCCGGTAACTATACGTAATGGGGATCGTCTCACCTTCGGTCAGACAGATCTAGAATTTCATTGCCCATCTGTCGCCCGCGAAATTGACAATATATCGGAGGACGTGGACAAGGAGACACTCACATCCACTTTGCACGTCAGGCGTCTGATTTCAGTGATGGTGGTAGACATCCGCGACTTCACTGTGCTGACTAGGCAATTGGATGAAAAGATTCTCTCAGCAGTGATTGGCACCTGGTTCCGTAACGCCGGGAATATTATTCGGGAGTATGGCAGTTGGGTCGATAAATATATCGGCGACGCAGTCATGGCTATCTGGTTTCATGGTTCCAAAGGGGTTAGCAATGAGGAGATGATGCACATCTTGCAGGCGCTAGATGCTCTTTATAAAACCACCACAGAGCTGAGTAGCAAATATCCTTTGCCCTTTCCGTTAAGAATTGGAGCTGGGATCAATACTGGTTATGCAATGGTCGGAAACACTGGTAGTGGCGATCGCCCCGACTATACTGCTATTGGTGATACTGTGAATGCGGCATTTCGTCTAGAATCTGCGACTAAGCAGATTGGTCAAGACATTGCTTTGGGGGAAACAACCTATCGCTATTTGTTACCTCTAGGAGCAGATAAAATCGGGTTTGAGCAACATACGGTCAATCTCAAGGGATATGACATGCCTACATTGACATATGCAGGCTCCTATGCTGACCTAGAGAATTTTTTGCAGGTAAACTCTCATTGAAATTTCTAAGTCAGTGCATCATATCAAAATTTTGTCCAGAGTAGTAAAGCAATGGACTCTGGTTAATGTTTAGCGTTAGGTGGTAAATGCGTTGGATACAGCAGATACTGGTGATGGCTAGATCGCAACAAGCGTAAAGCAAAAGCCCTCAGCGTCCTGCTAGAGGCGGGATTGATATTCAAGGAGGTATACTCAGCTAACACTCTGTACCTACCCGCAGTTTAACCGTGATGCCAGAGATGCGTCATGCCTCATGCCCATCGTTACACTCACTTAGTACGAACCGATGTTCTAGCTGGACGCGGAAAACTTCTGCAAAAGCTGTAGCAACTTGATGACGCACCTGGCTAATGTCAATTTCAGGGATAAACTGGGCTAAGCTCCCCACAGGCTTGTCAGCAATGCCGCAGGGGACAATCATCTCATAACCTTTGAGATCGGGGCAAACATTTAAGGCAAAGCCGTGCATAGTAATCCATCGGCTGACTTTAATCCCGATCGCCGCAACTTTCGTAGAACCAAGCCAGACGCCAGTCATGCCGTCCACGCGATCGCCCTTGAGTCCGTAAACTGCTAGCACCCGAATCAAAACTTCCTCCAACTGCCGCAGATACCAGTGGAGGTCTTGTTGGTAATACCGTAGATTTAAAATTGGGTAGCCAACCAGCTGACCGGGACAATGATATGTCACCTCTCCTCCCCGTTCAACTCGGTACACCTGCGTTGCCTCGGCAGTTGGGTCAAATTTGAGAAAACCTACAGAAGCTCCCTGTCCCAAAGTATAGACAGGAGGATGCTCCAGCAAAATGAGGACATCGTCCAGGCTGGGATTGCTGAGGCGTTCACTTAAGAGCGATCTTTGCCACTTCCAAGCGTCTAAATAGGGCATCAAACCCTTGTTGTACAGCCAACACAAACGTTTCTGTTGTCTAACCTCACTGTCAGGAAATTGTTCCTCACTCAGAATCATCATAAAAATGGCTTTTCCTTAATTAAATATAACTAAAATTTATAAATTAGACGAAATGTTTGCTAGATAAAGATTTTCCCATACCTTGAAATCAGGGTTTTCCACTATAAGTATGGGATATCCCAGGTAATGTGAGTGAGAAATGTCAAGAGATGCAAAGGATTCTGAAGAGAAATAAAGCTGCTCTGTTCTACAGAATACAAAGTGCTAGTCTAAACTCATAAGCTTAAACGGTCATGTATCCCAGTTTTGAAAGTACTGGGTTTAAGTGGAGCGGCACAGGCTTAATACATGATTAGAGAGCTTTCAACCGAGAGTAGCCGTTCAGGGTTACGCAAGATGGTAATTTACAGGAGATCGAAATCATCTCTCAAACTGTTATTTGGTTTGTTCGACAGTCCCCCGTATCTCAAGTCAGAGGAATTTGTCACACAGAAGTGTCTTGAAGGAGGAAGCCTCTTCCGAACAGCCCTAAAGTCAGGCTCAGGCCTAACAACCAAGATTAACGAGTCTTAGTTTTATGGCATCCCTCTCTGATTTGGAGGGGAGTGGGGCGGGTTTATTAAGTTAAATTGCATTCCACAGCGCAGGCCCAAAAAACATTCGTTACTGCGCTTGACTGGTCATCAAAACAATTTCTGTGGTTATGAAGTGCAAGTAAAGTACATCTGGACAGGAAATGTTGGTATGCATAATTCGACTTGATGTTCCTAAAAGATTTGGCTACGTTCAAGACCTATCAATACCAACAACAGGCACCTGATTGCAACCCTTGAAAGCGGCAGTTGCTGCCTCGCTTCTTATTACCTTACGGTACAGGATGGAGAATTGCATATGAAGCTTGTTATCCAGGGCAAAAACATAGAAGTCACGGATGCGATTCGTGAGTATGTCAATCAAAAGATTGAAAAGGCGGTGAACCACTTTCAAAACTTGACAACCGAAGTAGATGTGCATTTGTCAGTGGCCCGCAATCCCCGGATAAATCCTAAACAGGCTGCTGAAGTTACCATATACGCCAACGGTACGGTAATCCGTGCGGAAGAAAGCAGTGAGAACTTGTACGCCAGCATTGACTTGGTTGCCGACAAAATTGCTCGGCAGCTGCGTAAATATAAAGAAAGACGAATAGAGCAGAAAACCCAAGCCACACTGAAGACTAGTGAAGTTGTAGAACAGCAGCCTATAGTGGGGGATTTGGTTGGCGATCGCTCACCCGAACTCCCCAGCGAAGTTGTGCGTACTAAGTACTTCGCCATGCCACCGATGACTATTGAAGAAGCTCTGGAACAACTGCAACTAGTAGGTCATGATTTTTATATGTTTCGCAATGCTGAAACTGACGAGATTAACGTAATCTACGAGCGCAACCACGGCGGCTATGGTGTCATTCAACCTCGTAACGGCAATGGCCACACTAGTCATAAGAATGGTAAGACTGCCAACAGCAATAGTGAATTTCTAGAAAAATCAAATTTTCTTAAGGCGTAGTTAAGCTTATTGCCTACCTAAAGGTTGTGGGGTTTCGTGTTAGCAATTGCTAGTTAGTAATTGGAAAACAACTACTAACTAGCCAATAATATTTGTTTGCATTATCAAATATTTTCAATTTACAAACTGCCTTCAGCTTACCTCTACTACTTGGCATTTTCTTAATATATTGGAAAAATTTTAGATCTCTTGCACAATTTAACTATGCTCTAAGTAATTCCTAATAGGATAACATTTATTAAATTAATTGCAATAACGTACCCTCCAAAATATCGATGGAAAATTCAGGAAAGACTGAAGCGGGTAGACTTAAACCAGACAATTTTAAATTCTGAAATTAAGGAATACTTAAAAAAGCGATCGCTTTTTTAAGTGAGAACCGCGAGCGACTCAAGGCTGATCTTGAGCGCATGAGCTTTACGCTGAAACAAAGCTGAGCTATGGGTAGCACCAACGGTATTAGCTTTGAATATTCTCTTAGGGAATAGTTTTAGCAAAGGGCAAAACATTATCCATAGCAACTATAGCAGTTTCAAACATCAGCCCTTAGGCGTAAACTATAGCGAAAGTAGATGAGTATAATTTATGATGGATATACTTGTTTTTTAAAAGTTAGGTGCTAAGACTTAAGTAAATATTAAGCATGTTTTCTCGGATGGAGCAGCAAAAACTCTGTATCAACAGGTAGAGCCTGTGACCAAACAATTTTTATATAACTTTTTTAGTCTATGACACGATTGTAAAGTCCTTGTGCATTGATTTTAAAGTTTGTCATTTATCTAAGACAAATAGTAATTGTTTCTAGTATCTACTACCTGAACAGAGAAGCAACTTTAGTTAAAGATATACTGAAATGCTGATGTAAATTAGGGTATAGCTAAAAGTATGTCTACAGAAAAATTTTACTTGGAACTACCTACACTAGAAAGATTTATAGACATTACCGAGCCTCGCTATTTTAAATCTTTTCCTCATGACTGGTACATTATAGTTACAGATATTGTTGGTTCTACAAAAGCAGTAGAAGCTGGACGCTACAAAGAGGTAAATCTTATCGGAGCTTGCTCTATCATTGCTGTGCTAAATGTAGCTGGCGATCTTGAAATTCCCTTTGTGTTTGGTGGAGATGGAGCTTCACTTGTTATTCCGCCTTCTCTGCTGTTCAAAACAAAGCAGGTACTATTGGCTACACAACGAATGGCTAAAAAAGAATTTAACTTAAATTTACGCATCGGAGCCGTTCCTGTAGCAGATGTAATCGCAGCTCAGTACAAGGTTAAAATAGCAAAGTTAAGAGTTTCTGAGAACTACAGCCAAGGAATATTTATAGGTGGTGGCTTAACCTATGCAACTGAACTCATTAAAGCTCCTCTTTCCGGTGAAGTTTATCAAATAAAAAATACAATAATTGCTACAAAAGCTGATTTTTCAGGATTGGAGTGTCGATGGCAAGATATCCTAAGTAAACATGGGGAAACCATCAGCCTCATAGTCATGGTACCCCTTTCTAGTAGCAGACAAAGCAATATCGTTTATAGAGAAGTGGTGGAGCAGATTCAAGGAATTTATGGAAGTGATGATAACTTTCATCCCGTTGACCCAGATTATCTAAATCTTTCGTTCAATGCTCAAAAATTAAGTAGAGAGACTAAAGTCCGCTCCAAGTCAAGCTTTTGGCTGCACAAGCTACTATATTTGTTAACTATATTTATAGAAAACTTACTTGGATTTTTGTTTATGCGGTTTAAAATCCACATAGGAGGAGTAAATTGGGAAATATATAAAAAAATTGTCCGTGCTGCTACTGATTACAGAAAATTTGACGATATGTTACATATGGTGATTACAGGCAATGCTGCACAAAGATCAAAGCTGACCTGCTATTTAGAAAAGAGATATCAAGAAGGGAAGTTAGTCTATGGTTTGCATGTCTCTGATCGCGCAATAATGACCTGTGTCGTGTTTGAGCGCAATGGTCGGCAGGTACATTTTGTAGACGGCGCAGATGGTGGCTATGCCTTAGCGGCCAAGGCAATGAAAGCAAGAATGAAGCTAGCTAAAACTATGTCAAGATCGTAGAGGTGAACAGCTTGATAAATCGCCAAAACAGAGAACGGATTTTATCTTCCAACTGCCTTGCTAGTTGAGTTTGTGCCACCCAGACAAACGTCATCACTATCATTCTTCACATTGTCAAAGGTAAACTCTACCTTTTGCAAGTTTTTTAAAACTCGCACTACTTTTATTTTTATAGATTATATGACTACGTAAGTCAGGAGGTTGAAAAATTATGAATAAAGTATCCGGGGAAAGTGCAAAGGCTGCACAGGAGCATGCGAAGCAATCAGAGGAACATGGGAAGTCAGTAACGAAGTGTGGAAAGACTGTACAAAGACAAGGGAAGAGTACTGAGGAACGTGGCAAATTAATAGAAGAGCATGGTCGGGCGATACAGAAGCACGCGAAGGCCTCACAGGAGTATGCAAAAGCTGCACAGGAGCAGGATGCGGACTCAAGAGAGGAATTTGCTCAGGCTGTACAGGAGCACGTCAAGGCCGCAGAGGAGCACACCAAAGCACTCAAGGAGTACATAGGGTTAGTCGAGGAGCACCTAGGCAAAGCTAGGGAAATTAGGGGCAGGTTGAAAGAATCAAAAACTAAAAACAAGTAAACTCTAATCTCATTCCTTAGTTAGAAGTTTGGAGTGGGAGATATGATCCAATTATGAAAGAAATATGAAAAGTTTCTAAAAAATTCATGCCTCTGCTAGAGAATACAGAAACACAGCCCAGTCTCCCTGAAGTTCACCGCAGCATTACTATTCCCAACACTAAAAGCTTCTGGCGTAAGCTACTGGCTTTCGTCGGACCGGGCTATCTGGTTAGTGTGGGTTATATGGACCCAGGCAACTGGGCCACAGATATTGCTGGAGGATCTCAGTTTGGTTACACGCTGCTTAGCGTGATTCTAGCCTCTAATTTTATAGCCATTTTGCTGCAATCTCTATGTGTTCGTCTGGGAGTCGCGACTGAACGGGACTTGGCTAAGTCTTGTAGAGAGCAATTCAGCGGGATAGTTAACATTTTCCTCTGGATACTTGCGGAGATTGGCATTATAGCCTGTGACCTAGCAGAGGTAATCGGCGGCGCGATCGCCCTACAGTTGCTGTTTCACATCCCCCTATTTGTCGGCGTGTGCCTCACCAGTCTAGATGTGGTGCTCTTACTCGTGCTACAGCGCTACAGCTTTCGTCACCTCGAAGCTTTAATTATCACCCTAGTTTCCAGCATTGGACTCTGTTTTGTCCTAGAAGTGATCTTCTCGCACCCTGATTTGGGCAGTGTTTTTTTGGGTTTTGTTCCTCAGCCAGTAATTTTCCAAAAACAGGAAATTTTATACGTTGCCCTCGGTATTTTGGGAGCCACAGTCATGCCCCATAACTTGTATTTGCACTCAGCGATTGTGCAAACACGGGCTTGGCAACGTACCCCCGAAAAGAGACGAGAGGCTATCCAGCTAGGCACCCTCGATTCAACGATCGCCCTCACTTTTGCTCTATTTGTCAACGCCGCTATCTTAGTTGTCGCCGCTGCCGCCTTTCATTTTTCTGGCCATCAGCAGGTCGCAGGAATTGAAGATGCTTACAAATTGCTGTCCCCCCTCTTAGGTGTGAAGGTTGCCAGCTTAGTCTTTGCCACAGGTTTACTTGCTTCCGGTCAGAGTTCGACACTGACTGCAACTTTAGCTGGGCAGATCGTCATGGAAGGCTTTTTAAATCTGCGTATTGCTTCCTGGTTACGCCGCTTAATTAGCAGGATAGCAGCGATTATCCCCACGCTGATCTGTATTGTCTTGTTTGACCAAGGTGGTACTACCAAACTGCTCATTTTCAGTCAAGTACTCTTAAGCTTCCAACTGCCGTTCGCCGTCTTCCCCTTAGTCATGTTTACTAGCAACTCCAGGTTGATGGGTGAGTTCGTCAATCCGTTATGGTTGAAAATGCTCTCCTGGATTGTGGCGATCTTAATTGCCGCACTGAATATTTGGCTAATCTGGCAAAGTGTCTCAGGCTTGCTGCATCATAGTGCCTCCTAAGGCAGCATTGCTGAAGTCAGGGAATGATTTAAGGGTAGAGAAGTACACCTCTTTGCCCTGAATTGTAATTAGATAGCCTAGCCGTCAAGACAACACACTATTGCCAGCTATACTTAGGGATGCTAGTGCCAAGGTAGCAAAAGTAGGAAAAATTTACGGCAAAGAATTTTTATACTGTATCCACCTTCTTCATCAAAACTTCATCAAAATTATTTTTATTTTATGTATATTTTCTAGATGAGGGTTATTTATCTCTCTTGGCTTAGCGAAAAGCCAAATGATGCATCTAGCCATACAATCAGTTAGGAAATAAGTGCTATTTAACTCATTTGAATTTGTAGTCTTTTTTGTAGTCACCTACCTCCTGTACCGCGTCCTGCCTTTCCGTGCTCAAAACTTAATGTTGCTGATTGCCAGCTATGTATTTTACGGCTGGTGGGACGTGCATTTTCTTTTTCTAGTTGTTTTATCAACCGTAATTGACTTCTATTGTGGAGCGCTGATTGATACTGGTAGATTAGAGCGCTCCAAACGCAGCCTTGCTTCTTGGTCAGTCGTGTTGGCAGCGTTATGCTTCGATACATTGCAGTGGAATGCGGTTCAGATCAAGGCAGAACCGATAGCAGTGTCAGTGCAGTGGGCACAACTGCTGCCTGCCTCTTGGTCAGGTTGGTTAATACTACTTGGGGCACTAGCTGTGGTAGCAATTGCTAACCTGCTGTACCCACGATTCACCGCCCTTAAGGAAAAGCGGCGACGCAACTTGTTCCTCTGGATCAGTGTATGCACTAACTTAGCACTTCTTGGCTTCTTTAAGTACTTCAATTTCTTCATTAGCAGTGCTGAGGGAGCAATTCATGCGTTTGGCATTCGCACCGAATCCTTGCACTTAAACATCATTTTGCCCGTAGGGATCTCGTTTTACACGTTTAAGGCGATCAGCTACGCCTGCGATATTTATCAAGGCAAACTGAAGGCGTCGCACCAATTTTTTGACTTTGCTCTCTTCTGGGCTTATTTTCCGCCATTGTTTGCTGGTCCCATTGATCGGGCAGCAGAACTGCTGCCTCAGCTGTCAAATCCACGTCAGCTAAGTTTTAAGCAATCTGCTCAAGGCTTGTTCCTGATCTTATTTGGTTTGTTTAAGAAGGTGGCGATCGCTGATGGAGTAGCCCGTTCAGTCAATGCCATCTACGAAACTACTGGGGTAGTTTCCTGGATCGATGTTGTGTTGGCAACATTCCTCTACGCTGTGCAAATCTACTGCGATTTCTGCGGCTACTCCGACATCGCTAGGGGTGTATCCAAAATGTTCGGTGTAGAACTGATGGTCAATTTCAATCTGCCATATTTCTCAAAAGATCCCAGCGAGTTCTGGCGTCGCTGGCATATCAGCCTCTCTAGTTGGCTACGAGATTACCTCTACATCCCCCTTGGTGGAAGCCGTAAAGGCAATCTTAGAACTTATCAAAATCTGATGACAACAATGGTGCTTGGCGGACTTTGGCACGGAGCAGCATGGAACTTTGTCCTCTGGGGATTTTATCAGGGCACACTTCTGTGTGCGTATCGAGCCTTTACCCCTAAGAGCACTAAACAACTACCCAGCAAAAATGGTCTCAAACTTTTAGGAGGGTTAGTTGCAACTATATTCTTCTTTATCGTGACTTGCTATGGGTGGCTGCTGTTCCGAGCCACTTCTCTAGCTCAGATTATCACCTTCACAAAAATTATTTTTGTGGATTTTGGCAACTTAGCTCTTTCCATACCAAAGCCCCCATTGCCTGCGCTCTTGGGCATTCCACTACTAATTGTCTATGAAATTGTTGAATATCAAGCGAATAATCCATATTTTTATCGTCGCTATCCAACCCCAGTGCGTGGAGTACTTTACGCAGCACTAATCATTATTCTGTTAATGGGAGAGAGCAATGCGCCTGTACAGTTTATATATTCCCAGTTCTAAGTCATTTATAGATAGACCAATCCGTAAAGCTATTGCGCTCGGCATATGGATTCTTTTCTTTCTAGTTGTGTTCGATATTTCAATCAATTTGCTGTTCCCGTATCCATCCAACCCTCGCGTAACTTCCGTTGGGCAACTTAACGTCTATTTTGAATACGGGCGCTCCCTTGAGGGAAAGCTTGCACGGATGATTGGTCCCACAGATGAATCGAGTGCATTGATCGCACAAGCTGG
>CAZZWA010000027.1:18558-24220 GCA_964657555.1 uncultured Microcoleus sp.
CTAGAAAATGCCTCAATTCCATATGTGAGTACCCATAATATTGCTCCAGCTACTGACCAAAGGAACTTCATTGGTGATGGACACTTTACCAAAAGTGCCAACGTATTAATAGCAGAAGCTGTGCTAAAGTTGCTCGGACGTGCATTTTGAACGGCGTCCAAGGACGATATGTCTATGAAAATAGGCATATCGTCCTTGGAGGTGGCGCGACGCCATGATACCTAATTTGAAAATCCCCCGTACTTCTGACTGTGGAATTCTTGTTGATTGCGGGTTTCACAATTAACAATGGGCTATAAAATATGAACTCCAGTGATATTGTTTAGTTTTTCTTAATTTTCTGATAAAACTTAACAGTATAAGACTGGAAGGAAAAACAATGGCGGCAGCTGATGCAGAAATTGATATTGCCCCCTTTATCGATCATGCCCTGCTCAACCCTACAGCTACAAGCGAGCAAGTAGAGCTGTGGTGTGAAGAGGCAGACAGGTTTCATTTCGCAGCGGTGTGTGTCTATCCCACCTATGTACAGCTTTGTGCTGAACTTCTTCACGGCAAAGCACCAAAAATTTGTGCTGTGATTAGCTTTCCAACTGGTGCAACCACAAGTGCGGTAAAACTCTATGAGGCCCAAGAGGCGGTAGAAAATGGAGCCACAGAATTGGATGTGGTGATCAATCAGGGCTGGTTGAAAGCTGGTAAGACAGAGGAGCTACATCGAGAAATTGCCGAAATTTGTTCAGAAACAGGACAAACTGTCAAGGCAATTCTAGAAACCACCCAACTGACAGAGGCAGAAAAAAAACTGGCAGCGGAAATATGTATGGATGCCGGGGTAGCTTTTTTAAAAACCAGTACTGGCTGGTATGGAGGGGCCTCTGTTGCAGATGTAAGACTGCTTAAGGAAGTGACACGCGAACAAGTCGGCATTAAGGCAGCAGGGGGAATCCGTACTTTTGAGCAAGCGTTGGATCTGATTATCGCAGGCGCAACTCGATTAGGTACGTCTCGCGGTCCCGAGTTGATCCGTCAGCGCGATACGCTGGATAAGGAGGCAACAGGCACTTAGGCGACACAATAGGTGATGAGTGGTACTTACAAAGCAACAGGAATTAATCTCAAGAGCATGCCGTTGGGTGAGTCAGATCGCTTGGTAACAATTTTGACGCGAGAGTTTGGCTTAATTCGGGCAGTGGCACCAGGCTCGCGCAAGCATCACTCAAAGCTCAGTGGGAGGAGTGGGTTGTTCGTGGTTAATGAGCTACTGATTGCCAAGGGGCGATCGCTAGATAAAATTACTCAAGCAGAGACTTTGGAATCCTACCCTCGCTTAAGTCAAGACCTCAGGAAACTGGCGGCGAGTCAGTACCTGGCAGAAATTGTACTCTGTCAAGCTTTGAGCGAGCAGCCCCAGGAGGAACTATTTTGCTTGTTGAGCGAACATCTTAGTCGGTTGGAGCAGTGCGAGAGCACAAGAGGCAATAAATTATCAGGATCTCTGATATTAGCCCACTTGTCCCACGGAGTCTTTCATCTGCTGGCACTAGGGGGCATTGCGCCTCAGGTTCAAGTTTGTTGTATCACGCAGCAACCCCTAAAGCCTGACTGGCAAAACCCTGACTGGCGAGTGGGGTTTAGTATAGATGCTGGTGGAACAGTCAGTTTGGAAGCACATGGACGCCTAGAAGCACAAGCGCGGCAAATAATAACCCCTGCGTTGAAGGGGACGGCAAGGCACTCCAACACAGATGAAGTTGAGAAAAAGAGCTTATTAGAGGGAATCACTGGGAAGGAAAAGACAGATGTTTATCCCCAAACGCCCCCCCGTCTAAATAACCAGCTCAACGCTGTCGAGTTGACACTCCTCCAGCAGATGGCTGGAGCCGAGTTACCTCAGCTTGGCGAGTCAGAATTAAAAAGTAGGAACAATAAGATAATTCCAGCTTCTCTTTGCCATCATCCTGGGGTAGATATTGCCTGGGTTTGTGTGGAGCAAATTTTACGTCAATATGTCCAATATTACTTTGGTCGGTCGATTCGCTCGGCTGCTTTGATGGATGCTTGTTTCTAGTCTCAGCTGTATTACCCGTAAACCATGATTCAACGGTCTTATTCTGATTTGCCAGCAAGAACCTTATCCCTGAGTCTCCCCAGCAAACCTGTAGGAGCGCAGTGGCATGCACCCTTACAATCTATACCCGCAGTGGGTGAGAGCATCAAACCCCACCCAGTTGACAAGGACGTAACACCTGCCATAACGCATCCATTGTCTGACCAAAGCTTAACATCCGAAACTGAGACGGAAACCCAAGCACAGAAGACTGAAGCTTCAACATCACTCAGTCCTGATTTATCGCCACAGTTGACAGAATCCAGTTCTAACAGTGGCGATCAGGTTAACCGCGACAAGCCACCGGCTGAGGAGGCTAACGAGACTGCCAAGGTCGTTGAGGAAAGCGGGTTTGTGCCAGTCTTAAGAAACCGCAACTTCTTATCACTCTGGAGCGGTCAGGTTTTCTCTCAATTGGCAGATAAGGTGTATCTGGTGCTGGTGATTGCGCTGATCGCCAGTCGCTTTCAAGCTGAAAATCATACCATCAGCGTCTGGGTGTCTGCCATCATGATTGCTTTCACTATTCCAGCGGTGCTATTTGGTTCGATTGCTGGTGTGTTTGTGGATCGGTGGTCTAAAAAATGGGTGATGGTGGCTACGAATTTGCTGCGTGGTGGCTTGGTTTTGGGTTTACCAATCCTGCTATGGATTACTCACAGGTGGGCACCTTTAGGAGGGCTGCCTCTGGGGTTCTGCATTATACTAGCCGTGACTTTCCTAGTCTCAACGCTGACGCAGTTTTTTGCACCAGCAGAGCAGGCAGCCATTCCCTTAGTTGTGGAACACCGACATCTGCTCTCAGCTAACTCCCTCTATACCCTGACGATGATGGCCTCGGTGATTGTAGGGTTTGCCGTTGGTGAGCCAGTTTTGGCAATTGCTGATGCGATCGCCGCCAAGCTGGGGATGGGGTTGGACATTGGCAAGGAATTGGTAGTGGGTGGTTTTTATGTGCTGGCAGGACTACTTTTGCTCACACTCCGTACAGGTGAGGCGAAAACTAACGAGCACGAAGCCCCACATGTATGGCAAGACTTGCGCGATGGCCTGCACTACCTGACAACACACCGTCGCGTCCGCAGTGCCTTGATTCAGCTGGTGATTCTATTTTCAGTCTTTGCGGCTCTGTCGGTTCTAGCTGTCCCTCTAGCAGCGACCCTTCCAGGACTTAAAGCCTCTCAGTTTGGCTTTTTGATGGCATCTGGCGGTGTTGGCCTTGCCTGTGGGGCAACCGTTTTAGGTAACCTGGGTCAGCGGTTCTCCCATCGTCGGCTCAGTCTCTATGGTTCTATTGGGGTGACAGTGTCTCTGGTAGGTCTCGGTTTATTTGCGCCACAGTTGTGGAGTGCTTTACTCTGGACGGCGCTCTTGGGTGGTTTTGCGGCGCTAGTCGCTGTGCCCATGCAGACGACTATCCAGGCAGAAACTGCAGATCAGATGCGAGGAAAAGTCTTTGGGTTGCAAAATAACGTCATTAATATTGCTCTATCTCTACCTTTAGCTTTGGCAGGCGTAGCAGAGACGATTTTGGGTTTAAAGTCTGTATTTCTCGGTTTAGCGGCAATCGTGATCGCAGGAGGTGTCCTAACCTGGTATATTTCCGGTACAGGAACAGAAAAATTGTGAGTTTTGAATGACGAGTTTTGAATTAAAAACTCTTAATTCAAAACTCAGGGCGGGCTTAGTGGCGTTTGTGCCTTTGTTAGCGATAGCCATACGGCAAAAACGCTACAAAGACACAGTGACACTGCCCCTATCAGACTCAAAATTGTCAAAAAATGCATATTGCTTGGCTTGGAAAAAAATCACCTTTTTGCGGAAATGTTACCTATAGTCGAGAAGTAACCAATGCGTTGTTAGATCGGGGCCACCAGGTCAGCTTTCTGCACTTTGCCCAAGAAGAAGAATCTGTCTCGGACAACTGGCCAGAGTGTCAAGAAGTCTCTTTGCCTTTTCTGCTTAAGTCTCAGGTTTACACGATTCCCACGCTGAAATCGAGTAAGATACTGATGCGATCGCTCCAAGAGCTGAAGCCAGATCTGGTACACGCCTCTCTGACTTTGTCTCCTCTAGACTTCTTACTCCCGGAAATCTGTGAGGAGCTAAATATACCTCTAGTTGCTACCTTCCACACGCCGTTTGATGGCAAACGACGCAATCTCAAATCGAGCACTCAACTGCTGACATATCAGCTATACGCGCCTTTCTTGGCTAACTACGACCGAGTGATTATCTTTTCTGAGGTTCAACGGGAACTACTGGCACGATTGGGTATCTCACCAGCAAAGGTTGCTGTGATTCCTAATGGGGTCGATGTCCAGAAATATTCTCCCGGCCCTTCTAACCTTAAGGCAGAATTTAACGCCAAACACCTGTTTGTTTATCAAGGTAGGATTGCCACTGAAAAAAATGTAGAGGCTCTACTGCGAGCCTGGAAGCAGTCCTACATGGGAACTGATAGCAAGAGCAAGTTATTGATTGTTGGCGATGGGCCTCTGAGGGCATCTTTAGAGCTGTATTATGACAGTGAAGACAGCATTCTCTGGCTGGGAACCGTTGCCGACGAGTCCCGCCGGATTGAAATTCTGCGGGGAGCAGATGTATTTATTTTGCCTTCTCTCGTTGAGGGATTGTCACTGTCATTATTAGAAGCAATGGCCTGTGGTGTAGCCTGTATGGCAACGGATGCTGGTGCCGATGGTGAAGTGTTAGAGGGGGGAGCAGGTGTTATTTTAAGTACCCGACGGGTAAGCGGGCAGTTGCGAACCCTGCTGCCCCTGTTTAAAGACCATCCTGAGTGGACAACTCTATTGGGACAAAAGGCCCGCCGACGAGTCCTAGAGCGCTACACCCTCAGCCACAATATCACTCAGATAGAAAAGCTGTATACTGAGTTGCTGCAACAACGGCGCATGCAACTGAGCTGGCGTTACCAACGGCGTTGGTGAAGTCCTGAGTTCTCTTTTGAGGGTGAGAGTTGAGATTCTGAAGCGACATGTTCAGCCGCTAGATTCCCCAAAAACTGCTCTTCCCTCCTTCAAAAACCTTGACAAAGCAATTGATTTGTGAAAAGCCGATCCTTACAGGGAGCTGGATTTAGGTTAATTTTGTTTTACGACTTATTTAGAACTGCTATAAATTATCGACTGATGCGATTTAGGCTAGCTTGCCCTACTGTTTTTTGACTCAGAGGCAGTTTTCGACCCCTGCTGTCACTGATAGTACCCCAAGCATAGCTAGCGATCATCGGCTGAAGTATGCCTTCTATCATGCTGACCAAAATTTTTTAGTCGAAGACCTTGATCGGGGGTTAGCGTACTTATGCCCAAGTCTACTGGTCATTTATCCATCCAGTAACATCCAGGGCATTCGTTGGGAGCCAGTGGTCGCTCCAATGGCGGCAATTGATATCCACACCTGGTGCAAATGCTAGTAAACCGAGGATATGTGGTTCGGGTAGTCGCTAAAACCACAGAGTGGGTAAGTACCCCTAGGGCAATGAGAACTATAACAGTGAACATCGACGTCAGGGAAACATATTAATAGATA
>CAZZWA010000028.1:0-9965 GCA_964657555.1 uncultured Microcoleus sp.
AGAGCGTTGCTACTTAGCCAAGACAATCCGATCCTGGGTGAAAGAAATGCTTTGGCCGCCAACTTTGACTTTGGTGTCTTTCCCAGTACCGGAAATCTCAACCTCAGGAGCTTTGCCGTACTGCACCGTCATGACGACAAAGAACTGAGCGCCGCCAGTCGCGAGTATAGTTCCCCCACTCTTGCCTTTTTGAAAAGATATCTGCACTCCATCCGGTGTCACAAATGTTCCCTTCATTGTCGCCCCAGATGGAGCCTGGATCGTAAAGCTTTTACCCTCAACATTTACCTCAGACTCACTATGCATCACCCAAGTTCTATCCCCAAGGTCAGCCTGACGGCTTTCACCCATAAAGTTGTCCACCACCACAAACAAGCCTGGTGCTCCCGATGCCCCACTGTAATCAACGGCGAAAGAACGCAGCGAACGAATACCCACAGCCGTGTTTTGATCTCGGTAAACATTGTTCATTCTCATGCTCACCACACCTGACCCATTTAACTCAGCTTGGAAGAAAGTTGGTTGTGCATCTGCCGACGCTGATGTATTGGGCACCACAACCACATTTTCATCCTGCCTTTTCCCATCGGTAGCAAGAGCATTTGCCCAATGCCCTCCTAGTCCCCAGATGCGGAAACTGCCTGCTTCCGGAAATGACCAAGAGCCTCCCAAAGGTTGTCGCTTTAGGTAAATGGTAGCTACGAAGTCGCGCTCATCCTGCCACTGGTTGCGGAACAGATAAAAGCCCTTCTGTTCATCCACCAGCACGCGACCAAAAACATCTGCTGGGTTTATCGGTGCTACGTTGTCGCGATACCCTACTAGGGCAAAAGCTGCCTCATGCGGCAGTTCTATGCCAAAACTGCGATCGCCATCCCAGCCTAAGTGGTAGTTGAAGAACCACACAACACCAGGTAAGAATCGCTCCAACACACTGCTTAACCCAACGGCAAACAGAGAACTGGCAGGCCCCGAATGGTGGCGTCCGTAAGTCGGTAGGGATAGCTTACCGTGTTTGCCGACAATCCGCATGATATAGTGCGGCAAGAACCACTCGGCGCTGGAACCCTGGCTCAGATCTTTACCCATAACATTCTTATATGCTTGCAAGAACGGGATAATAGTGAGAATCCAGGGTTCAGTGGTGTAATGGTCGCCCTCACTGCCGAATCCATGCTCTCCAATGCCAATGGTCAGGTAGCGCTTGACGTTGCGCTCGGCAATTTTGAGCAGCCGTCGGGAGTCAGTAGGCTTAAAGAAAAATTCATCTGGTTCAGATAGAATCGCCAAAGCAGCCAAACCAGCAGCCCCACGAGCCCTAGCGTTCCAGTTACTCTGGGGAAGGGGATTCCAACCCTGGTTGGGTGTACCCTTAATTAACACCGCACTCTGCTGTGCTAACCAAGTTGTTACCTCCCTCAAACGCTTTGAGTTCCAGACTTCATAGCAGAGGTCGTAAGCTAGGGCGACACCAGCGACAATTGGTGACTCCTCCAACAATCGAGGGCCTGGTTGATTCATCGAGTTTTCAACAATCTGCCATGCTGTTTCAGCTTCTTGTTGGTTACCGTTCAACAGGTACAAAAAACAATGACCGGCGGCGTGATACCCACCGTTTGGGACGTATCCACCGTACTCAATTTTTTGGGCGAGAGTTTTTTTTAGTTGGGTGAGGATCGCTTGACCTGTGCGGGTTTTTACCTTTTCTTGCAGCTCAGGCAGTTGCTGTCGTCGGAAGAGCAGCCGAGGATGTTCTCTACTTGCTACGGGCAGATGGTCAGGTACTTGTTTTGGCCAGTGGGGATGGATGTTTACTGTCACAGGGCCGCTTACAGGCTGGTCGTTGAAGGTTCCTGCGTAGTTGCCCGCGAGCTGGTTCTGGTGACGCTGGAGTTCTATGAAATACTTCGCTGTGCCACCTAGCCGCCTCCAAGGGTCAGGGTTTATCGTCATCTTGACTTGTAGACGCCATGCATCATCGTCGCGTTCAGTGACCTCTACAGTGCCCTCATGGTCAGCTTGGTCGAATTGAGGTGCATAAGCCCAAACTTCCGGAGAGCAGCGATCGCGATCGCAAACTAAATCTAGGGTGATGTCTAGCTTGACAATCCCTTTTTCCTGTTGCTGCCACAGCCCACCTGCAAGAGTGATGCTAACATCACCTGATAAACCCACCGTAACTGGCAGCACTGGTTTAAAAAGTTCCCACTGCCAGAATAAAACTACTCCTATAAGCAGATAGGCAAAAAGCCTTAAAAATTTCATAGCGCTGGGGAGGCTGCATCAGCAGGAAACTCATTTGCGGCTGAGCACGCATTACGATTACGCCGCAGGACTTCATTTGTCGCATAGTTAAGATGTTCTCAATTACCGATAAACCCGCTAGACAAATCTGTGAGTAAATTCACAGGTAAAATCAACCCGTCCCTTGCGTAACATAGCTGGATCTAACCTTTCAGTGGTATTGCAAGTCATCAACATCACCAGCTTTTGCTCAGGCTGAATCCCATCTTCATTAATTACACTCTGATACAAAGTGCCATCCAGCAAACTCAGAATATGCTCAGTCTTGTTATTTTGTTGAGCGACTTCATAGGCTCGATTGGGTGCTAAGTTATCAGCTTCATTGATGATGATACAAATCCGCTCTAAGTAATTTGGTGGAACAAAATTCTCCACAGCATCATGATCTAGGATGAAAATCACATACCCTAAAGGCACCAAAACTTCTTTAGCTACGGCTTGTGTCCAGACTGTTTTACCTGTACCAGGCTCTCCATGTACCAATACAGCTAACTGATCTTGGTTGAGAATTGCTTGTTGTACTGCATCAGTAAAACTTTGAACGTCAGCAGGAAACGAACGAATTTGGTACTGACTGTTAACCTTTCCTACACGGCTCTTATAACCGCTAAGCATCACTGCTGTATTGTAAGTTGCTTTGTTAACCAGTGGCGCTAATTCTTTGCCAATCAGGGTAAACCGTCGTCGTCCCCAACCAGAGCTGTTGATTTGTAGCCAAACCTGACGCCCTGACCAGTTTGCCAAAATGGTGCCTATACTTTCAATACGATTCCAATCAACAAATCGCTCTACAGGGTAATAAAAATATCGCTCCTGGAAGCACTGGGTAATGGCATCAGGACGACCTAAAAATTCCAGTACTTTGAGAACAGTAGTCTCTTGGAGTCGATTGAGGACATATTCGATGGGAATACAGTTGCGGCTGACAAACTGTACTAAAGGCGTTTCCGTACTTAAAATATCTCGAAACCGATAATCTGGGGCTGGAGGAGAGGGAGTAATATAATCCCAAAACTGATCCACTTCGTATCGCGTACTTTCAGAAAAAACATTCAATAGATTGGCCCACCAAGCATATTCATTGCGACCAAGAGCATCAGCAATGCTACTAGCCATATCTAAAGTCTTCTGCGCTAGATCCCACGGCTTATTAAACACAATTTGGTATAGAAATTTCCAGTCAAGATCACGGTGTAACGGTCGCCAACCAGCTCCAAGTAAATCTTGTTCCTGTGGTTGACGGTGTTCGTGGCTGCCTGGAAAGTCATCAAAGTATCCTTGTCCCATAATTTCAGTTATTTTTGCCGTGTAATGGAATCATGGGGAATCAATTTTTGAGTAAGAGTCAAATTGTCTACGATGTGAGGCATTAGGCTGGCTGATGTTGTACCTGGCTAACTCAAGCTCGCTCAACTAGGCAATTCAATAGGCACTTACTCAGGTTTGCCCTAAATATTCGGGTGGAACACAATCCACTAGCCAGACTCCGTTCTCAGAGCAGTAGAAGACAAAACCTGCCTTGTGCATCGCTGCGGCATCTACAGTAAAAACTACTGGATGACCGTGCCGCATCCCCACAGTTCTAGCTGTGGCTATGTCCGTTGATAGATGGACGTGGTGGCGAGACATTTTGCAAAGACCCCTTTGCCGAATTGACTCAAGTGCGCGGTGCCCTGTACCGTGGTATAGCACATCTGGAGGTACAGAAGACTCCAGTTGTAAATCGATTTCTATGCTATGGCCTTGGTTGGCACGAATTAGGGTGCCTGTAGGGTCGAAGGCGAAACGCTGCTTACTATCCTGAGCGACGACTTCATTCAGTTCCGTGCGGTTTATGGGAAATTGGTGGTTTTTACAGGCAACTAAAAGTTCTTCTACCGCAACCCAGCCACCAGGAGCCAACTCTATGCCAATTTTATCAGGACAATGCCGCAGATGGTAACTCAGATATTTGCTAATTTTAACTAGGCGAGAATCGCTGGTCATACGGAATAATCGATAGTCACATAATTGATCACTTGCGTGCAAGTCGCCAGAGCGAAGCGTGCATCACTGAGAAAGAACTCCGCCGGTGAGTTATTACACACTCTTTAAAGGATGGCTACTTCTAGGCCAACCTTCCGGGTTCTTCGCGCCTCCCTCGCTTCTCGCCCGTTGTTTTCGCAACGGTACCGTTCCTCTCGTACTAAAGTATGTAAGCTTTGGCAGTTGGGGCACGCAAGTACTTGTATTATACAGTACTACAAAATTTTGAGACAGATTCCGGACACCTATCTATTAATAGGTAAGGTTACTGTACGGAGAAAACTTAAAACTTTTTTAATGGAGTTCAGTCCCGTCTTGGCGCAGTAGGTAGCGATCGCTGATTAGCTTCAACACAACCAAACCAATTTCCGGACGTGTCCTTTAACTAAATCCCTGATCACCCGAAAGGATCAGGGCAAATTCCAACCTAGTTACCTAGGCTAGAAATAGAGGAAGACAGTCTAAACTTCCATGATCCTTTAGCAGTTAATCCCTCAAGGAGGTACAGCGATGAATCGGACACAGAAACGCCTACTCTTGCCTAGCCTGGTGGCGACGAGTCTATTGAGTGCCACGCTATTTTCTGTCAAACCCGCATCTGCAAACGACCATCTGTTAAGAGATATTGGCGTGGGAGCGGGCGCGAGTGTGGTGACTGGGACGATCTCTGGTCATCATTCGGTGATCAACAATGCCATTAACGGAGCCGCCGCAGGTGCTGCTGTTCATGGCACCAGCCGCGCTCTCCACTCTCGTAACCTGGCTCGGGATGCGGGAGTGGGTGCAGCAACAAGCACGGTGACAGGTGAGATTACAGGCAGCCACCATCCACTCCATAATGCCCTCAGTGGTGCAGCAGCGGGCGCGGCTATCGCTCTTCTGGGACGTTAGATCTTTAACTGCTTTGGAATTTATTGAAAGTGATGCTGCTTTTATTAAGCAGACGTCCAATTTAACCTAGTGTCAATCATCCTTCGTGTCAGTGGCAGTGCTAACTTCTGCTATCCCAGAAAATTCTGTAGATTCAACTGAAGGCAATAGCGACTTTTCAATTAAAGGCAAGGAAATTTCCACGACAGTGCCTTGTCCTTCTCCATCACTGGAGAGGGTAATACTACCTCCCATCAGTTCAATTAAGTTTCTAGATATGGCAAGACCGAGACCTGTTCCCCCAAACTTGCGCGTGGTTGAGCCATCGACCATTACGAAGGGGCGAAAGAGTTGATGCTGTTGAGCTGGGTCAATGCCAATCCCTGTATCCTTGATGCTTACAACGATAAGGGAAGAAGATGAGAGGAGAGAAGGAGCAGCGGAAGTAGGTAGATTGACGGAATTTGTCACTATTTCCCCACCTGCTGCTCCTATTCCCCCACCTACCGTATGCCTATTACCATTTACCTTTTTTTCTGGCCTTGGTGAGTCGCGGCGTGGGGTAGGTGTAGTTTGGCTCTTTCCCTCTGGCGCAGCTTGTTCTATTCGCGTACTAATAGTGATGCCGCCCTCTTCTGTGAACTTGACAGCGTTACCAACCACATTTAACAGCACCTGCCTGAACTTGGCTGGGTCTGCACGAACGGCAATTGGCTCTTGCAAGTCAGGTGTTTTAAACTCTAGACCTTTCTGCTGAATCAGAACTGCCTGTAAATTAATAACTTCTTTAAGAATTTTTCTTAGATCGATTGGCTCCATTACCACCATTACCTTGCCAGATTCGATTCTGGCAATGTCTAATACGTCGTTAATAATTCCTAATAAGTGAATGGCTGCGTCATCAGCCCGCTGCAAAAAATCTAGTTCTTCTTCTCGGCTATCGCAGTAGCCATGTTGTACTAGTCGAATGCAGTTGATAATGGCGTTCAAAGGAGTTCTCAGCTCATGAGAGGTATTAGCTAAAAACTGATTTTTCATCTGGTTAGCGGTTTTCGCTTCTCTCCAGGCTGTTTCTATTTCTTCTGCCCAGGCTTTGAGTCGCTCAACCATGCTATTGAGTGCTTCAGCCAGTTGGTTAAACTCCCGAATTTTGAAGTTGTGGGGAACTCGCCCTGTGGAGTGGACGTGCTGATGGTGTAGAGCATAGTCTGTCAGTTCCTCTAAGGGTAAAGCCAAAACGCGAGATATATACAGCGTTGCCAAAATGCTTGCGGCTATTAAGCAAAACGTCAGAATCACCAAAACATAACGAATCTCTCTAAGTTCAGAGAGGGCATCACTGCGACGAGTGAAGGCCAAGATCACCCACTTGTGATGCGGCTGATTAGTAACGGGACTTTCAATCGCCGTGTACCCAGCTAGTAATTCCACCCCATCGTATTCAAAATCAAACAGGTGTAGGTAAGTACTTTCGCCAGCGATCGCCCGCCTCAAGATACTTTTGAGCCTGTCTGCATCTTCCTCATTTTGAATATTGCGCCCCACTCGTTCAGGAATCGGATGCGCCAAGATCGTCCCATCTTGGTCAATCACCACTGTATTGCCAACTAGAGAACCTTGCTTGGTCTTCTGTTTCTCCAACTTGACTTGGTCTGGCTCTAGTAGGTCTGATTCAACGCTTAGGATATAGCGGAGTGTACCCCCACGATCATAAACTGGCGCACTTAACAACAGTCTTATTGAGTTGATTTGCTTGAGCACTTTCTGGCTTGAAAGTGCCTGATTCGAGGATGTTTCTGATGGTAATATCGTCTTCACATGAACAGAAGAACGGTCTAGCAGCAATTGATTTTGACCCTGAGGCCACTGCTCGATAGGAATCGCTCCAATATTCTGATTTTCACAGGTACTAGCTGCTAGCTTCGCTTTCTGTACATCAGTTAGTTGAATGCAGTGGACTGGTCTAGGAAATTGTTTGGTCAGTTGATCTAAAAACTTTGGAAAAAGTTCTGAGTTACCAGACTGTAGCACCATAGCTTCACTAGCTGTTACTAGGTTACCTTGCATCGCTGCCATGAAATCATGAATCTTCTCACCTTTTCTAACGGCGCTATCAGCCAGATTTTGGCGAGCTGTTTCCTGGAGGCTAGAGCGTGCTTTATAGTAAGTCGCTATTACCCCTAGCAGTAAAACCGGCACCGATAGAAGCAAAATGCGCGACAGCAGTATTCTGCGAAACGAGGATTGACCCGGCTTACCCATAGGACGTCTGTTAATTGAGGGGCAAAACCCCATCACTAATTAATAACGAAAGTAATCACTCTGCCAAATGGGGGATATTGATTAGCCTACTTTCTTTTAACCTTTATAGACACATAACACCGAAAAAGGATTCCTTAGACTTGATTGTTTTTCCGAGATACTAGCAACCATGAATGCAAATTCTGCCGCAATACGACCTTATGCAACAGTAGTTTTGGCAGTGAGTGTCGGTGGCTTGATGGCCTACCACTAGGTATGCTCCGCCCGTTTTTTTTCCCAAGACGATAAAGCACACCTGGAAAATGGAGCTCTCAAGCTGATGGGGTCTGATCTGGTACCAGTACACTACGTGCCGATGAGACAGCACTTGGTGTTTCAAAGCAGTTGTTGTTGTAGCAACGAGAGCATCTAGGCGAACCATCACAGCCAGTGCAGATTGTTTGCTCCACCAAGGCTGAAATTGACCTTCAATTAGGCTCCTTTGGTCAACCATTGCCTCGTTGGTTACTCACTCCATCCATTGGTACTAGACACTAGTGTGGACACCGGGATTCGACGAGCGGGTTCTTGCTGTAGAAATGACCCAGTCAGGGATTGACTGGCCAAATGCTTTTCAACAGTTGGCTGCACTAGTTTTAGAACGATTAGCTGTGCTGGGCGGCGGCAAATTAGTCGCTTCCCAGCTGGCAGTTGATTTGATTGACGAATTAAGCTGAACCATTTGCCTCTAATTTTAGGCGGTGCGGCAGCACCAATGCCAGTGAAGGAAGTGAGCTTTTTGCTCCACGTAGCTGCGCATTGAGAATTGTTATCTGTCAATGTCATTGCTAAGGCAGTGTTTCTGGACTATCGATAACTGTACTGATGGAATTAAATTACCAAGAATAAAATTCTGTTGCGGTGATCTCGGACCGACCAGAAACTGTACCATTTCACTTTAAGCTGGCTACAGAGGTGGGATAAGGGACAGAAGGGAGGCCCGGATTTAGCAATGGTAGGACTTCCCGTTTTAGGCTTTCTTGTACTTGCTCGGGGACTCGGAAGGTGAGAAATTTCCAAAAAACCACAATCTCTAATTCCCAAACCCCAATCTTCCCAAAGACAGAGGTCTCTACCCTAAGTTAGGAAGAGCCTCAGGATAGCCTGCAATATTGAGCCAGTTGGATTACCCTGTAATGGAAGTTGGCAGATGTTCCCTAAACTGCGGCGATGATAAAACAACTCAAGCCTCGTTATTCTGTGTCCTGGATTAGTCAAATCGCTGATGTACCTCAAGCTGAGTGGGATGCCCTCGCTCTGAGGCTGCCAACGCCTTTCCTGGAGTGGGATTGGCTCAATAACATGGAAACATCTGGCAGCACAACGGCAAAGACAGGGTGGTTACCAAACCATCTGACTGTATGGCGAGATCGGCAGCTCATTGCAGCTGCTCCTTTGTATGTCAAGGGTCATAGTTATGGGGAATTTGTCTTCGACCACCAGTGGGCGGATTTGGCAAATCGGTTGGGAGTGCAGTACTATCCCAAGCTGTTGGGAATGTCTCCTTTTACACCAGCTGAAGGCTATCGCTTCCTAATCGCACCCAATGAAGATGAGGAGGAGCTGACAGAGTTAATGGTAGGGGCAATTGACCATTTCTGCAATCGCCACCACATCTCAGGCTGTCATTTCCTTTATGTAGATCCCCAATGGCAACCAGTACTAGAACGCCATGGCTTCACGTCTTGGATGCATCATAGCTATATCTGGCAAAATCATGGTTTTGAGACTTTTGACGACTACTTAGGAGTTTTCAATGCTAATCAGCGTCGTAACATTAAGCGGGAGCGCAAAGCTGTGGAAAAAGCAGGCTTGC
Source organism: uncultured Microcoleus sp. (assembly GCA_964657555.1). Taxonomy (GTDB): domain Bacteria; phylum Cyanobacteriota; class Cyanobacteriia; order Cyanobacteriales; family FACHB-T130; genus CAZZWA01. The sequence goes on from CAZZWA010000028.1 coordinate 9,317, forward strand.
GACTCCAAACTTTCACTAGTGAAGAAATTCCCACCTCGCTGTTTCCTTTGATGTATAGCTTCTACAGCGATACATGTGACAAGTTTGGGTGGTGGGGTAGCAAATATCTAACACAGCAGTTTTTCGAGCAGTTGGATCATAACTATCGCCATCGAGTATTGTTTGTTGCTGCCTATCACGAGCAGAATAATCAGCAGCCAGTGGGGATGTCTTTTTGCTTGACTAAGGGCGATCAGCTTTACGGGCGGTACTGGGGGTCTTTCCAGGAGATTGACTGCCTGCACTTTGACGCTTGCTACTACACGCCGATTGAGTGGGCGATCGCTCACGGCATTCAAGTCTTTGACCCCGGTGCTGGTGGTCGTCATAAAAAACGTCGCGGTTTCCCAGCGACTCCCAACCACAGCATGCACCGATTTTACAACCATCGCCTCGCCCAAATTCTGCTGAATTACATTACTGAGGTAAATCACATGGAGCAGCAGGAAATCGACGCCATGAATCAGGAGATCCCATTTAGTCAGCGTGAGTGCGATCAAGAATGACCAGCTCTCAGTTTACTAGTAGTAAGAGTTGTAAGTAGTTAGTAATTAGTGGTTTCCTAGTATTAGTCTTCGGCGTAAGTTCTGATACCCTTCGTAGTGTAGGC
>CAZZWA010000028.1:10065-12999 GCA_964657555.1 uncultured Microcoleus sp.
TGGTTTCCTAGTATTAGTCTTCGGCGTAAGTTCTGATACCCTTCGTAGTGTAGGCATTTCGCCTGCGCGGGCATCTTGCCCACACTACGGTAGTTAAACTTGCGCCGTGTTGTACTATTCATTAACTACTAAACCTAAATTCTCAACTGTGCTGAGCTGTTATTTGAGGCTGCTCAAGGTGAGGAACATCAGCGAATTTTTGCTCCAAACTAGTTGACGGTGGGCGATCGCCTGCTTAAATGTGTCTGTAGCATCCGTAACCAACATCCTGTCAGCCTCTCCCCCTAGAAAAACATAAACCTTGAACTTAAACTTAATTTGAACATGAATCGAACAATCGAAGACTTGGCAACCATTAACGATCAACTTTCCCAGCGTCATATTGATCTAGATCCCGGCGGATATTTCATTATCTACTTAGATAGAGAGGCTGGGTTAATTTGTGCCAAGCATTTCACCAATGTCATTAATGAGTGCGGTTTGGCTGTCAACCCAGAAACGGGTCAGGTGATTCCAGCGCAAAAGAAAATCGAGCGGGCTTATTTTAAGCTGTTTAGCGGCAGAACCGCAAAGGAACTATGCGTGAAAATTTTTGAGGAAACCCAGCCCTGTCCAGTGACTTTGCTAGATCATGCAGCCTATCTAGGGCGGGAATTTATCAGGGCTGAGATCGCTCTAATTCATGGGCAAGAGTACACTCAAGACTAAGAACCTAAGTTTTGATACCAGAAGTAAGTTGCCATAGGAATGACAGTGGCTGCAAGTAATAAACCAACTACCCAGATAGTGGCGTTGCCAGCATCTGTCTCTTCTGCTTTCTTAAAGGTACTTTCTGCATTAACTGTTTTTACGAGTTGAGGCGGGCCTGGGTCGGGATTACCCGATAAGATAGCAACCAAGCGATCACTGGCATCCGAGAGTGCCTGATTGTATTTGTTACCATCCCGTAGTGGAGCTAGCACGGTTTCTTGCGCCACACTCTGGGCAATTTCATCAGGCAAGATAGTCCTCACTTGATCGCCCGTGTGAATGGCGGTGCCGTTGGTAACAGTATCTATAACCAGCAAGGTTTGATGATCTCCAGCTTCAGCAGTGGGGAACCATTTCTTAAAGAGCTTGTCCGTAAAGCTTTCTGGTGTCTCACCGTAGTCAAGGCGATGGATTGTAACTATCCGTACCTGGTTGCTGGTCTCCTTTGCTAAATTCTCCAGAGCGTTGCTAATCTGGATTTCACTAGCGCGGCTGAGGACTTCAGCTTTGTCAATAATCCAGGTGCGATCGCCCGCACTCAGATTAGGGATTTGGTAGACGCCCGTAGCGTTTGCTGGTGCTGCAACTAGCCCGATTGCTAGAACTATGGGTGCGATAGACAACAGTAGGTGCTGGAGCAAATTCCTAGCACAGAATAATTTGTTGACAAGTTTTCTCATGGTTGATGGTAAAATTGCCTTTCCAACTATTATGCGGCAAGGGGGCTCTCCTCACACCCGTTGGAGTTAACAGGAGAGGAACTCTATCGCCGGATGATTCTCTGTTGACAATTTTTTTTTGAAACTGCTATCGTCGCAAAGTGACGATTTACAGTCCTTCAAATAAAAACCCGCTGACAGCGGGTTACTCTTGCAACTATCATTTTTCAAAAAAGATGTCACCAGAAACCTATTCTAAATTTGCCTAGGCATCGATTAGACTTTTGTTTTTCTAGAGGCGCTTAGTTTTCTCTTTACTAGCCATAAAGCACTGCCAGCAATGACAACATTGAAGTTAATAGCAGATGGTTCTGGAACTGACTGAGTAGGCTGAAGAGAAAATGCTATGGACGTCGGGAGATTATTACCTACTTCTGTCGTACCGGGAAGGTTTGCGAATTCCAGATATGATGATAAACTAGAAGAAAAGTATGGATTGTAATAGCGGCTACCTGCACTATAAGAAAATCCACCGATATCTAAAAAAGGAGAACTTTGGAAAAGGAGATTATTGTTAGGTAGAACATCAGAGGGAAATGTATTGGGTGGTAAAAGACCTGAGATGAGAACGCCATTTCTTTCACCACTTATTCCAGTGACTGTATAAGTGTTTGTGCTAGGGTCTAAATCAGTTGTTGTTAAGATTCCGCTGGCCTCAACTCCGTCACCTGAATAAGAAAAATCAAATTGTGCAGCTTCGGCAGGTTTAGCTCCCACAACCGCGCAACTTAAAGCGACACCAGCCGTGGCAACGGCTAACTTTTGGAAGAGATTTTTCAGCATTTTTTCATCTGTTTACTTGTTTTTTACAACTGAAGTCGAGTATGAACAAATTCTGGAAACTGTGGCTCTTCCGAGAGCTTTATGCTACGCTCACATAATGATTGTTCCACAATCAAAGCAGTGCTTTGGTTGTAAAACTAAGTTCCGCTCACTCAAAATTGAAAAAAGAGCTGCGCTGAGCAAGAGAAACGTCTATCACATCACTCTGAAGAGCATGGGGAGAGCTGTGGCCTCAAAACTTCTTTGAGGCAAGTTATTAAGTCCCTCGACCTTGTTTAATCAACACACCAAGAGTAAGAGTTAAAATTTAATTTGGCAAGAGAATGAAGGAAGCTTCACAAACTCTTCATAAATTTTTTACATAACCTTTACAGAGATTTTATTTAGTTTACTCAAGTAAATTAAAATTACATATCTAAATAGATATATAGTAATTTGTTTATTTGTAGTAGGAAATGCGATGCAGATTGAAATTTTTGGTACATCAGTCTAACTTGATGATCTTCCTGCTATCCCTCCGCGTCCCCTTATTGGTGATGATTTTCTTGGAGCTTAGGCGTCAATTAATGCGCCTATCGTCTTCACCAAGATTGTCGATTAGGGACAAGCCTCATCCCCTTGTGGGTAGGGCTGTTGACAGAGCATCTTTTTTCGGGAAACCCTTCTGTACAGGAGTAGGCAT
>CAZZWA010000028.1:13099-24088 GCA_964657555.1 uncultured Microcoleus sp.
GGGCTGTTGACAGAGCATCTTTTTTCGGGAAACCCTTCTGTACAGGAGTAGGCATGTTAGCTTCAAAGAAGGATTTGCGGACTATAGGGGAGACCATGGAGCTATGAGTTCAGCAGAAATCTACAGGGGTTGGATTATTGAAGCGAGGCCAGTGTTCTGCGTTCAGGTATGGAGTGCTGCTGGGGAATGCATTATCCCCGTCCACAATGCCAAGACAGAGGCAGAGGCACTCTCTATGGCGAAGCAGTGGATTGATCTGCAAATGGCACCGGAAAATGCCAGTGATCTGAAACCCAGCGAGCCGTTTCCCACTGATATTGACTATGAAGATGATATTCCGTTCTAAGCGGGGTCTCTCTGCCCCTTATATCTTGAGAGAGTCAGAGAAGGGGCGGCTTGTGATTCTGCGAGTCATCGAATTAGCCTACTTAGTGCTTCCAGGTAACTCCGGTGGCTCACTTGGCACAGGCTGAGCAGTAGTATCAATGGTTGTCACTGTCTCAGTCGGTTGCGGAGTATCTTCTAACTGCTCTTTGATCTCAGAGATTTTTTCTTTGGCAATACTAGTGACTGCTTCTGTTTTCTCTCTGACTTGCTCGGCAATATTTTGAGCCTTGATCCTGAGAGTCTCTAGATCTGCCTGAGTTTTTTTATAGTCTTCTTTAAGAAAATCTGCCGCTTGATTAACTTTTTGATTCAGTCCCTCGGCATACTGTTGAGGAACTTGGACAACAGCATCCGCGACAATCAACCGTTTGCTACCAAGGCTGGCGATCGCTGCTACTGGTAACAAATAGACACCTTCTAAAGCACCGCGCCAACCACTAGAGACAAATAAGTAATCAACCACTGCTCCGGTTTGGGAATTGAAGAGATAGTCTACTATTTTGCCAGCCTTATTGCCAGCATCTGTCCACACTTCATGACCAATGAGAGACACCGCTTGACTCGGCTTTTCAGCTTGGGCGACCTCCAGATTGTTATGTACTATGATGCCATCGGTACCAACAGTTATTATTTGCTCCCAGGTAAATACTTGTTTCTTGCTGCCTAAAAGTCCTGATTTGCAGATAAAACTCTCGATTTGGTGCGATTGAGATTTTAGCCACAATTGCTCTACGCGACCTACTTCTTCTGCTGTGTAGCGATCCAGCACTAGGCGATTGAGTAACTCACTTTGCCTAATGATTTTTGGTTGCGTGTTCATTTAGAAAATCCTCAGAGCTTCACTCTATACTTGAGAAAACTGTCGAAGGCGCGTTAAATTTTGAGGTGTTGTAATTATAGTAAATAGGTAAGGATAATCAACGTTGGTTAAGATTAAAGGATGGCTAATGGTACTCAGGCAATTAGCAATTAGCCGTCCCCACCAGTTACGTTGATTTCCGTCCATCTACTTGGTGGTTTCTCGGTAGTAGAGTGCAGCCTTGGTTGTTGAACTGACAGATTTAGAGCAAGTGGTAACTTATACAGCGCTTTTCATCTAAGTGAAGTACACTACCCCACCCGCCCTAGCGGGTACCCTCCCCTTAGTAAGGGGAGGATTGGGGAGGGGTGTACTCCATGAACTTGCAATCTGCTGTAAATTGTTCATTATCGACCTCTGGTTTTTCAAAAAAAAACACCAGAATTGGCTTTTGGACAACTTCATTCAAAAAACGTAAGTGACAAAAAAAGCAAAAATTACTGAGGCGCTAGAAATTAAAGTAAAAAAAATAGCGTTTTCTACCTTACGGCTTAAAAACCCCACAAAACATATGGCACTTATAAAAAGTATCAATGAAACAATTAGCAATAAATTTTCCCAGCCGTAATCTATCAGTGTATCTTGAGTAATTTCAGCCATTTCAATGTACCAGAGAAGAGATTAATCAGGTTATTTTTTTTACAGTTGCTCAGTCATTTAAACTATAAGCGATACGCAGGCTTTGGACTAGGAGAATCAGAGACGCGATCGCCATCACACCTCCCCAGAACCAGTATGGCAGGAGCAAGTTTTGCGCAATCTGGCTGGAGTCCGAAAGGCTCAGCTGTCCGCCCACCATAGCAGCACGAGTGAACAGGTAGTCCATCTGGTGATAGGTACTCACACAAGCTTGTACGCCCAGAAATTGAATAGCAAAACCCTGTACCCATCGGGGTGCTTTTAGAGCAGTAGCTAGGATTATTGCACCCAATATTGGGATTGCTATCAGTCCAAACCAAGAGCGCACCCAAATGATACTTGAGGCAATCAGCAAACTGCCCAGAAATATTAGGCTGTAGTGAGCTGTCTGAAAGCGGCGGGAAGCAATCAGAAAAGCAGCACCAGCAATGGGTGGTCCCATTGGCCCTGCGGCTGCTACTAAGGCGTGACCGATTGGCCCTAATAGCAAAGCACCGCGATGAAACGCGATACCTGAACCGTTGGGAAATATAAGTAATTTCTCAAAATCTCCCCCCAATATCATTGCTGTTAAGCCATGCCCCATCTCGTGAAACCACGTAGCCAGGATGGTAAAAGGGTAGAGGATGTAATTTCCCAAGGGCATCTGCCACAGCATTGCTGTGGCTATAGCCGCTCCTATCAACCAAGTTAGCCCCATCTGACCGACAGGAGGCATTTGGTCTAGTTTTAAGGAACCATGATCATTCCCAGGGCTATTCATTTTCAGCTTTCCCTCTTTCTTCAACTATCAGCTTTTTTAGCTGCTTGAGATGAACCCCGGACATCTGGTTGGGTAGTTTCCTCTATTTTTGTGTTTTCGGGGGAACTTATGAAAGTTTGTGTCTCCTTTATCGGTTCACCACTTTTCACCTTTGCCGAACGCTTCCCCGCAACTGTCTTGATCTTTGCCTCTGATTCTGCTGCTCCCATCCTAATTTGGATTTTAGGACCAGAGCTGGCTAGACGAATAATTATACCGTCCACTACTGCTACCTGGGTGATGCGTCTCCCATCGACATAAGTACCGTTAGCACCTAAACTAACAACTTCCCACCCTGAATCATGGCGACGTATCTCTACATGGTGACGTGAAACCACAGCGCTGTAGAGAATGACGTCATTGTCAGTAGATCTCCCAATCTTGATATCCGACTCTGGTTCAAAAGTCCAACTTTGAACTGGTACCGACTGCAGAGGATGCAGCAGGGTCAGAGTAATCACCGGTGTTACATCTTTCAAATATCTTCGCCTCTCGGCCTGCTACTGGTAACACTGGAAACACAGCGACAATAGTTGACAGCATCGAGCCCGCGCACTCGCAGGCTGGATTCCTAGAATCACTTCTAGGGATTCCTCGTTCGACTAGCTGTACAGACTCTAAATTTAGCACTACCTCTAAATTGGTTTTCCAACTCAGAATTGAAGTACTAATCTTCCCTGGCGTTTTCGGAAGACGGAAGTTTGAAGATGAGATTAACTTCAACTCTTCACTTTTTATCCTTCCCAAGTTACCGTGAGGCACACGGTACTTATGCGCTGCCAAGAGACATTGCTCTTGGAACTCAGCACACTCAAAGCCTAGGGTATCGCCTTGAGGTGACAGAGCTTTGGTTTGGGTATTTGCCTTGCTTTTAAACTTTAGCTAGACAAGTCACCATGATGCTCAATTGTCAACTCAAGCCTATCACATGTACTACTCTGTCTTGCAAGCGAGTTCAAGAACAGATTTTTTCTTTTGGATGAGGTGTTAAGAGAGTTGAAACAGAAATGTCACTAGGTCGCCTTTACCCAAAGAAATGCGATCGCCTGATCGTAATCGATGCCGATTACCTGGTAAGAGGGGATTGTGATTAATGTATGTACCATTGGAACTACCAACATCTTCTATGTAGTAGGCGTCCCCTTCCACTCGGATATCGGCATGAATCCGAGAAACAACCTCTGAATTCGGAAAGCCTGAAACATCGATATCAGGGGGAATCTGGTCATTGGGCTTGCCTATATGAATAACCGATAAATTTTGTGGCAATTCAATTGTTGTATTCGTTTGGATATGCTGGAGTCGGGCAAACTGCTGCTGTAGCTGAGTTTTGCCGTGGAGAGAGGGAGCTGGCAGTGGTGGGATGGTGAGATTTTCGAGCGGTTCAGGTGGTTGACTGACTACGGTAGCAGGGCTTTCTGGATCGGGAAGACTAGTAGTGCTCTTGATTACTGACTCTGGTGGCTCCTTCTCTAGTATTACGGGGTCGGGGAGCGAGCTTGCCGCCGGTTTCTCTGCTACGTTGGGCGAGTTGGGAGTTTTCAGGTTAGAGCCACACTGACCGCAGAAGCTGGCGTCTGTCTGAACTGGTGCACCACAGTAAGGACACGCGGTAGTCGCGGGTAAGGGTGTAAAGCAAGCTTCACACGCTTGTGCACCGTCAGGATTTTGGTGGCTGCAATTGGGGCAAACAATCATAAAGTCTCCTTGCAGGGGGTACTGATTTATTGACGCTTTTGAGCGCTCACTCCTAAGCTATGGGCATAGGTCAATAGTAGAGTGTGGGTAATTGGTAAGAATTCCTGTTACCCACTACCCATTCCCAATTATCGCTAGTGCAGTGCTCCTTACCATCCCCTGAAATGAGGCGGGAAGACAGTGCTGTCATTTGGTAAAAATTGTGAAGGTTTTAACTTTTCAGCTCTTGACCAGCCGCCTCATCCAAAAGCCAGTAAAGCTCACCCTCTGGCTTGATTAGTCGGGCAGGATATGTTAATTCATCTCCTTCGGGGGCAAACACCTGAGCGAGAGCTGGCCGTTTGTTAGCGCCAGTAACCATAAAGATGACGGAACGGGCATGGTTGATCAACGGTGCTGTAAACGTCAAGCGGGGTTGACCGTCTTTGTTTCCCACTGCAATCATTCTGTCGCGCACTTGCAGAGCGTCTGTGTGAGGAAATAGGGAAGCGGTGTGACCATCGTCTCCCATTCCTAAGAGAATCACGTCCAAAGTAGGAAAATCCCCAGGGGCAAGCTGGAAGAATTGCCGCAAGTGTTCTTCCAGATTCTGGGCGTCAGTCGTTGGGTTAGATGCACCTGTGGGCACAGGGTGAATGTTAGCTGCTGGGATGTCAACTTTGTCTAGCCATGCGTGACGAGCCATCCCCTCATTACTATCGGGATGGTCAGGCGGTACGTAGCGCTCATCACCCCAAAACACATGAATTTTGTCCCAAGGCAAATCTTGAGTGGCGATCGCTTCATACAAAGGTTTGGGCGTATTACCACCAGCCAAGGCAATGGTAGACACCCCTCGCTCTGCGATCGCTATTTGAAGTTTAGTTAAAACAATGTCAAGGGCTCGCTCGATTAGCGCCGCCCGCTCCGGTAGTACTTCAACAATTTTCGTCATCTGGTTTTCTTGCTGTCCGTGTTACCACTCGCCCATCTGTAATAGACTCGTCCTGCCTGTTCTGCTTTGACGAAATCTCCAAATCTTACAGTAGCCTAGAATCGGCTGATCACAGCTACCCCTATCTACTATGATTGAAAAAACTTTAGAGATGGGGAGGGTCAGAACCTCTATCCATAAACATACAAAAATCTTATCATTATCTAACCTAAATAAATGCTACGAACAAAGAAATAGTCGTGGTTTGCTACCTAACAGGCATGCCCTTCAAAGATATGTGCTTTGTCGCTCTTTCACGAATGCAGCCTCTTCAAACCTCAAAATTATCCGGTTTAATCTTCCTATCCTTGGATATGGAGGATTTTGCTAGTGAGCAGTAGAAATATCTCTACTAAGACCATACAACTATAATCTTCCAACTCTACAACCTCTTCTCCTTCATGAGATAGCTGTTGGGATTACAAGTAAGAAAGGAAAGGAAAAGTGGTGAAAGTAAAAACCTGCGATCACACAGACAATTTCGCCAATTGTTAACCATTACCAAACTTAGATTAAATTTAGGTAAAGTATTGAATTGATAGCTGAATATAAGCTAACTGCCGTTTTTAACCTCAAGATCATCAAGCTACACCACACAACAGATAGGTACATTCAGCTTAGCCTTAATCTATGAACGTGATAGGTTAATAAGGGCAATTTTCAGGAGTCTATTGACCATCTTTACATCTTTGGCTAGGAGGCTCAATTAATATGTAGTTGTTTCCATACTTGGGATCGCAGTCCAGTTAAGTTTAAAGTAGATAATTAATAACTCACAGACAAAACCCATGAAAGCAAGTTCTTCATTCACTGCTCTGACCCTCAAGTTTGTCGGCATCATCTTGATTGCCTCTTCTCTGATTGACTATATAGTCTTGTTAACTTCATACAATCAGCAGGATAAGGCATGGATAACCAATTTTATCAGCCAGATGGTTGACAGAGGGGTTATACCTATGGTAGGGTTAGCTCTTCTATTCCTGGGTTATTGGGTTACCAACAGCGCTGGTGACTCCCAGGTAGAGCGAACACCCTTTGCCACTATAAAATTCTGGGCGCTGGCGCTCTCCAGTCTGTTAGGGTTGATCTTCTTACTGCTAGTGCCCCTGTACTTGATTAACATTGGGAACCTCAGCCAAGAAGCTTTGAAACAAATTGACCAAAGAGCCAGTCAAGCTGAAACGCAAATCACAAATCAGGTAAGCTTGCTCAAGGATGAGTCCAAGATTCAAGAGCTGGATAAAGCCATCAGTAACCCTCAAACTCCTCCAGATCAGAAAGTTAGATTACAAACACTTAGAGAACAAATACAAAAGTTGAAGCAAGATCCCAAAGCTCTTAATCAAAAAATTGATGAGGCTCAAAACCAACTCCGCAGCGGTAAGCTAGAAGCTGAGAAACGAGCCCAAGGTGAGGTTTGGAAGTTGGGTATACGGACTGGTCTTAGCAGTTTGCTGTTATCCATCGGCTACATTGCCATCGGCTGGACAGGTTTGAGAGACATGGGAGGTTCACAACCAAGTCGTCGTAAAGCTGCGGTGCGATAGTAAGTGACTCAGCACCCCTTGGCCATCTGCACTCACTTCCACAAAGACAACGTTTGGCTGACTGCCTACATTTAGGCTAAACGAGAAGTCTGCAATGGGCCTTGTAGCTTTCTGAAGGCGACTTAATTAGGATCGAGAAGTTCTTGGTCTCACCTTTAATGCCCCTTTCAACGGGTTTGTTGCGTTTCCTTCTTGATCGTCAAGGAATGGGTTTCCACGCTGCCATTTTCTCAGGATGGTGGATTAAATTAAGAGCTAAGAATTTGAGTTGTGTAGGGTGCGTTACGCTGTTGCTAACGCACCCTTTGCATAGACTTGGTGCCCTGCGGCTACGCATAACACACCATACGTGAAAATTGTAGGTTATTAAATTCCCGCTCCTTCGTGAAATAGATGCTGCTATCCTCTCTAGAGAGGGCTGAGCAACCAATGATACCAATGAGTGTGGATGCGTCACTGCTCAGTTCTGTCTCTCAGACAAAGGCTAGTGGCTTATAAATGCTAAAGTGTGAAGTGTAATACCAGCAATTTTTCAATATCCACCAAATTTTAAAATAGGGCTTTCGGCATTCATCTGGCATTCAAGACAAAAAACACACCTAATGTTACTTAGAGACTTGCAACAATTAGTTACAAGTCTTAAAAATAGGATATAGAACCCTATTTCCCCAGCCAGTTGTAAGGAGAGTCAGCAACCTGTGCTCCAACGCTTCAAGCAGGACTTAAAGAATGACCTAATAGCAGGTCTTTTGGTAGTCATTCCCCTAGCTACCACCATTTGGCTAACAATTACTATTGCCAGTTGGGTAGTCAACTTTCTCACCCGCATTCCCAAGCAGATAAATCCATTTAACGACCTAAACCCTATATTGGTTAATCTGCTGAGCTTATTTGTGGGATTAGCTATCCCATTACTGTGCATTCTGCTAATAGGTTTGATGGCTCGCAACATTGCGGGAAAGTGGTTGCTGGATTGGGGAGAGCAGGTGTTACAGGCAATTCCCTTAGCAGGGCAGGTCTATAAAACCCTCAAACAACTGCTGGAAACCCTCCTGAAGGATACCAACGGCAAGTTTCGCCGTGCAGTTCTGGTAGAGTATCCTCGTCAAGGAGCATGGTCGCTGGGATTTGTTACAGGCAAAGTCAGCAGCGAGATTCAGTCTAAACTGAGTTGCCCGATGCTTAGCGTATTTATCCCAACTACCCCTAACCCTACTACAGGATGGTATGTCGTGATTCCGGAAGATGATGTGGTGAGCCTCTCCATGTCTGTAGAAGATGCATTTAAGATCATAATTTCTGGTGGGATTGTCACTCCCAACCCCTCAACTCTGTTACCCCTCACCACACCTAAGGAACGGCAGTTGGATAAATACCTGTCGGAGGGTAGATAACAAAAGAAGGCAGAGAGGTCAAGAAAAAATTATGAAGTTTGAGTTAAGAACTCCTCCAACTCAAAAATCATAACTCATAACTTTCCGAGTCTCCTACTCAGCCCCTAACCATACAAAAGCTGCCATGAAACCTCGCCAAATTGCCCGTGAATTAGCTCTTTTGAGCGTTAGCCAGCTCCCTGAAAATCCAGATCGACTGGTAGAGGAGCAGTTGTCTGGAATGATACTAGCAGCCATCCGCACCCTCACTGGCGAAGCTCATGAGGCACTAGAGACTGCATCTGCCGAAATCAAACGCAGCAGCGATCGCCTTTTGAGTAGTGAAACGCGAGCTAGTGATGTTCAGAGTGCTAGAGCAATGGTAAACGATGCTATTGAGCTAACCCAAACAGCGATTAACCGGGTGGGAGGTGCTGTGTCGCTCCCAGAATTTCTCCACTTGGCTAATCAGAAAGAAGTCCGCGCCTATGCCCTAGAGATTCTCAGCACAGTCAGCCGCAGACGTTCAGAGATTGATGAAAAGCTAGAGCAAGCCCTCGTAGATTGGCATTTAAACCGTCTGCCTCGGATTGACCGCGATATTCTGCGCATAGCGGTGGCAGAAATTATGTTTTTAGGACTCTCAGAAAGGTTTGCTATTAACGAAGCCGTCGAGCTGGCAAAACGCTACAGTGATGAAGAGGGATATAAGTTCATAAATGGGGTGTTGCGTCGGGTGACTGACCAAATTAAAGCCAAAGCCCACCCAAGTTGAAAAGTTTTTAGATTTAGTACCCTCTTGGGAATTCCTCTGCTGTACCTTTTCCTCAAAATGAGGATGAACGGGAGGCCAAGTGTCGCCTTATTATAGTAAGAAATTTAAGGTTAGCATTTTCACTGGGATCGGGGACTAACCCTGAATTCCTATTAGGGATTAAAAAATGGTTTTTAATTGGTTCCGCCGCCAGTTTAGCGATAGCTCCCGAGAAGAGTCTCAGGTTGAACAGACAACGGCTCAAGACCAGCCGGAAGCAAAACCATCTGAAGAATCAGAACCACCACAAGAGTCTTCCTCACAGGTGGCGGCAGATTACCTGAGCTGGGCTAAAGTTGCTTACAAAAACATTCAACAACAGCAATCAAACGAAGAAACCACACAGACTGCCACTGAACTGGCAGCACCGATTGAGTCCCTGGAGCAAACTCCTGCTACGGAAGTTCCAGATGTAGAGACGGTATCCCAGCGATCTGAACCGATAGAAGCAGAACCCGTAGAAGCTTCAGAAACCACCTATTCACAAACTCAAGAGCCAGAAGCAGCTCCGCTCCCAGAGCCACTCGCGCAGGAAACGATCAAACCATCCTCTACAGAAGCTCAAGCACCAGAGGCGGTAAACCCAGATACTGTGAAACCAGCATCTGCCCAAGACTCCCAGACACGAGTAGTCATTACCAGCGTTCAGGAAGAAGCAGCAAATCTACTGCCAGATACTGTTGCATCAGATGAATCAGAATCAACACAATTAGATGTGAGTGTACCCTTCTGGGCGCGGGAAGATCGGCAGGTAAGGCTGGAAAAACTAAAAGCAACAGCAATTGAGGAACCACAACCCGTAGCAGATGCTCAGCCAGCTCCACCCCTAGGAACCAGACAGGAGAGTGAGTTTCTCTCACCTGAGTTTGTATTTGATGAGGGGTTTTTGTGGTCATCTGAAGTGCTGGCGTCTCAAGGCCGTCGTCCTGATCAGATTTCTATTGAAGAAATCAGTTGGCTCAAGCGACTGCGTCAGGGCTTAGAAAAAACCCGTCGCAGCTTGATCAACCAGCTCAAGGCTATTGTCGGCCAAGGGCCGTTGAATCAAGACGCCGTGGGGGAAATTGAGGCACTGCTGTTGCAGGCAGATGTCGGAGTGGAGGCGACGGATATCATCATCAAGAGACTGCAAGAAAAACTGCGAGAAGAAGTATTGCCTCCCGAACAAGCGATCGCCTACCTCAAGACAATTCTGCGAGATATGCTCGATCAACCCTTCCAGGGCTCTTACAGTCCCACCTTCGCCCCCGAAAAAGACACCCTGAATATCTGGCTGATGACTGGCGTCAATGGTGCTGGAAAAACGACGACAATTGGCAAAATTGCTCACCTCGCTCAGAAGTCAGGCTACAAGTGCTTGATCGGCGCAGCTGATACCTTCCGAGCCGCTGCTGTGGAACAAGTAAAGATTTGGGGTGAGCGCAGCGGCACTGAAGTAATTGCCAATCCAGGCAAAAATACTGACCCAGCCGCCGTCGTATTTGACGCGATTGCGGCAGCACAGGCACGGGGTACAGAAATGCTGCTAATTGACACGGCTGGGCGTCTTCAGAACAAGAAAAATCTCATGGACGAACTCAGCAAAATTCGGCGGATTGTAGACAAAAAAGCTTCTGATGCTAAAGTTGAATCTCTCCTAGTGTTGGATGCTACCCTTGGTCAAAATGGCCTTCGTCAGGCACAAGTCTTTTCAGAGGCAGCAAAACTCAGTGGTGTAGTGTTAACTAAGCTAGATGGCACTGCCAAAGGTGGTGTCGCCCTGGCGGTGGTGCAGCAGTTGGGATTGCCTATCCGCTTTATTGGTGCAGGTGAAGGCATCGAAGATTTGCGCCCGTTCTCTAGCTACGAGTTTGTCGAAGCCCTACTGAGCGGCTAGTACAGAAACACAAGATTTTCT